>CAZKXG010000394.1:0-1514 GCA_964556465.1 uncultured Cryomorphaceae bacterium | reverse complement strand
AGGCCAAGACTATTTTGAGGTAGAAAATGAGAACAATTTGTATTGGCAACCCGATGTTGAAGTCAACTATTCACACTTTCAATCCGAAACAGATGCCGATTGTATCAAATTCAATAATAAGTATGGCCTTAAAATGTCTCCGAATATCCAACTTGAAGGGATTGTAGACATTCCGAAATCGCATCGTTCAAGAAAAATTAAAAAGCGCATTGGAGACGATAAAGCTTATTTAGCACCTATTTTTTGCAAAAACTGCTCTTGTATACTCTCCGAGGATTCTATTGAATTGAAAGTGACTCAATTGTTATTTGATGTGGCTGAGATGTGTTCCAGAGGTGCGAGAAGGGAATTAATCGAGACCAAAGAAGAAATGAACATCAATAATGTAAATGCCATGTTTTTCACCACTATTATCAATAGATGGGATGAAAGAATGAGAAGCACTTGGGCTTCAATCTATCAAGATGTCTTAATCCAAAAAAAAGACAGTGCGTATATAGAATGGCGTCAATTGGTAGATCAGCTTATGGAAGAGAATAGTGCCTTCTCTACCCAGCCGTATGAAATCGAGCGACTAATTAACGGAGAGCCAATTGAGGAGGGCTATGTTCAAGCAAAGTCTATCATGGGTGACTTGAAAATGAATGATGAAAACTAAAGATACTCTGCAAATAACTTTGATTAAGAATCTATAGCTTCCGATCGTCAGCTGGTGGTATATCTCTTATGCTGACCGTCGTATGGCAACCATGTATTACCGCGATACCGAAGTATATACGGACGTTTTATCTCCGAGTATTTCCATGCATGCCACGCCCAAATCTGAGTTTGAGGAGTTCGAGTCACTGGAAGAAATGAAGCACATGTCGGAATACAGAATGGCTTACATTCATTAAGAACTTAAAGACCCACCATTCCTTTCGCAAAACCAACCGGTCCTAAAACACCCTGCATATACGTGAGGGCGGGGCATCATAATCGCTGTATTAAAAGCGTTGAATTCCTAAATCCTCAATTATGAAAAAGTTGGTAATATACCTGGCGCTCTGCTTCAGTTCAGGTGCACTAAAAGCTCAATCAGGAGAGTTTACCATTCATGAGAATGGGTTGATTTACAGCGATACCACCATGCATCAACTTGCGTTTATCGTCGACTCACTAAACCTCAAGTTTAAGATGTGTGAGTTGGATAAAACCTACCTTTCCAAGCAGCAGGGTAGGGCGCATTACATTAGCCTGGCGGAGGGCGATCTCAAAGGCGCCAAAAAGGATTTGAAGAACGGACTCAGCTTTGGCGAGTTTGTAAAGAAGTACCCTAAAGCCGAGGTACGAAAGGATGTCCTGGTAGTGCGATACGATTACATCAATTACCACGATGAGAAAGTGGTCGAATATAGCTCCGTGGTGGCCGATTACACCATTTATCCCAACGGCCTGCCGAGCGTGGGGCGGAGCGTGAAGGCCTCCGCCGCGATCCGGTTGATTGCATTCTTCAGGATTAAGCCCATCAGCAA
>CAZKXG010000393.1:0-1526 GCA_964556465.1 uncultured Cryomorphaceae bacterium | reverse complement strand
CTCGGCAAGACGAAGATCTCGAACAACTAAGGTCGGACTCATTCCCGTAAGGGCTTTTAGCTTTCGGTAGAGCTGCATCTTGCTCAATTTTACAGCATTTTCGAGGTCTTCTACTTTGAATTCTGAATTGTCTAAGTTCTCCAAGACAGCTTGCTTTACCTCGTACAAAAATCTGTTTTCCAGCTCGTCCCCCTTCTCATCAGACTCTTCCAGACTTTTGAACTTGCTGATCAGCAAACTCCTCAATTCAATGAGCTTTCGAAGCCTGATCTGCAATTCTCCTTTATCGAAAGGCTTGTGCAGATAGGCGTCGGCACCTTTTTCGAGACCGACATTGCGATCAGCCTGCGTAGATTTGGCCGTGAGCAGAATAATGGGAATATGACTGGTACGCATATCATTCTTTAAATGCTCAGTCACTTCATAGCCATTCTTCATAGGCATCATCACATCGCTGATAATGATATCGGGTATCTTGGAAATAGCCGCCTCGATTCCAATTGCTCCGTTTTCGGCGTGAACGATAGTATACGATTCATCGAGGAGTAATTCGATGAACCGGACAATCTCATAATTGTCTTCGATCAGTAGTAGCAGTGGCTTTTCGGCTGTTTCCTTTTCCGACGAATTATTCGGTATCTGCCTGTCAACAGCTTCAGGTATGGTTTGCGAAAAAGGCTCATATTCTCCTTGAGCGTATTCACTATAAATGGGAAGAGAGAAACGAAATGTGCTACCCATACCTTCTTCTGATTCAACTTCCATTTGCCCATCCAACAATTTAACGAGCTCGTAGCAAAGTGAAAGTCCGATACCCGTTCCTTCTGCCGCCCTGGTGGAGGAGTCATCGGCCTGGTAAAAACGATTGAAAATATGGGGCAGCTTTTCACTTGAAATTCCGATACCCGTATCGCGGACTTCGACCGAGAGTTGGTTGTCCTCCGTCTTGCTTAAAGAGACCTCAATCCGATCGCCTGAAGTGGTAAATTTTAGAGCGTTAGAAAGGAGATTGTAGAGAATGTGCCGAATTTTTGACTCATCGTAATCCATATTGATCTCCTCGGGATCTGAATGGAACACCAATTGTTTATCTTGTTGAATGGCCGTGCCATTCAAGGATTCCGTCAAGTAGTGCATATACTCAACAAGGTTTCCGTGCTTGTACTTTATTTCCAGCTTATTGGCTTCGAGCTTCGATAAGTCTAAAATCTGGTTGACCATCTGCAAGAGATTATCTGCATTCTTACGGATGGTTTGTGTGTACTCTTCTTGGCCTTCTATCATACTCGCCATTCCCGATATGACCGTGATGGGGGTGCGGAACTCATGCGTAATATTGGTGAATAGCCTCGACTTGACACTATCCAGCTCTAAGAGTCGCTGTGCCTCACGCTTTTCATTGGTCCGCTTTAGCTGGAACCGGTATAACACGATGATGGATGTTAAGATGATCACTGCATATAGTCCATACGCCCACCATGTTTGCCACCACGGTGCAAGAGCATGTACTTTCAACTTTCTGATGT
>CAZKXG010000392.1:0-1582 GCA_964556465.1 uncultured Cryomorphaceae bacterium | reverse complement strand
ATGGAGGTATTTATCCACTTGGTCTTTAATGGCATTTACCACCAATGGGTGGCGATGGCCAACATTCGTCACCGCGATTCCCGAGATCATATCCAAGTAGCTTTTCCCTGTCGTATCGTAAATATAGCAGCCCTCAGCGTGACTCACCTCTACCCCAATGGGGTACGGGGATGTTTGGGCTTGTAAGTCGAGGAAATCTTGGCGGAGTGACATGGTTGCAAAGGTAGTTTTCCAATGGCTTTGGTCAAAAATCAAGCTCCTTTTCTCCGTATTCGAAGTACAATAAATGAGGCTGGTTTTCCCAATGATGTACATGATAAAATGAATCAACAAAATCAGATTGAAGGATTCTGCTGCAGGGTAGCGTTTCTTCGGCAGCTCATTCCTCATAGCGAATTCTTAATACGAGGGTAATATTGAATAAAGTAATTTTGATTGAAATACGAAAAGATGAAGGCTCAGTTGATTATATTTTGCATCTCGATTTTTTTGCTAAATGGCTGCTCAAAAGATGATGAAACAATTGAGCTTAACGATCGATCCGGCTGGAGTAAGCACGATGGATTTCTGAATACGCGAAGTATTTTGAACAATATGAGTACTGATGGCATGAACCTTTATGTTTTAGGCCACAATCGAATTTCGATTATAAGAAACTCCATCTCAGATCCAATAGATCACTACTTATTGGATTTTTTAAATCCTGTTTTCAATCGCTTGCCCGTCAGCCCCGACCTTTTTATCAGTTTAGTAGGAGATCAATCATTCTTTGTAGACGATCCAATAATCAGTTTTCAATACACACAACTTCCATTGGAACCTCAGTGCCGTTTGCTGGTCGATCTGGCCGAAATTGACTCGACATTTGCACGTTTCGATATTCGCGGCTTTACAGCGGGTAATGCAATAGTTTTGAATGATAAGTTGCAGTGCCTCTTACCATACTTTGTATATGAGGGGGCAAGTTCAATTTCCCTCACACCTCATTTTTTCCTTTTTCAAATGGCACTAGAAGGAAATGCAGTTATTAAGGTTCCATCGATCCTATCTGTTGACAGACTTAAATTAGACGCTTCGGATGGATCTCTAACCAATTTGAATACCGTTGAGGATATGATCTTTATTTCTTCGACGAATGCAACTCACAAGATCGATCAGAACAATGACCTTGTTAGAGTGACCAGTGTGAAGGTCAATCGCATATTTCGCTTGGAAGGCGACCTTTATGGTTTAAACAACTCCAATCTTTACAGATCGACCGATGACGGAGACAGCTGGGTAGAACAAGGCCTTATAAGCGAAGACTTCGCAAAATTGAATTTCGTGGATATCGCAGGTCATCTCATCGGATACCAAAATAGTAATCTCTACCATGTTCAATTGGAAAACGAACAGCTATCGGCCATAGAGCTGCAAAATAACGGTCTCGAAGGAAATGAGATCACTTCTATTTGTGTCTATGACGATCATGTGATGATTTCTACCTTGAGTGGAATGTTTTACAATCACTTGGACACTTTTTTGAGGTACAAATAGATATTATGGTCATCCGATATTCTTCTTTAGATGGCCGCGAATAATC
>CAZKXG010000391.1:402-1589 GCA_964556465.1 uncultured Cryomorphaceae bacterium | reverse complement strand
AAGGTAGCCTGAAAATCATGTACATGAACCGGATTTTCGGCAATGTTATATCCAAAGTCATCGGTTTTACCATATACCGTTCCGCCCTTTACTCCTCCGCCGGCCATCCAAGTACTAAAACATCTTGGATGGTGGTCTCGACCATAATTGTCTCGTGTCAGCTTTCCTTGGGAGAAACTTGTACGCCCGAATTCACCACCCCAAACTACCAAGGTGTCTTCTAACAGTCCTCTTTGCTTTAAATCTTTGACCAAGGCAGCGGAAGCTTGATCGGTAGAGCCGGCCATTTTAACGATATCTTTGGGCAAGTTGCCATGTTGGTCCCAACCCATATGATATAATTGAATAAAACTTACATCTCGTTCGGCCAGTCTGCGGGCCATTAAACAGTTATAGGCGTAGGTGCCGGGAATACGGGAATCGGCACCGTACATGTCGAAGATGTAGTCGGGCTCATCGGAAAGATCCGCTATTTCAGGAACGCTGCTTTGCATTCGGTACGCCATTTCATATTGACTGATCTTTGAATCGATTTCGCGATCGCCCCAAACCTTTTTCTGCTCCGCTTCCAGTTCCGTTAAATAATCGAGTTCAGATCTACGTCGATTTTGGTCGATCCCGTCCGGATTACTAAGGTATAGAACAGGGTCTACTCCTGACCGGAAACGTACCCCCTGATGGTGTGAAGGTAAGAAGCCACTGTTCCAAGATTGCATGTTCAAGCTCTGGGTATCGCTCTTTCCTTTGGATAACATGACGATGAAAGAAGGCAGATTCTCATTTGAACTTCCAAGACCATAGCTCATCCAAGAACCTATGCTTGGCCTTCCTACTTGCTGTGATCCTGTTTGCATAAAGATTACCGCTGGCTCGTGATTAATAGCATCGGTATGCATTGAATTGATCATACAGATATCTTCTGCTATGTCAGAGGTATATCGCATCAATTCACTATAGTGACCTCCTGTAGTTTTATGCTGTTGAAAGTTGAATTTTGAACCGACCAACGGAAAACTTGATTGGGAGGCCAACATTCCAGAAACCCTTTGACCGCCTCTTACCGAATCGGGTATTTCTTCTCCCCATCGTCTCATCAATTCTGGTTTATAATCGAACAATTCAAACTGGCTAGGCCCACCGCTTTGAAAAAGGTAAATCACTCGCTTTGCTCGAGGTGTGTGATGTAA
>CAZKXG010000391.1:0-392 GCA_964556465.1 uncultured Cryomorphaceae bacterium | reverse complement strand
TGGATAATTTGCCGCCTCCATTCGAAATGTCAGGCATGGTTTTTCCTTTTTGGGGCGAAGCCAATACATCGGGTAAAATCAGGCTGCCCAAAGCAAGGCTACCGAGTCCGCGACTTGTAGTTCTTAGAAAATCACGGCGACCTTGTTTGTATAACGCCTTTTCTATGTCTTTATCGTACTTCATTGTTCTAGTTTTTGTAATAGGCCTCTGTCGAATTCAGAATTGTATTGGCCACACGCGCCAGGGCTGCGGTTTCGGTAATCGGAATATCAGAAGCTGGTTTTTTAGCACCGATTTGCAAAAATTTTTGTGCTGCCAAAGGCGTTTCAGAAAAATAGGCTTTCTCTTCACGGTATTGCCTTGTCAGTATATCCTTTTCAATGGATGTTGG
>CAZKXG010000390.1:0-1590 GCA_964556465.1 uncultured Cryomorphaceae bacterium | reverse complement strand
GTGGCGATTAGCTCTTCGGGCGAATCGGCGAATATCCTAAACGCGGTTAATGCCCATAAAGCCAAGGGCGGAAAGGTGATGACGCTTTCAGGGTTTAAGAAAGACAATAAGCTCTCTCAGATGGGTAATGTCAACTTTCAAACTACAGTTGAAAATTACGGAATCGTAGAGTGTTACCACCAAGTGATTCTCCACGTCATCCTAGATGAAATCGCCCAATGAAGAAAGTTCTTATTACAGGTGTAGCCGGATTTATCGGCTCCAATTTGCTCGATTATCTTTTGGAAAAAACCGATTGGAAGATCGATGGAATTGACAATTTCAGCACGGGTCGTCGCTCAAACGTGTCGGAGAACCTGGACAATGCACGTTTTAATTTGATCGAGTCCTCCCTCTTTGATCTCAAGACTTTAAAGCCATACGATACCATTTTTCACTTGGCGGCGCTTCCGCGAATCCAACCCAGCTTTGAGTTGGTGACGGAGCACATCAAAGAAAACCTTTTAGCTTCCATTCACCTCGTGGAACTCATGATCGCTGACAATCACTTTCCGAGGTTCGTCAATAGTTCGTCAAGCGCCATCTACGGTACGCCTGATCTGATCCCAACTCCTGAATCGGAAAAGGTAGATTGCCTGAGTCCATATGCTTTTCAGAAGTACGAAGGCGAAAAATACTTTGAAATGCTCGCGACGCGATATCCCTTGGACTTTGTCCATTTGCGGTATTTCAACCCTTTCGGTCCGCGCAGTTTCAACCCCGAAAATAAGTTCAATGCTTATAGTTCGGTAGTGGGAATCTTTCTTTACCGAAAGGAGCAAAATCAACCGCTGTTGATCACGGGTGATGGCTCGCAGAAACGCGACTTCATTCATGTTTACGATTTAGCGAAAGCCAACTACATGGCGGCGGTGCATCCCGAAAAACTCAATACGGCTTTCAATATCGGAGCTTCGGGAACGATCTCAGTGCTGGAATTGGCGCAAATGATTTCGGATGATTACGAATTCATTCCCAAAAGGGAAGGAGAAGCGGAAATTACCTATGCCGATGTGAGCAAAGCCAAAGAAGTGATGGGCTGGGAGCCTGAATACGATCTGGAATCATACATCAAATCGGTACTGGGATGATTCGAGGTTTTGCGTGCGGAGTTTTCGATTTGTACCATCCCGGACACGTGCTCATGTTGCGCGATTGCAAGAAGCATTGCGATCACCTCACCGTAGCGCTGAATCGTTCCGAAAATTTTGACGAAGCCATCAATCCGGGCAAACGCAAGCCTTTTTTTACTTTGGAAGAGCGCCGCATGGTGCTCGAATCGATTAAGTACGTCGATGAAATTATCGATTACCAAACCGAGGAAGAGCTGACGGAAATTATGTCGACTGGAAATTACGACGTTCGTTTTCTCGGAGACGATTATGAAGGCAAGCCTATTACGGCTGGTGATGCCATCAAGCGAATCGTCTACATCGACAGGAGTCATGGCTACAGCACCTCAAAACTGGTAGAGCAAATCAGAAAATGAGCGGATTGAAGCGCATCCTGATTGTGGCTTATTCTTTTCCTCCACAAGGCGGAATAGGAGGG
>CAZKXG010000389.1:0-1630 GCA_964556465.1 uncultured Cryomorphaceae bacterium | reverse complement strand
TAAACTACTGGTAACTGTCTGTTCACCAGCATTCATGCGGCTTGTTCTGCACCGACAGGGCTTACTTTCCAGTAACCACACGATTCCTGGCACATCACACCCATAAGACCGCATGGATGCTGACGTTAAATTCCAATGGGTGGAATCTGCTTTACAGCAAGCGACGCCTTACACACGGCGAGCTATCAAGCCAACCCACGCTTGAAGCCCTAAAATGCTAATGAACAGATACAACTACTCTTTCCATTGGTAGCGCCTTTTCAAGCTATTTAATTGCCTAAAACTTATTCGTTGAAAATGTTGTAGTTGGCCTACAATGATTCCAGGTGAAACACCTATCTTTCGTGCAAACTTGATTACATCTTTTGACTGTATAGGGAGAGAGAAGAACTCGGAACGGAACTCGTCAGGTATTAATATACCTTCAGCAAATCGGTTTGCCTCGTCTTCTTCCCTAGAAGAAAATGTATTTTCCTCTTCAAGAAAAAGTCTTTTGTCACTATGTAGTACAAGATGTCCTGCCTCATGAAAAAAAGTGAACCAAAAATGATCATCGCTAAGATGACGAAAGCTCAGCAGCAATAACGCTTTTGTAGAAGAAATGAATCTTGTTGCTCCGCTGGCTCGACATCCATTAGGAGCACGAACAATAGTGACTGCTACTCCAGCCGCTGAGCAAATTTTTTCTAATTTTGGTAGAAATTGTTTAGGATCTTTAAGTCGGGTTAATTCACGAATTTGAGAGAGGGAGTCTCGAAAACCCTCTCGATTCCAATTGTTGCAGTCAATATTTTCTGCCTGAATCTCACCCTGCCTTAGCCAAGCGGCGACTGCTGCAAAATTAGATTTAAACGATGGAGATGTTCTAAATGCATAAAGCTCTGAATATCTTGATGTCCATGAATCTAAATCAAGTACATTAAAATATTCTAGACACGCTTTGCTTAAATCAAAGTCATCGGTCCATGAAGGAAGCCATCCAAAACTCATCATATCTTTAACTGGAAGTTGGGCTACCCATTCTTTTGTCGCCAGCTCTCTCTTTATTTTCGCCACACCTTGGTGATACTGAAAATCTCGATTCATCCAAAACTCTACTGAAGCACCAAGATTTTCATGAAGCCTTTTCGCTACTGATATGGTAATTGATGAATTGCCTTCAAGTAGATTTTTTGTTGCGTCCAGTGTTTGACCCATACGTTCTGAAAACTCTAGTATAGGTATCTCTCGCTCCGAAAGAATATCCAGGATAGTGTCTCCTGGAGATGAATACCAGTCAGGCTGAAACTCACTGGACAGAATACTCATTTTCAAACCTCCATCTTTTCGATTCTCAGAACCTTAATTCGGCTTACCTTAATCCAATTAACTTCCCCTGAATCGTTGATTGGCTTTTTTACGTGATTAGGAGCAATAATTAATCTAAAGCCTCCAGACAAGTTGATAACCATTGTCCCGCTCTCCGTCTTCTGAGGGTTGCCAGCAATGATGTCATTACCACAAGTAGCAGCATGTAAATCCGCTAGCCGTCTCCTAAGATGTCCGGCAACTTCAGGGCCAAGTTTGTCAATACCTTCCATTTTTTTCTCGCAAATTAAGCGAATGCATTTGGATTCAAAGGCTATTTCCA
>CAZKXG010000388.1:1235-1645 GCA_964556465.1 uncultured Cryomorphaceae bacterium | reverse complement strand
AATAATAGGAAATGAGGTATTTATCTACAATACCCAACTCGACTTGCTTGGTAGCACTGGGGTAGAGGCAGGTTTGGGTTTAATGAGCGAGTTTGAAGGAGGCTTTGCACTCTACACGGGAGAAGATATCATCATTATTTCCAATGAGGGTGAGACGATCAGCCAAAATGAATTCGCGAATATACAAGGACTTGATCCCACTCAAATGTCTGCAAATACAGATGGAATTTTCTTAACGGGCGCAAAAGTTTCCGAGCAGTATTCTTTCTACAATCTCAGGCATGAATACGCTGCATATCGCGCTACTACTCATGGTGGTGCTTCCCAATTGTGGGGTTCAGACTTGGAAATAACCGAACTGGCAGTCGAAAATGCCGTCGTGACATCATCGGATGAGTTCTCCTTGAGCT
>CAZKXG010000388.1:0-1225 GCA_964556465.1 uncultured Cryomorphaceae bacterium | reverse complement strand
ACTGATTTATGGGTAACGGTAAGAAATAACGGAACCTTTCCGGTTCAAGCGTTTTACCTCAACTACATCGATGGAATTGGTATTTGTGTACCTGAGATCGGTCATTTACAGGTGAATGAAGAAGTGGGGAACGGTGACGAAATAACTGTTC
Source organism: uncultured Cryomorphaceae bacterium (assembly GCA_964556465.1). Taxonomy (GTDB): domain Bacteria; phylum Bacteroidota; class Bacteroidia; order Flavobacteriales_D; family Cryomorphaceae; genus JAKVAV01. Next base: position 1,074 of record CAZKXG010000388.1, on the reverse strand, counting down.
TTTTTTCGGGTGTTGAAGGGTTCTTATTTACAGGTGGGGAAGAAAATCCGCCGATAGAAGCTTGCGTTTTCGTGACTCAGCCTGATATGGATATTGACATAAACCGCGACAATGACGGAGGCTGTGTGGACCTATCCCCTTTTCTTTCGGTGGCTGATTTGGCGATTGAAAACCAAATCAATCTTTATCCCATCCCCGCAACTACCGAAATCAGAGTAGATACTGACCTGCAAGTCACTCGTTACGAAGTGCTGGACACCTTTGGGAAGCGGATTCGCGAAGAAGCGGGAAACAATGGAAACACCATCGAAGTTGAAGGTCTCCCAAATGGTATATACCTACTTAGAATTACTACTGATCAAGGCATCGCGACGAAGAAAGTGGTCGTTTCGCGCTAAGGTCTAGTTTTTCATTAATTCAATAACCCCAAACAGATCTTTAGCCTTAAGATCTTCCTCACCGATTCGTGGACTTGTTTTTTGTAGTCAGCGTCTTGGTCCATCTCAGATAGTATCGAGTCAATTGTTTCCTTTTCGTCTATGGGCATAAGGAGCACATCGCAGCCGGCTTTTGAAGCCAAAAGAGGAGCATTGTCTATGATGGTAACGGCTTTCATGATGTTGAGTGCGTCTGTTACTATCAATCCTTCATAACCCAGTTCTTCTTTCAGCAAGTCATTCACAATCGTACGAGAGCAACTGGACGGCAATCCATCGGTGCCATACTTTTCATTATTCCTTACGGTAATGTGAGCGACCATAATTGAAATTACCCCAGCTTCGATAAGCGGTGGATACACATCTATTTCTTTTAATTCGCCGTCTATGTATACTGATTTCTTGTGTGTGTCTCCTTTTACAAGTCCGTGTCCTGGAAAGTGTTTGGCTGTAGCCACGATACCCATTTCTTGACTTGATTCGATAAAGGCCCTACTCATAGCCACCACATGGTCGCGATCGCTGCCGTAACTGCGGTTTTTGATGGCCTCGTTCTGCGGACTCAAATCACATACAGGAGCAAAATTGTGGTGGAAGCCCACTTCCAGTAAATGACGGCTGATAATCTCCGCGATGG
>CAZKXG010000387.1:0-1645 GCA_964556465.1 uncultured Cryomorphaceae bacterium | reverse complement strand
CAATGCGATAACGGAGGCAGTGAAAATGGACAGGGCATCAATTAAAACAGCTACGATGGCTGTTATAAAAATGGCAAACAAATGCCAGGCGTCTGGTGTCAAATCCCAAGGGATAGGAAGATGCCAGATTACGATACCAAATGCTAAGGTGATAATTCTCTTTATCCAACGTGATTTTTGGTCCTTGGATGCAGGCTCTTCCGCTTTAGTTGAACTCGCTTGATCAAATTCGGAATTTTCCATTCACCAAATTAAATATTTTCCATCGTGAATTCTTCGAGGCAATTTTTATGTCCTCGTTCATTCCCTTTTTAAGTAGGACTACTTGTAAAATGGCCACCAAAACTCTGTGGGCATGAATATTATCCTCGTTTTTGAAAAGTTGTAAGTTTTCACCTTCAGCGTATTTCAGCATTACAAAGCGCTGGCTCCTGGCTTCGTCGCAATAGATCATCACCCCTCAGTCGTTTCAGACGATTGCAAAGGTGAGATTCGTAGCTTTTTGTCAATTTTTTTTCGAAAAGTCGTCTTCTCGTCACAGACCCATCGGCTCGCTGTAATTACCTTCGGTGAGATCGCCACGATGTACCTCAGTTGGAATACCAGGGTTATATCCTAAAACCTAATTAAGTCAGATCCGAGCCTACTTCCCAAGACAAAAAATAAGATTCCATCGTCTGCGTATTGAGGTTATAAAAACCTACTAATCCTCAGTCCGGCAAGTTTGACTCAAACTAGAGCCCTGTCATTATTTTATGGCTACACGATTGGATTCCATCCGAAATGTGGAGGATATTTACGCTGTTATCGGTTTTGTATATTGGTATATTTCCTCCAATGGTGGTTTGGTCCAATACCTTTTGCCCGGTCAGATTGAAAACTTCGAGTCGAGATTCGTAAAGGTTCTCAGGGATGATAAGCGAATTTGAGTTGCTGTCGTAATAGACCCCTTCGCATGTATTCACCGGGGATGCTGATGTTACGCTTAGCGTAGCACAGGCGTTCCAGAATAGCGATTCAGCCAAAGCAAAGGCTTGCTCTTCCGGTAAATAGTAGATTGACTCTTCACCAAAGGCATAGCCCCCTCCCGAGCTGTAACCGTTGGTAATAAAAGCAATGGTATAACCCGTCTCCTGATGAAAGTATAGATCGCTGATTAAGCCATATGCTTCTCCCGGGTGTCCGAGTAGGATTTCATTTGAAACAACTTTATCTGAAGTTCCGTTAGCTCCGCTGTGATGCAGCCCCAAGCCCCAGCGATTGAAGAGGCCAAAGTAGTTGTCTCCATTCGACCCGCTGTAATCCCACTGCGTGTTCGTCATTTCTTGAATGGCTAGAGGACTTAGGATTTGATTTCCTTCAAACGTTCCTTCGTTGTATAGCATTGTGGCAAAATCCATTAGATCTTCGAGCGTACACCTAAGACCACCTTGGGGAGCGAAAAGAGCTCCGTTGGTTCCGGGAGTATAGTTCTCCGAAATAATCGGTGCGGGATTTTGACCATTGTAATCGTCCGATTGCGGAATGTTGTCGCGGTATAGTACCGCCACATTTTGTATTTCTTCCAATTCTGAAGTATTGAATCCCCCTTGAATGTTTAATGGATCAAGCAGGTTTTGCTTCATGAAAATATCAAACCTTTCTC
>CAZKXG010000386.1:0-1648 GCA_964556465.1 uncultured Cryomorphaceae bacterium | reverse complement strand
ATTAATTGGTTCGCGTGTGTTTTTAAACAAGGGGGCTTCAAATGAAATTCTTCAAACTCGAAACCCTAAAAACATTTATTTTACTTCTTCAAAAGAAAAGGGACTCTCCTTTATTCTTGTAGCTGTCTATTTAAAGTCGCTATCCTGTCTTCAGTATCGGGATAAAGTTCAGAGAGTGCAAGCTATATATGGTTTTCGGTGCGAAATATTCATTGATTCTGATTGAGATGCATCATTCAATGCTTTTACCTACCACCATTGGCCTGCAGGTCGAGAACACATTCTGCATCCAGATCTGGTGCAATGCGTTGACCTTTGGCGCTTTTACGTTCTAACATTTTTAATACGCTCTGCCCAGTAAGAGAGCAGGCAGGTTTTAAGTCGCTCGTCTCGACGCTTTTTGCAGCAATTGCGCTAGATAGTCTTGAAGGGTTGAATTGTAATTCAGCCCTCATTAGGCAGCCCGGCACGATACAGTGACTTTCAGCTTCAGGGTCTTCATGCTCGTTAACTTGATCGGTGCCGAGGTTTACCAATCCAAAAAGGTGACCAAATTCGTGATTGATCGTAGCATTCTCAATATCGGCTACCGTAATAAAATTACTTAGAGAAGCAAATCTTCTAATGGTTTCCTCATAGATTATCATTGTGGTATTTCGATAAACCGCACCTAAGGTTACTAGACCTTCGTCTTCATCATCATCGTCAGAAGGGGCATCTGCAAAGTAAATATAGACGCCCAAAGTTTGATCATCATTATAAACCGTTCTGTTGTCCGACTCAAGTTCGGCTATTTCTTGAAGGGTGAGTGTTTCTTCTTCCGGAGAATCCAATTCGGTATAGACTAACTCAATGTCTTGCTTGAACGTATGTTGTCTAATGTAGTCTACAAAGTTGCTCATCGCGGCGTTCGTTGGTCTGAAACCCGTAACGTACGCAATCTCGATTTTCAACCTTGTAAATTTATCGTTCGAAAGTAGATCGTTGGCCGAATCGCCGGTACCCAATAAGTTTGCCGTTTTGTCAATGGGAGCTGAAGGGTCATCGGAATTCTTCGAACATCCTAACAGAATCAAAACGAAACAGCTGAACAAAAGTATTTTGGATGTCTTTTTCATTTTTCGATATAAAGCTTTTTCAAGATAACGCAAAAATTAGAGCGTCCGGTGTTATTTCGATGTAATTCTTGCTAAATAGTCGTAATGTTCGCCCTGACTTACAAGTTCACAGGTAAAACGGTGCGCGTGGGCCACTTTTTGTAGTGTATCGTAATCAATATAAAGCCAATCGAAAGGTTCGCTTATTTTTTTCTTATACTCCATCCGAAACCTGACTTCCCCGTAGTAAGAACCGCTAAAGGGAAGCGAATATGCTCCGTCTTCCTCTGTATCGAACATATAAATGATATCGCTTGAGTCTAAAATGATTTGTCCGCCAGGATTCAAAAGCGTTCTAAGATGGTCGAACAGAATGTTCAACCCTTCCAGGGTCCCCGCAATGCCTACGCCGTTCATGAGCAGAAGCAACGTGTCAAAACGTTGGCCTACAAAAGTGATTATTTCTGAATGTATGCGATTCTTCACTCCCCTTAGTTTGCAGGTTTCAATGGCACCTAGTGACGTGTCTAAGGCCGTTACATTTGTTCCAT
>CAZKXG010000385.1:0-1651 GCA_964556465.1 uncultured Cryomorphaceae bacterium | reverse complement strand
ACTCCACCTTTGGCAGTACCATCAATCTTGGTCAATGCCAATGCCGTTACCTCGGTGGCTTTTGTGAACTGACGCGCTTGCTCTATAGCGTTTTGACCTGTACTTCCGTCCAATACCAGAAGTACTTCGTGTGGTGCACCCGGAACAACCTTATCCATCACGCGCCTGATTTTAGTCAATTCGTTCATCAAGTTCACCTTGTTGTGGAGTCTTCCTGCCGTATCGATGAGTACAACATCGGCTTCCTGTTTGACCGCAGACTGCAATGTATCGAAGGCAACGGATGCAGGATCAGCTCCCATTCCTTGGGACACAATGGGAACACCTGCTCTTTCAGACCAGATGATCAATTGATCCACTGCTGCCGCGCGGAAAGTATCCGCAGCTCCCAACACTACTTTTTTACCGATCTTCTTGAACTGATAGGCCAACTTACCGATGGTGGTTGTCTTTCCCACTCCATTTACTCCCACCACCATGATTACATAAGGTTTGCGAGTATCCGGTACGGTATATTCCGTGGCCTCACCCGAATTATTTTCTTCGAGTAAAGCGGCTACCTCTTCGCGGAGAATCTTGTCAAGCTCAGATGTGCCCAGGTACTTGTCTTTGGCGACACGTTCTTCGATGCGCTCGATTATTTTTAGCGTTGTATTCACTCCAACGTCCGAAGAGATGAGAATCTCTTCGAGGTCATCGAGTACTTCTTCGTCGACCTTTGATTTTCCAGCGACGGCTTTGGTAAGTTTCGAAAACAGACCTGTCTTGGTTTTTTCCAAACCTTCGTCAAGCTTTTCCTTCTTGTCTTTTGAGAAAAAATTAAAGATTCCCATGCTTTGATCTATTAAAACACAAAAAGCCTTTTTCCGAATCTTGGAAAAAGGCTTGTAAAATTATTACATGGAGGACTACTTGTCTTCTTTGAAGAAGTCGCCCACTTTGTCGTTGGTAACGATTTCTTCACGAAAGCTGTAAGAACCTGATTTAGATTTTACCATCTTAATCACTTTTGAGTGGTTCTTTCCGCCACCTGTTTGTAGTGTTGCTACGGTCTTCTTTGCCATGACTCAGTATTATTTAATCTCCTTGTGGACAGTCTTTTTCTTCAAGATAGGATTGTACTTCTTGAGCTCCATTCTGTCAGGAGTGTTTTTTCTATTCTTGGTAGTGATGTAACGAGAAGTTCCGGGCATACCCGTCTCCTTGTGCTCAGTGCATTCCAAAATAACTTGAACGCGATTACCTTTCTTTGCCATTTCTACTCTTATTATCCGTTGTAATAGCCTTTTTCTTTCGCTCTTTTCAAAGCTTTGGCTAATCCAATCTTGTTAACCGTGCGAAGAGCTGAAGTCGAAATTGTCAATTCGATCCATTTTTTCTCCTCTGCGAGGTAAAATTTCTTTCTTATCAAATTCGGGTTAAAGCGACGCTTGGTTCTTCTGTTCGAAAACGAAACATTGTTACCAACCATTGCTGTCTTTCCCGTAAGTTCACATGCTTTAGCCATGATTACTGTCCTTTAGGGTGTAAAAAGTGGGGTGCAAATAACGGTATTTTCTATGTATTATTCAAAGGTTCCCGAAATAATTTCTTGCCTCAACCAATTCAAGACGCTAAGCATTGATATTCTGATGTTTCGCTCCCGACTTTT
>CAZKXG010000384.1:687-1656 GCA_964556465.1 uncultured Cryomorphaceae bacterium | reverse complement strand
CAGGGTTTCCAGTAGTCGCCAAGGTCGACTCTGCCGACATTCTGCACAAGAGCGATGCCGGCGCCGTACAGGTGGGAATTAAAGATGAAAAAGAGCTCAAAAGTGCCTTCGATCAGCTGATGAGCAACGCAAAAGAACACTGCCCACAAGCTAATATCCGGGGCCTACTGGTAGAAAGGATGGTTGAGGATGCCCTGGAGATGATTGTCGGCCTCAAGTGGAGCGACAAGTTCGGCGCCATGGTAATGGTCGGTATGGGTGGTGTGTTCGTAGAGTTGCTCAAAGATGTTTCCTTGCGTATGGCACCGGTGAATCGAGAGGAAGCGAGGGAAATGGTCTCTATGTTGCATACCTCGCGACTGCTTTCTGGTTTTCGGGGCGAACCGGAGCGAGACGTCGATGCGCTACTTGATGTCATTGTGAAGGTTTCGGAATTTGGTGCCAGCCTTGGCCCTGACCTAGTCGAACTTGACATTAATCCATTGTTTGTCCTTTCGAAAGGGAAAGGAGCAGTGGCCGGAGACGCATTGGTTGTGATCAAAAATGAAGGTGTATGTTGATCTGACATGTTGCTCTAATTAAAGCTAATGGATGACAAATGAAATTGAGAGATAAGGTTGTTATTATAACCGGAGGTTCTGGGGGCATTGGCATGTGTACATGCGAACAGCTCGCGTCTGAAGGTGCGAAAATTGTCATTGCAGACATTAATACCGAGGCCGCTGCCGCATTGGAAAACCGTATCAACCAGCTTGGCTTCGAAGCGAAAAGCATTGGGATCAATGTCAACGTATTTGATGAAACTCAGAAACTATCTCGTTTCACATTAGATGCGTACAGCCGAATTGATGTATTGGTTCAAAGCTGTCCAAGATAATCAGATTCCCGAAATCACTCTTTGATATTTCAATCGTTTAAGTTGCCAAGGGCCTAAATTTCAGAATCAGGTTGCCGTTTTCAATTGGTGCT
>CAZKXG010000384.1:0-677 GCA_964556465.1 uncultured Cryomorphaceae bacterium | reverse complement strand
TTATTTAGACGTTTCAGCAGCCAAAGTATACTTACAGTCGGGATGTCTAAAGAGTGCTGAAATTATCTTTGGTAATTTTTGAAGGCTTCGCAACTTATTGATAACACACTTTTTAAGATGATCTGGTCCATGGATGATCTTGCGGCCGGTACCGTTACCTTTCGTATGGTTCCACAACTGCTCTATAGGATTTAGATCGGGAGAATAAGAAGGTAGTAAAAATGTTTCTAAACGACCGTCAAATGAAGCTATGCACTCTTTTACGAGTTTCGATTTATGAGTGGGGTGCCCATCCCAAATCAAAAAAACCTTATGACTCCGTCCTCGCATCAGGCGTTTTAGAAACTCACATATTTCACCTGAACGGACTGAACCATGTATGATCATAAAGTTCATTTCGCCTCTGGGAGAGATCGCTCCCATGATATTCAGACCGAATCTTGCTCCCGTAGTTTCAATGATCGGAGTCTTTCCTTTCAACGCCCAGGTTTTTCCCGCATGAAAATCAGATCGAACCCCGGACTCATCTTGGAAAAAGATGGCAGCGCCTTCCCTTTTGGCCCGTTTTTGAATTTGCGGAAAGGTTTCCTCTTTCCATTTCTCCACTGCTTCTGGATCTCTTTGATACGCACGGTAAAGCGGCTTTTGACAAGTAAAGCCAAGCTGCGCCAACAATC
>CAZKXG010000383.1:0-1680 GCA_964556465.1 uncultured Cryomorphaceae bacterium | reverse complement strand
CGTACCCCGCTGCTGGTATCGGCCCCTCACCGTTATAGCAGCAGCTATGGCTATTGCCATCTCCGGTGGAAACCAATAGACTCCCATCTTCTCCAAATAATAAGGCTCCGGCACCATGACCTTGTGAGGCAATGGGAATACCTGTTCCGGGACTTTCACCAAGTAGGATTTTCCTGCTATTTGGAATCAGGGAAGTGAAATTGTTGGGGTCTAAAGTGTAACGCGTAATCCGGCCCATTCCACCTTTAAACTCGTCATCGATCTCGGCATCATATTCATCTGTTCCAAAGTAAAGCAAGTGATGCCTGTCTACATTATACAATAAGTAAATGTATCCGTTTTCGGAAAAATCAGGGTCGAGCGTTGCACTGATCAAACCATGATCTGCCCAGAAACCGACTTCTTGAGAGATATCGATAATAGGATTTTCGGCAACCATACCGTCCTCAATTACCCAAACCCTTCCATCCAGTTCATAGACGTATGAGATGGTTTTTGATCCAAAAAGAATTCCCGCTGGGTAGCTAAAGACATCGTACACGATTTCTTCACCAAAACCTTGCGGATACTGCCCTTTAACGGCGGTGTGAAAAGTGATGACAATTATCAGGGCTTTTAAACAATTTCGAATCATTACTATCGAATTCTCAGTTGAGCAAAAATAGCTGTCCAATTCGACTTCTTGAGGTTGAAGTCATTTTTAACTCTGTTCATACTATAACTATAAAGGTGCCTTACCAGACTATTTTCTCAAGAGGCGCATGGATATCCGACGATTTAGGGTTGATGCATCGTTGAATTGTTAGAATGTATTTTAACTCAATTAACGAAGACGATTTTTAAGTGCATTCAAGATTTGTTTAGAAAAAAAATAACCGCTTGAGTCTGGAAGTCCTACTCCTTAAGTCCCAAGATTCTAAAAAATCTTCTTCCATTTAGTCTCTTTATTTCTAGCTTCTTACGCTTTATTGGGGTAAAAGAAGAGACCTTTTGAGACCACAAGACCTCCCGTTTTTTCGGGTGGTACTTTTCAAACAATCAAACTTTATGAGTGTCGTATTTGCCATAAGCAACTGTTATGTGTTGTGAATTACAAATCCTAATTAATCCAATCTTATGAAAAAATCATTCACTAGTTTATTTACGCTCTTTAGCGTAATTATTTTCGGTTCGAGCGCCTTCGCGCAAACCAATGTATTTGACGATGTGATAGCCACGAGTCCTAATCATACCCACCTAACAACAGCTCTTGAGGAAACGGGTCTGGACGAAGTGTTGCGTAACAGCGGTGCTGAATACACCGTATTTGCACCCGATGACGATGCCATTGAGAACTTAGCTGACCAACTTGGGGTAGGTCTTGGTGTTTTGCTAAATCAGCCCACTCTGCAAGACGTACTGCTCTATCATGTGCTCGATTCACAAGTTTTATCATCAGCTATAAACAATGGAGATATTGTAACACCTCTGAATGCTGCCAACACGCTTAAGCTAACTGCTACGTCGGAGGGAAATGTATTCGTGAATCAAGCCCAAGTTAATGCAGCAGATCTAACAACCGATAATGGAGTTGTACATTCATTGGATGCCGTTCTTTTGGCAGACGAGACTGTAGCCGATGTAGCTATCGACAATGGCTTTACTTCATTGATTGCTGCAGTTGTAACAGCTGAATTGCTT
>CAZKXG010000382.1:0-1686 GCA_964556465.1 uncultured Cryomorphaceae bacterium | reverse complement strand
AGCGTCTTGTGAATCTTGCAAAGCTCCTCCAAATTTCACCAATTGCTCAGCGAAATTGGCCCCACTTGCAGTTTCGGCGAAGTACTGACTGCGGTGAACGGATTCAAAACAGTCCAAAGCTCCTGCTAATGCGAGGTTTTCCAAGCATTTTCGGTTTACATGCTTCTTATCCGTACGCGTCACAAAGTCGTAAATATCCTTGTAAGGGCCATTCGTTTCACGCTCTTCAACAATGGCTCGCACAGCATTTCCACCTACTCCTTTGATAGCTGCCATTCCAAAACGAATCTGATCGTTTTCATTGACGGTAAATTTCAGGTTTGACTCATTCACACTCGGCCCAAGTACGGGCGTTCCCAAGCGGCGACACTCTTCCATAAAGAAGGTCACCTGCTTGATGTCATTCATATTGTTGCTGAGAACCGAAGCCATGTAGGCCGCGGGATAATTTGCTTTGAGGTATGCCGTCTGAAAGGCTACCCAAGCGTAGCAAGTGGAGTGAGACTTGTTGAAGGCATAGGATGCAAATGCCTCCCAGTCTTTCCAAATCTTCTCCAGTACTTTTTCATCATGCCCTTTGGCCTTCGCCTGCTCGATGAATTGAGGTTTCATCTTGTCGAGAACATCCTTCTTCTTCTTACCCATGGCCTTACGCAATACATCTGCCTCACCTTTGGTGAAATCGGCCAAACTCTGCGAAAGCAACATCACCTGCTCTTGGTAGACGGTAATGCCGTAAGTGTCCTTTAAATAATCCTCGCAAGCAGGAAGGTCATAAACAATCTCTTCCTCACCGTGCTTTCGACGTATGAAGCTGGGGATGTACTCCATCGGCCCCGGGCGATAGAGAGCATTCATAGCAATGAGGTCATCGAAAGTTGTAGGCTTCAAGTCCTTCATGTGCGCCTGCATCCCCGGCGATTCGTATTGGAAAACCCCAACTGTATCACCGCGCTGGAAAAGCTCGTACGTTTTTGGGTCGTCTAATGGAATTTCATCGGGATCGATTTCTGTTCCGTAGCGTTCTTTTACGATCACCACGGCGTCCTTAATCAGGGTGAGCGTTTTCAAGCCCAGAAAGTCCATCTTGAGTAGTCCGGCATCTTCTACCACGGAGTTGTCGAACTGTGTACACCACATATCGCTGTCCTTCGCAAGGGCAACGGGAACGAACTTGGTGATATCGTCAGGGGTAATGATGACTCCACAGGCATGAATACCTGTATTTCTTACCGAGCCCTCCATAGAGTGGGCTTGGTTTACCACATCTGATTCAAGGCCATTACCTTTAGCTAAAGCCAAGAGCTCATTTATACCTACTACCTCATCATCGCGAAAGCTCTGCTTGATGGTCTTATCATCCATCTTGAAGAGCTTCTTCAACTTCGAATTAGGTACGAGTTTAGCGATACGATCTGTATCGGAAAGCGATAACTCCATTACACGACCCGCATCACGAACTGATGATTTTGCCGCCATGGTTCCGTAGGTAATGATCTGAGCTACCTGATTTGATCCGTATTTTTCAATCACGTAGTCGATCACTTTCTGTCGCCCCTCGTCATCAAAGTCGATATCGATATCAGGAAGCGATACACGATCGGGATTCAAGAAACGCTCAAAAAGGAGGTCATACTTGATTGGGTCTACATTGGTAATACCTATGCAATAAGCCACCGCTGATCC
>CAZKXG010000381.1:0-1724 GCA_964556465.1 uncultured Cryomorphaceae bacterium | reverse complement strand
TGCAATGCTACGGAGATGCGTTGAAACAGAAATTTAGACTCTCTCGGTTCGCCTGAGACAGCACTGATGCGGCGACCAATATCATTCAAACAGTCTACAGCTGAAGCATTGAAAACTCCTAAAGTTTCCATTGCAATTGGCTGAAATTTAACGCTTGATGGTAGGTTGGAATATTTTTCCGTTTTCTTTGTGGCGGCTTTCTCAGCAGCGGCACCAGCTAGGTCTGATGAAATCATCAGGTAAGAGTCAGCCAGTGTCGTTGCCACCGTCACGTCCCATACAAGAGCTTTACCATTTTGCCATGGCACCAACGTAAGCCCATCCGGTCGCTTGCCATCGTTGCGTAACAAACCCGTTGGTTCTTTCGATGTTGGAACCCCTGCAGATGTGAATGCCCTGGCGACAATGTCGTTAACGGCTTGGTGTCTGGTAATCCGTCCTTGCGCTTTCTTACACACCATGGCATGCGAACCCCACGCATCGACTTTAGCACCGCAACGGCAATCATGGGGTACGCAAGTATTTAGTCCAAGTCTATTCGCTACTGCTACCCGTACGGCCTCGTCATCCAAACGCAAACCGCAAGCAGCGATTGGAAGTGCGGACAACCAGTCTCCACTGTTACGTGTTTTCGAGGCAAGAAATATTGCTTTTTGACGAAGGTCGAGGCATCTGGTCTCTATAAAGCTCTTAGAGCGTTCAATACCTGGACGATCCCATGACGTCTGTTTTGAAGAAGCAGGATAGATAGGAGGAGTTCCATAAACTGAGGACCACGAATCTAGACAGCGCCGAGAGCACGCATCATCTAGCGGCTGACATCCAGATAAAATGACGTCTTGTAACGACTGAGTGCTAGATGAAGATGAGAGAAAGGCAGAGAGTGCTAATGTGGCGACCTTTCTTAAACCTAGGCCACCGTCTTTGATTGGTAGCGTTGCTTGACAGAACTGCGTTTCTGTTAGGTTAGAGTTGGTGATCCGATTTAGAGATTCACGTTGAATTTCATCGAATTGCGTGAGGGCTGGATGGTCCGCGGATGGTGAGCAGCGTAGCATATGCTGAACTCTTGGAGCGCCGAAGGACGACCTCAAAAGGATGAGCGCTTCCTGAGCGGATACTAAACTTAATCTTTCTGCAGCCCTAGAAAGGTCCTCGCAGCGTTCTTTCCATGATTTATCTAAAGCTGAACCCTGAAATAGAGGAGCGCCGAGCAAGGTTGCTTCGTCCATTGAAACTCGCTGGAATGCACCTATTACAGGGCTACTAATAGGTGATCCGCTTTTGGTTGTCAGCTCACATTTTGAAATATTCAGCTTCAAACCGAGATTACGGCCAAAATCAATCACCCTCTTGACATCATTTTCTACAACAGCTTCCGTTCCTGCTAACGTGAGATCGTCCAGATATCCTACTGTCAATTCTGAATTAAGAGAATTTAGTAACGGGTGAATAGCGTTACTAAATAAAAGTGGACCTAGCGGATCCCCTTGCTGAGGCCCTTCACTTGACAATAACTCAAAAGAACCATAAAACAAATTTGATGGCTCTGAATAGGAAGAGAAGACATATGCATAAATTTCCGGTAGCCTTTCACGAATAGCAAAAAGCATATCTTGCCGGTGAAGACTGTTAAATGCATTGGAAAAGTCGAGCTTTACAAAAACTTTTTATGTTATTATGATTTATTAGTATTCGCATCTGGTACTAGAAATTTTTGTGTT
>CAZKXG010000380.1:0-1727 GCA_964556465.1 uncultured Cryomorphaceae bacterium | reverse complement strand
ATATTTTGTTTCGATATCCTTTGAAAAAAGACAAAAGACAAATCACTTCCAAAAAATGCACTTCACGATTGCCAATCATGATCCTTATGTCCGGGTCAGCAGCATGTCCGATTGTCAGATCCGTGCATTCAATCATGTGAGTGTACTCGCTGGGGGGGCTTTCCAGCATCATTCTGCGGAGGTAAAGAATTGTTTCAAACCTTTGGTTGATGAATACGGCACGGCGTTGTCAAAATCACCACAGGACAAGTACGAGATCTTCACGAAAATGAATGCGATCATCGACAAGGTTATCAAATATCCATGGGACGGGATCAATGAACAAAGCTTCAACAAGGAAAATGTGCAATACGTGAAGAACTCGTTGTTTGAACACACAATCGATGCTTTAAATGAGTGTGGCGGTATCACGGTACATCATAAGAATAACGCATGGTTCATCATTGCATACACTCTGCGTGAGATACTTACTTTACCAGACGTCAACTCTGTCATCACATTCAAATTGATACCACTGATCAACAATGACGATGATGAATCGTTGCCAGGTTGGGTCGAGATCGACAGCGGTACCAAATTCAGCGCTATTTATGTGGTGCAAATTAGCGAAGCGACGCGCACCGTTCACGGACGTGCAACATTTCATATCGGTGACCCGTTCAATGTCGCTACATGGTATCCGATAATTTTGAAGGTTGGTACATCCGGACAACATCAGCTTTACCTGAAGCCAGACGGACAAATTCTTGCATAGAATAAAATGTCAGTGTTAAAAAGCAGGACAAAAACAATTTATTATATGTTAAAAGATCAAAGGATCAAAGTTAAAGACAAAATAAAACGCTTTGCAGATCCGGGATAGCGACGTCCCGAGTGATCATCGAACTTTTTACAATTTTCCAAAAAATGATAATAGTACAGGAAATAATAATCAGGGTAAACAAACCTCTCTTGTAATTTGGATCTTTCAATATAGTACAAATTGGTTTCACTTCGATAACATATTTCAACTTCGCTCGGCCTCTTGTTATAAATGCCAAGTATGTCGATCACCAGAGACGTCATGTCTTCCATTGTCTTGACTTCGTTAGTATATATGTGCATTGTTTGCAACGAACGTTTTGATGGGAGCAATGTCTTAACATGCACACGCATCGGATTCGCTCTTCGAATGATATTTCCATGCATACTAGAGGTTATTGTATCATCATCACCACGAGCCTTCTCCAAACTCGGAGGTTTTCTTGAAAAGAGGCAGGGGGTTCCGTTGGGAGGAATGGCTGTTTCCCTATTAGACTTCGTCATTTGCATTGATCGTCAAAAAATCTGAAAAAAGTACGAATATATTGTCTACCTCATCCGTCCGTTTATTGTGCTTGAATGATTTCATGTATCCATACTGTCATACAAAAACTGAGACAGATCCTTGCATGGCTAGCGAAAAGCTTCCGATTCTAGTATTTTCATTACTTAAACAGAGAAAGAACGACCAAAAGAGATAGAAACAAAACGCATACGTTGATCACCAATCTATTACAAATCGTGTCTGGCAAAGAAATCGCACGTGTCTATTACAAATCTTGTCTGGCGAAGCCCCTTCGAGAGACCATTCAATCTCGAACACTACTTAAAAGGGAGCGTGCATCATCAATCCATATGAAAAAAAGATCAGGATAACCGTTAGGATAGATGATGAGGATGAAAACCCTGATTACAATAATCGATAC
>CAZKXG010000379.1:0-1737 GCA_964556465.1 uncultured Cryomorphaceae bacterium | reverse complement strand
GCCATTCAAGCATTAGATGTGCAATTGGGCGTTTCAGTTCATTTGGCTGGATTGAGCAGCTTAACTCACCAGGGACTGAGTCACTATTTACAGCTGAACAAAGAGCAAGTTTGGATTTGCGTTAAAAACAAGTCGTCCTTACCGAAATGGTTTCGTGAATTCCCTTATCAGAATTGGTTTTACTGTGGAAACCATAAGCTTGAAGTGAATCCCGAGAAAGATTTGAAAAGGATCACGGTTAAAGAGAAAGAACTCACTGTCAGCTGTGCAGAACTTGCTGCCTATGAAGTGGTAGACGGGATTGGGAAGCTGATTTCATTTGAGCATGTCGCAGAATTATTTCAGGGTTTAGTCAATCTTAGCCCTAGAAAAGTACAAGATATTCTTGAACGAAGCAGCTCTGTTCAGGCAAACCGAATATTTCTATTTCTGGGTCGATACTACGATCACCAGTGGGTCAATCGCATAGATGAAACAAGAATTAAATTGGGTGCAGGAAAGCGGCAGGTTGTCGAAAAAGGACGTTTTGATGAGCGATATCAAATCACAGTGCCAGAGATATTAAGCGTCAAAAAAGGTGAACAACATAATGGATAAAGATAGCCCATATTACAAACAGGTTTCCTTGCTCATAAGAATGCTTCCTGTGGTAGCAACAGAGACGGTTTTTGCACTTAAAGGTGGCACCGCCATTAATTTATTTGTGAGAGATTTTCCTCGGTTATCTGTAGATATTGATCTTGCTTATCTTCCACTTGAACCAAGAGATGAGGCTTTGATTAATGTCAGGGCTGCATTGCAGCGCATTACAGACAGAATCAATACTCAACCAGATATCCGAGCGGCATTTCAGGATAATAAAGCTGATGAACTGAGAATAGTTGTATCAAGTCCGGTTGCGACGATCAAAATTGAAGTGTCGCCCGTCGCCAGAGGTACATTGCATAGTGCAGAAATAATGCCAGTTCAAGAGTCTGTTGAAGACGAGTTTGGTTATGCTGAGATTCAGGTAGTCAGTCTTCCCGATCTGTATGGTGGGAAATTGTGTGCTGCAATGGATCGCCAACATCCTCGCGACTTATTTGATGTGCGTATGTTACTTGGCAGTGAAGGGATTTCGAGAGAGATTTTGGTGGGTTTTTTAACCTATACATTAAGTCACCCTCGGCCTATTAATGAAGTCATGTCGCCAAACTGGCAGCCTCTGAATGAGAAATTTCAGGCAGAATTTGACGGAATGACTTTTGAAAAAGTTGAATGCGAAGACTTAGCCTCTGTTAGGCCCATGATGTTAATTGAACTGCAAAAACATTTCACAGAAAGGGATCATGCTTTCCTTATGTCATTCAAAAGAGGGCAACCTGACTGGGCATTGTTTGACTATCCTAATGCAGCAGACTTGCCAGCGATTCGTTGGAAGTTGCAGAACATTAACAAATTGGCAAAGAATCAAGCAAAACATCAAGAGCAATTAGATAAATTGAAGCAAGTGCTTGATGATTGGCTTGTTAACGCAAACGCCGAGTAATTCGTTTATAACAAACCTCAACGAGCTATAAGCCCCCTAGTTAGATTGCGATTTCTTCAATCTATCTAACCGAGTCCACATAGGACAACTGCATAGACTGGAGCCTCGATTTACATTAACGAGGACTCCTCATGCGAAAACTATCTCCAATTATTCTGGCGCTTGCGCTGTCTCCTTTGGTTCAAGCTGAACCTGTGTCTGAAGTGTCG
>CAZKXG010000378.1:912-1751 GCA_964556465.1 uncultured Cryomorphaceae bacterium | reverse complement strand
TGTCTTGAAACTTTAAGAAGATGGGATTTTCAGGCTCATTCGTCCAGTTGCTTTTTGGCAATAGGTCTAAATGTTCTTGGTCAAGCTCTTGATTTAGATAATCAAGATCTTGAAATCCGAATTCACTCATTAATTCAAAATCATCCGTTCTGTTAAAAATGACATTCCTATTTTCTTGAAGCAGATTTAAAATATTGTTTAAAACGGTACTATGCTGAATGAGTCTGTTTTTAAGTTCTATATCCGTTAAGAGCTTGAGCTGTCCTGAAGAAGCGATATCTTCAAAAGTGATATTGCTTGGCACAAAAACGTCCTGTCTTAGGGTAATCGCAAATTTATTCAGGATAATACTTCTGTCATTAGGGGACTTGTTTAAATCCAATATCAGCTCTTTGCAGAGTTTGATTTTGTTCGTTAAGAGTGTGGAAGTTTCCTCAATTAATTTTTCATTCAGTTCAAAGTCATCCAAAATTCTACAGTAGTAGTCTGCTTCCGTGATTTCATTTTTGCGGTTTTCATTCCAGTTATTAATCTGTAGCGCAATTAGAATCCCAATCACCACGAGGACAATTTCGCCAATGGCATACGTCAAATATCTACCCGCCCGTTCAACAGATGGTTTTTCACTCATAAGGTTGAATCTAATTCGTCTAAAAAACTTGATCATAGGTTGAATGATTGATCATGGTAAGTCCTGACGTCTAGAATAAAAAATGCCCGGCCTACTGTAAGTAATTCGATTTCCTTGTTCAAATTGAAGGCAAACATCTTCATTTTTGCGGAAACGCACAGACTTTTCTCGGAAAGGTAGTGGCTAGTTATTGCTTTCGATGATCTTG
>CAZKXG010000378.1:0-902 GCA_964556465.1 uncultured Cryomorphaceae bacterium | reverse complement strand
CCACAGCGTCAATATCTGCGTGGTAACTCGCAAAACTCTGGTATCCGGGAACCCAACCTGCATGTTCGTACTCGTAAACGGAAGCGTATATTTCTTGTTCTCCGGGTTCGAACACCGATCCATCGTTTAGGGCTCTCAGAAAAATTCCCACATCTTCTGCCGTAGCATGCATGCCGTAGTCGTTGGTTTTCAGATCATGCGCATAGCCCACATGGTAGCCACTCATCACATCATCTACATTTACTTCACTCAGAGAGCGGTACGTGTGTTTGAGATCCAGGCGATTCAGAATTTCTTCCTGGATGTATTCAAAGTGTCCAACACCCAATTCGTCATCCATAATCTTGCTGATCAAGAGGTAATTGGTATTGCAGTATTCGTAGTCTTCACCGGGTTCGAAGTTGGCGGGTTTTCCCAGAATCAGGGCCAAACTTTCTTCGTAAGTCTCCGTTGGCGCTTCCCAAAAACGAGGAGCGTCGGTAAAGTTAGGGATGCCGCTTCTGTGCCCGATCATCTGGCGCAGCGTGATTTTCTCTACGTTCTCGATTTTGCCAACAAGATCGGGTAGGTAGTCAGCTACGGTCTTGTCAAGAGAAAGTCGTCCCGCACTAACCAGCTTCGTTACGGCTACCACATCATACAGCTTGCTGATGCTGGCAATTTTAAAGAGTGCATCGGGTTTAGCGGGTGTCTCGGATTCTCGGTGGTGCCAGCCTGCGGCATAATTCTCGGGTGGTTTTCCCGCTTGATCCACATAAACAATCATTCCTTCAAATCCATGACCGAGGGCTTCCTCCATTTGAGCTTGGATGGTATCGGGTAGGGGAAGGATCCATGCCTTCACCAATAACCATGGCACGAAGAATAGGGAGGTTATGGTGCCAACCAGGAGGGCTATTTGA
>CAZKXG010000377.1:0-1762 GCA_964556465.1 uncultured Cryomorphaceae bacterium | reverse complement strand
TTGGGGACAACGGTATGGATTGAGTCGTGCCGTCTTCGCACCATGTTGCGGGCTTCATTACTAGTCAACCTTGCCATAATCACCTCCAAAAACTTACGCTCTTTCGAGCGAAAAGAGGGTGTTGATATTAAATATTGCCCGAGCGCAGCGACGGATATGGGCCACCCAACGACAAAATATGGGTTCCCTTCATATGCACTTCAGACCAGCAACGAGGTTGTAGAGCCTGTTTCATTTGTTAATTGAATAAAGTTCAGAGCAGACAACATCTTGCTGATGATTTCGATTTTGAGCATCCCTGTCTTTTCTCTGGGTATTTATGGGGAAAATCAAAATATAACCTTCCGAATCAGGCATTTGAGGTTGGTCGGTAGATATAAAGTGAAACTAAACCAAAGAAGCGTGCTTCTTTCGCAAAACCCTCAGGTTGAGAGGCTTTACATAGTGATAGGTTGCTATCATGTCAGAAAAGGGAACAAGTACCCATGGACTGAGTTCAGAAAAACCGTTTTTGGAAAAGAATAGATCCCCTGCAATATAGATTGCTGAATGAACAATCTTGTCGTCTTTGGTTATAAATTGAACGAGGTCGCCGAAGGCAAGAGGTGGGCTTTTAACAGGGGTGAAGTTCGCATTCAGGTATTCCATTGCATATCCTGCGCCGATGAATCGGAGTTCCTCCTTGAATTTGTAGAAGCTCATTGAACTCCAGTGACAGTTTTGTGTCATGTAATCTTCGTCCAGATAGGGGTTGGGGAAGGTGTTCACGCGTTTCCGGGCAAATGGGGGAAGAATATGTACCAGGTCGATATCGACGTTCGACTTTCGATTCCGCATGTCCTGGAGTAATGCGATGGTATTGCGCTTGGCCACACCTCTAGACCAATAGGCTGATAGTTCATCAAAATTGGAATTGGGCGTAATCGACAGTACAGGCATGGACGTTTTTTGACTGAGAAGAAGTCTATAGAAGGTCATGCGACTCGATTCCGTTTTTAAATAGGGCTGCATCGCCGCCCAGTCGGAAAAGAAAGCCGTACCCTCATCGAAATACAAAAGTTTTTTTAGAATTGAAGTTACATCTTCCTCCAGATCGGCCTGGTTGAGCCATTTGTCCACATCGTTGGTTCCTACGACGACAGGATCGCAATAAGGCGAGTGTGCGCTGACAGGATTATCAGCAAGAATCTGATAGAAGTATTTCCGTTCCGAGGGCGACATTGACAAAATAAACTCAGGGTTGGGTTCAAGACGGACATGTGGCCATTCCTCGGTACGCCCCAACCCAATGAGATACTGTTTTTTATCTTCAGGCAACGGGCTCTCTTGAACCACCCTTTTCCAATCCGCTTCGGTTAAATTGTCCAAATACCAGGCATTTTCATGCTCGAAAACCTTTTCGTCTATGTAGTCTATCGGCGGCGATATAAAAAACGTCTGATACCGAATTGTTCCCCAGGGACCTTCACAAATATAATGCTCACCCATTTTAGATTTGCGGTTGGTGGGGAAAAGTATTTCCTCGGGAATTTGTGCGTAAAGCGATGAGCAGATCGTTGCCGCAAGCAATGCTAAAATCAATGATGCATGGTTTTTCATAGCGGCGGATCATCTCCTATTTGGCCACCTTATCAAGGAATTCTCGGTGAAGCCTTATTAATTAACCTGGTTCTTGGTTTACTTTCCCTAGCTTACCCCTTCTTCATTCAAATTCTCACCGATGAAGTGTTGGTACAGGGGGATACCCAATTGCTAACCGGAG
>CAZKXG010000376.1:0-1763 GCA_964556465.1 uncultured Cryomorphaceae bacterium | reverse complement strand
TCATATATCGATGGCATTAAAGTGTCAAATTCGGTGAACGCAGCAAAACTCTTCATCGACGAATCCCCGTCGATTTCTTCACCTAGAATATCTTACTCGGTCAACTACAAATACAGCGTGCCCTCCAATGGAGAAGACCGCTTGCTGACCATTAAATCGGAAAAAGTGCCCGTAGAGTTTCTCTACCGAGCCATTCCAAAAGTAGATACAGATGTATACCTCTTGGCTCGGATTACCGACTGGGGCAATCTTCAACTCCTTTCAGGAAAATCAACCATCTATTTTCAAGGAGCCTATTCAGGTGAATCAAATCTAGACGCTGAGAGCGTGAAGGATACCCTCGAGATTGCACTTGGCCGGGATGACAATATTTTACTGGAAAGAAGATTGAATAAGGAACTTTCCAAACAACAGAGTTTTGGCAGTAAAGAGCAGAGAGAGCTCCATTGGGAGATAGAGGTCAGAAGCAATAAATCACATCCTGTCATGCTGGAACTCATTGACCAAGTACCCCTTTCGGACAACCGAAATGTGAGTGTTGAAATCATAGACATTGGTGATGGGAAGAGTGAAAAAGACAGTGGCAAACTGACTTGGGAGCTTAGACTTGAACCGAACTCTTCACAACAAATCGATTTCAGTTACGAGCTGAAATATCCCGAATCGGCCTTGGTGTATAATTAGGTGGTTAGTTAAAGAAAGGTCGAGTGCTGTCTAAAGGGCAGTGCTCGACCTTTAGCTTTTCAGAAATGAGTTTTCTGTCAAAACTTTCGAAATCTTACCTTGCGGAAAAAATATGCCAACGATTTTCTCACTATGGTCGACAGATTTCTAAAAGCCAAACACTGGCAAATTTTTCTTTTTGGAGTTGGAATACCTTTTGCGGTTCAAATGGCACTTTTTATAGTGTTAATTACGAAACTGAATAGCGTTGCAATAGCAGAAAATCCTGTTGAAACGTTTTTTACTAAAGGGATAATCGGCAGTTATCTCGGTATCTTTGCCATTTCATTCCTATCACTATTTGTCCTCTACGGATGGATGTATTCAATTGGTGTAGGCCTCAAGAAGTACCTCCCGAGAGACGTTCATTCTCATGATGGGTATGTTCTTTCTCATTATTCCACTACACCTGTTTGCCATGTTTTGTGGAATCTACGTCCTGAGATTTGTCGCCAAAATTATCAAGAGTGTAGAACTTCAACGGCGTGCCAGATTCAGCGACTACATCGGGTATTTCTTCTTGGTTTGGTTTTATCCGATCGGAATTTGGATACTCCAGCCCCAAATCAACAAAATCGTATCGGGCCAAATTTCTGATCCCGAACGTGAGGAGGGCATCCTAGATGCTTAGAATTTTCCGACTAAATAGAGTCAACCGCGACCCTGTATGTTGGATCTTCCATCACATTGACGTCGATGATCGCCTCGGCATTTTGCAAAAGCTGACGGCAGTCGGGGCTGAGGTGCCGCAGATGAACCTTCTTTCCCACTTTACGGTAGCGCTCAGTGACTTTGTTCAGCGCTTCGATTGCCGACATGTCCACAACTCTGCACTCGGCAAAGTCAATGATCACCTCTTCGGGATCGTTTAGTACATCGAATTTATCATGAAAGGCAGCTACTGATCCGAAGAAAAGGGGACCGTACATTTCGTAATGCTTGATTCCCGCTTCATCAATATTTTTCCGTGCACGTATCCGCTTGGCGTTGTCCCAAGCAAAAACAAGCGCAGAGATGACCACTCCGATTAAAACAGCCAG
>CAZKXG010000375.1:0-1769 GCA_964556465.1 uncultured Cryomorphaceae bacterium | reverse complement strand
GAGTTCGGACTCAGTCGCTTTTTCAGAATCGAGTCTGCCATATATATCCAGCTTGGGCGCAGGTGGAAAGTCCAGTATTGACTCAAATTCGGCCATGAAATGAACCTGACTGCCGCGTTCCAAAATGTTGACCCCCTTTTTGGTAGCGATTACAGGGTCTCCGTCGAAATAGGCCGCTCTTTGCTCGAATTCAGTGAGATCCTCTATACTCTTCAATGCGCGTTGGGAACCGAACAGACGTTGGATATTCACACCACGCAATGGCGGGGTATCCAACCGATGCCTGAATTCCTGGGGACGGATGTCGCCTACTAGATGTGTAGTACCATTCGAGTGTCCGTTGACATGGCAGTCGAAGCAGGTTACACCTCTGCTAGGAAGTTCTGAGCGCCGATCCTCAGTCTGGTTGAACTGTTGCTGAGGGAACGGGGTGACAAGTAACCGCAATCCTTCTAACTGCTTGGGATTCAGAATACCATTGAATAGATCGTAATAGTTCATGATGGTAACAACTTTCCCTTGGGATACATCGCCTAAGTCTGGTCTTGTCGTTAGATAGATCGGCGGCGGATACTCAGGCAGAAGATGGTCCGGCAAGTCGTAATCCAGGTCAAACCGGGTGAGGTCACGTCCTTCCTGTTCTTTAATTTGATCGATATGGAACTGCGGAAAAACCATCCCTCCCTCTGAATGATTCGGATGGGGAAGGGGATAGAAGCCTTTAGGAAGCTTTACGCGCACACCTTGCTGAACAGGCTTTTTCCCCCCCGACATCATGACGCCATCGGCTGGACGGTCACTCAGGTCATATCGTTCGTTCAGCAGATTCATATGCCGTTTCATCACCTCCGATTTTGCCTTCTTCATACGCTTTACAATTTCCTGAAACTTCTCTTTAATGACGACTGGCGAATAGCTGCTCACTGAAGATTCTTGTGTATAAGTAATTGCCGGCAACATAACAAGAAGAACAACAATGATTACCAGCGCACCTATAGGTTTTTTTGCTTTGAGTATCATTTTCTGCCCTCCTTTAGTTGATGGTTATAAATAATGACGGCTAACGAGGCTGTCGAAATCAATTTCTGTAAAATGTTGTTCATTTCCTGCAAATTAAGTTTCACCACGCCTGGATTTCGTAGCATGATATGGACTACATCTACCCAGCAGTATAATGAGGTTAATAACGCTCACACATAGAAGACCGGTCAGATATATTCTACTCCTGTTCCGTCTTCACGCTCTCGCTTCAGCATATGTCTTCCCAAATGTGAATCTTCAAATCAAGACGTTCTCCAAAAATATGATCGATAGCATATTCCAAGGTGCCGGGCAGCAGTTGTCCCTCCAATAATACCGGCACCATCGCCATTTGATCATGGTTGACATGTTTATATCGCGCCATCTGTAGCTCTCCTGTGGATAGATTAGTTAAACTATTCACTACACTCTACCACGTGGTAGCATCGCTTCAAGCACTATGGGAGAGCTAACAATCTTTTTAGGCAGTCTCAACGTCCCCTTTTACTCCTCCTTTTCTATAGCCGATGGCGTTGCTTCAGTATCTGATAACATCTCTTTTCTTTCCCTTTGATATTGTTCATATGAAGGGGGTTCTTCGTAGTGTGGATCTCCCAAGTTCTCAAGACGTTGCTCTCTCACATTTTTTTCATAAGTATCTCTTGAAATATCATCTAAGACTGATTTCATTTGCTTTTTTGAGCAAGCAGGAGCCCAAAAGATAAAGCTGATAATAATGCAGATCCGAA
>CAZKXG010000374.1:1293-1791 GCA_964556465.1 uncultured Cryomorphaceae bacterium | reverse complement strand
CGATGGAAAGATAAACTGCCCCACAGTAAGTGTTATAATAGAAGCTGATAAAACAGGCGACTTCAGCGCATCGATTGTCATAGCCGATTGATCCGCAGACTTTACTGCGTGGATATTGGTCTTTAAATTCTTAATGAATCTGTGGATCAAAAAGAAAACAAAAAGAAGAAGGAGAATTGGGAATACCTGCGTTTTAATGTAAAATACGAGTACCAAAAATGACTTGATAGCGGAGTAATGAATTATTTCATTAAAAGGCCTGGTATAGCCAACCGGGCCATAAATATTGGCCAATTCTCGCTCGAAAGAAAGCCCCGATAATTCCTCCTGAAATTTGCGAATTTCTTCTCTTTTCAGCCGCAAATTTGCGATCAGCACGTTGGCTCTCACCTGTGTAGCACTGATTTTTTTCAAATAGCGGTCCAACATCTTTTCAGTAGGCCCGAAATCGTTTCGTATTGAAGATACCTTTTGAATGTATTCAGTGACAGCTGCTGA
>CAZKXG010000374.1:0-1231 GCA_964556465.1 uncultured Cryomorphaceae bacterium | reverse complement strand
TCCTTGGTCCGATCAATCTGTTCTTTCCTGAATTCCAGATCCTTTTCAAACCCAAGAAGCAAGGCTGACGATGTAGCCAAGTTACGCGAGGTTTGTATCGTTCCACTGTTGGCAAAAATACCATCAAAAGCCGTTTGAGCTTCTTCAGCAATTTGCCTAATTCCATTCTCATACGAGGCAGTATCTATGCCCGGCCCTAAATAATCTCTAGCCTTCTGAAACTCAGTTCTCAGGCCATTAAAAAGCAAATTCTGACGGCTTAAAATGCTCCGCTCACGCAACTCACCTTCCAGCATTTGACTACTCTCCAGCATTTTATTCTCAAGCACTTCGCGTATAGAAGTATCAACAACAATAGGCATGAGCGCCGTATCAATTTGGCATTCCACTTTACTAAACGAAATGGCAAACAGTAGAAACAGAAAAATGCGAAGGTTCATGCAGGAATCTTACAAAGCGTGATGAAAATTAATCGGGCCAAAGATAAATGATTGTGTTATGATTTAATTTGTCGTGATTTTACGGCAATGTGTACCCTTTCATATAAGGCAATATATTCCAAAACCTTTATTTATAGATTTGACGTGGTAAAGGATGGCATAGCGCACTGGATAATTTCATCAAGTCAAGCGCCGTGATAATGCTTGTGGAGAAGAAGCGACTTATCAAAATGTAAAATGGCAAACACTAGTCAATCTAAAATCATCATCGGCTGCATGTCCTGGGGGGCTTGGGGAAAGCAGCTCCCTCAAGCCGAACAAGCTCAACTCATTGAGTTTTGTGTAGAAAATGGAAACACCACTTTTGACCATGCCGATATCTATGGCGATTACACCACCGAAGCTGAATTTGGGAAAGCCCTCAAGCAAAGTGGAGTAAACCGTGAGGAGATTGAACTGATCACCAAGTGTGGGATTCAATATGAAGGAAAGACACGAAGCAATTCCATCAAGCATTATGATTACTCAAAAGAGTATATCATTTGGAGTGCGGAACAATCGCTCAAAAATCTCAGAACCGATTACTTGGACACCTTCCTTTTTCACCGTCCAAGCCCTTTGATGCATCCCGATGAAATGGCGGAGGCCATCTCGGAACTGAAGGTGAGCGGAAAGATCAAGACTTTCGGCGTTTCAAACTTCACTCCGTCCCAAGTCAACATGCTCAATAGTCGAATAAAAGTAGAGGTAAATCAAATTGAATATTCATTGACACAGCGCGAAGCGATGTA
>CAZKXG010000373.1:0-1795 GCA_964556465.1 uncultured Cryomorphaceae bacterium | reverse complement strand
GGGAAGGTTAAGTCCATTCCCGCTATGGAGAAGGAAACCATTTTTACATCGGGGGTGAGCGAAATTTCCTGAGCCGATTCGATGGGTTGAGAAAGGATCTCAGAGTCAGGGTCAAATTGAACGACTTCGTTGTTGATCTTAACCGCCGTGATCGATGTAGAAGGGTTGAAATCCGACTCGAAAAGTCTGTCAGGGTAAAACCGATTGACGCCATAGATTCCTCCGAAAAGAAGCTCACCATCAGATGCTTTGCTGAAGGAACGCGTATTGAATTCGTTGTCTTGCAATCCGTCGTCGGCATTGTAAGTCTGAAAGGTTTGATTCTTTATATCAAAAGAGCAGAGACCCTTATTGGTGCTCAACCAGAGTTCGTTGTCGCCATTGCTCAGAATGCCGTATACCGTCTCATCGGGCAAACCTTCCTCCAAAGAGAAATGTTGAAATTCATTGGTCCTCGCATCATATCGATCCAGACCTTCACCGTAGGTTCCTATCCAAATCACATCAGGATCCGAGGGGTCAGAAGCAATACACTTGACGCTATTGGTGGCCAAGGAATTGATGTTTTTGGGCTCGTGGTGATAGATTTCAAAACTCTCGGTAGTCGTGTCAAACCGAACCAACCCATTGATGGTTCCGATCCAGAAAGTCGTGGCATCAGCTTGAATGACCCGATTCGTTATGCGGTTGTCATCGTACGTATTGAATTCGGTATCAAAGGCAAACCCTTCAAACACTCCCGATTCAGGATAGAACTTACCAAACTCTCCCGCCGTGGCGATCCATATTTGACCATCGGAATCTGTAATGAGATCATAGACCCCTAAGAGAAAATCGTTATCCCCGTTTCGACTCTTTTGTTCGATCCTGAAAAATTCGTGCTGGATAAGCTTGATGCCCTCTTTCCGGATTCGATGCAGCCCATCGTAATTCCCTAACCACATTCCTCCTTCTCCGTCGCCCGTGATAAATTTTGCAGAGAAGTTGAAACTATTGGGATTTTTCCGAACAAAACTATAGCCCGCCAAAGAGAAGCTCAATTGCTGAGGAGCCCTCATGCCGTTTGGTATCACCTCAACATCTGTCAAATTACAAAACCACACGTGGCCCTCTTCATCTTTATATATCGGATAAGCGGTTCTCGTAGCCACCTTTTCGGAAACAGGTGGGCTATTAAAAATCTCCTTGTCTGGGATTGCTCTATAGATTCCATTTCCATTGGTACCAAGCCAAAACACACCATTTTTAGCTTGGATTATTCGCATGATACCTGCGGTGATGTTACCAAATATGGCCTTATTTCCGTTCAGTATTTTTTCGTTCTCAATGTCGATGGCTACGCTTGCTTCAGCAGATGATGTGTGCAACCAGAGCACACCCGATCTGTCTACCAACCCTTTGTATCTCCAACTGGCATAGTTGACTTGATCGCTGTTTTCCAAAGAACGAATGTCTATGCTTCTCACCTCATCTTTGACAATGAGCGTAAGCAAACCCTCGTCGTAAATAAATATGCGTCCATCTGCATCACTGAACATTCCTTGTGCGAGTTTGTCTCCCAAAAAATTCTCGGGGCGCAGTGCCTCTGTTAGCGAGATCCCTTTCTTCTCCTTAAAGCGATCCCAATCTACAAATTGCACGCTCGGCCTATCGGTTTCAAAGCTCACCAAAGCCATGAAAACACCCGCATTGATCCAAAGGCGGCCGCTTGAATCTATGGCAATGGAGCGCACGATATCGTCCTTTTTATTGTTGTTTGGCAGTGGGTTCGAGTAGGACCTTACCTCGCATTCGA
>CAZKXG010000372.1:0-1811 GCA_964556465.1 uncultured Cryomorphaceae bacterium | reverse complement strand
TATGTCGTTAATGAACGTATAAACTTCGTGCAGACGGAGCGCTTCGCGAGCTTTCAGTTGACCGGCACTTAGCGAAGCAGTGAACTGATTTGATTCATTCCTGAGTTGTTCAAATGAATCTCTAGTCGTGTTCAAAGCATCCTCATAGGATTTCGGGTCGTCAAATTCAAGAGGAGTAAAAATATCGTCTTTTCGTTTTTCAATTTGCTCTTTAATGGAGTCCAAACTTGCACAGTAAGAATCTAATTGACTTGACAACTGCTCGGCCAGTGAATCCAACTTGCTGGTGAAGTTAGAATAGAAATCTGAATCTTTGATTTTCAACAGGTTGGGAACTCGTACCCGCTCACGTTCAATCGTTCCAAGTAAGCCATCCAGTGCTTTCCGCAGCTCTTCAGATTGCTGATTGAAATGTTTATCCAACTTTTCCCATAAATCTGGAGGAAGGTCACTACCACAAAATGCACATCTATCTCTTTTCCCTTGGTGATGTTCTCGACCAGTCCTCACCCACGTTGCCAGTGCAGCATCGTTTAGCAATTCATGAATAGGGTCAGATGCTTGAATCTTTTTTTCAATTAGCTCTTTAGCCTTTGATACGATCATAGAGTATTGAAGATTAAATGATGATGATTCTGTGATCTCTGATTTAGGTTCTTCCCTGAGTAGATCATGAAATTCGCCTACTTGTTCCTCAGTAAGTGCTGAATAAATATCTTTGGCAACTGTAGTGATATCTGTTTTTATTTTTGGCACATTGTAGTTAGCATCTCCAAAGGATTTATTATGTTTAATTCCGGTACCTGCCTTATTGGCTTTGTCACGTAACTTCCCCTCCAATTCTGACAACTTATCCCCATGTGCTTTTCGGGCTTCTTTGAATTTATCCTCAGCACTAAGGAGGTCGCCAAGCAATCCTGACCTATCCTCGTCGCTCCCGAGTTCAAATTCATGCTTTTCGATTTCTTCCTCAAGCTTTGTATTATCTTCTCCCAAAACTGCGAACGAATTGATAGTCTGCTCATCATCTACGATGAAGCGCAAATTGTCTTTGACAAAATCTTCGTTGAAAACCCGGACCACTTTACCATGACTAATTAGTGAGTTTTCCGTGACATTACTACCACCGTCGAAAGATAACTGAAATTCGGGCGAGTTATATTTGTCTGAGATCGAACCGGTTTCGAGGGCTCTAAAAATCCGTGAAAGAGTTGTTTTTCCTGAATAATTGCGACCATATATAATGTTGATCTTTTTGAACTCAGCGATGTTATTCCCGCCATCTCTTACGGATGATGCCCATCGAAAGTCCTGAAAAACAGCCATGTTTTTGATCAAGTCTATTTTCTTTATCTCGCCGCTCATGATTTTCCCTACCGCTCCTTTTTCTAGTGTCTCGATAGCTCTTCTAACAAATTTTCTGAGCGATACAACACCGCTTCAATCACAATCAATCTGAGCACTTAAGCTTATCGAACGACATGAGCATATTCAGATTATTATCCAGAACCTGACTTACCTCTCCCACGTCACAATCCCAGCACTCGGTTAAAGCATCAATCGCCACATCCACCTCCCAAGGAAAAACCGATCTTCCTCCTAGTTGTGCAAATGGGCCGTCAGACTCTGTAAGTACACGTTCCCTTGGCATTCTCATCACCAAGTCCTTTCCACGTTTGCTCTTGAGCATTGCAGGTCCAACACTGAACCAACACCCCATAGAGATAGCCCTATTCAGCTCACCCACTGTTCCCGTGAACCAGTGAAGTATCGGCGTACCCGACCTTGGATACTGTTCCAATAGATCAAGC
>CAZKXG010000371.1:0-1814 GCA_964556465.1 uncultured Cryomorphaceae bacterium | reverse complement strand
GAATTGCTTCCTGCACTTACCGATCCTTTTGCAGACTTCACAGTATTTGCACCAAGCGATGCTGCCTTTGGTGACTTGGCTGCTGCTTTGGGAACCGACATCGACGGGTTGCTAGCTGATCCGGAATTGGCTAACATTTTATTGTACCACGTATTGGACGGAGCGGTAATGTCATCGATGATCAACAACGGCGACATTGTGACTCCATTGAACGATGCAAACACCCTCAAATTGACTGCGACTTCAGGTGGAGATATCTTCATCAATCAAGCGGTAGTAGAACTGGCTGATGTAGGTGCTGACAATGGAATCGTACACGCGATCGACGCAGTATTGTTGAGTTCAGAAACAGTAGCCGATGTAGCCATCGACAATGGCTTTACTTCATTGACTGCTGCAGTTGTAACAGCCGAATTGCTTCCTGCACTTACCGATCCTTTTGCAGACTTCACAGTATTTGCACCAACAGATGAAGCTTTTGATGCATTGGCGGAAGCCCTCGAAACAGATCTGGATGGTATTCTAGCCTTACCTAATCTTGCCGATATTCTTTTGTACCACGTTGTGGGAGAAGAAGTTCTTTCTACTGAATTGGTGGAAGGTGAGTTGACCATGCTGAATGGAGAAAACACGCTCATTGATCTGAGCGATGGTATACAAATTAATAATGCCACTGTAGATGGTCCGGATAATGGTGCGGATAACGGAGTCGTACATATTATTGATGCCGTTCTCGACGTCAACTTTCTCACGTGCAATTCAGAGACCTTCCCTGTACCGGAAAATCTGCAAGTCACGCAATTGCCCGGAGCAAGTTTTATACTGTTTACCTGGGACCCGGTTCCCGGCTCAGTTGCTTGTAAGTTGAAGGGAGGAATAGTTGGTGAGGAAATGCAAATGAGTGTTGTAGCTTTGAGTGGAGAAGACGGAGCTGAACCTTTCCAGAGAGCCGTTTCTAGGGATGAATTTGAGATAGGAGAAGAGTATGAAGTGAGAATCCGATGTGCCTGCTCTTTGGATCCGGCAATAGCCGGTGAATTTTCAGAAGCAGTGATTTTTGTGCCTGAAGGCATTGATGGTATCTCAGAGCAGCAAGGAAATACCGCTACTAAAGGTAGTATTTCAATGAGTGTCTTTCCAAATCCATCCAGTTTAGGGTTTATAAATCTCAAGGTATCAAACGCCGAAGGAATTGCTACCGATGGTATAGTTGAGGTAAGAGATATTACGGGAAGAAGTGTTACCACTAGAAGAGTAGCACTAGAAGCGAATCAACTTTTGCAAATAGAAACTAATAGCATGCCTTCAGGTATGTACACAGTTTCATACACGTCAGGATACGAAAGAATAACTGAGCGATTTGTGGTTAAGTAGGCGCTATTCCTAGACGCAAGCTTTAAATATGAAAAGGTCGCCTCCTGAAAGAGGCGACCTTTTTTAATTTTGAGTATTTCCCTTGGAGCCAAAAGACCACCTAACGTCTGGTATTTGGAGTAAAAATCACTCGACTTTGCTTCAGAATGGCTCAGTTTCGTCGGTTCTGTTAAACCTATATTTCGTTTGGATTAACATTTAATTTACAATCTTCTCCTCATCGGGATAATAGCTAATGATCAATTGACCGGTTGGTCAAAGACCACGGAAAGTCCACCGACCAAATTTTCTACCGTTTTTTGCGCACCGAGGGCGAGAGCGATACCACCTACACCTAGAGCTGCAAGACCAGCCGTGATATTCAAGCCGATGGTATCGAAGGCAATAAGTATGGCGATAATGACCAGGCTAAACTTCGCACTGTTTCTAAAAAACTAAAT
>CAZKXG010000370.1:1350-1819 GCA_964556465.1 uncultured Cryomorphaceae bacterium | reverse complement strand
ATTTCAGCATTCAATACGCATTCAACGGCAGTGCTTCCGACTCGCAAACAAACTCCGCATTTACCGAAGGTGGGGTTGGAGAATTTTCAACATTTTCCTCGCTGGAAAGATCAGATGATGTGGATTTTGATCGAACGGAATATGCCATTTCCTTTGGTTATTCAATAACTGACAACTGGGTTGTGTTTGCCGGATACAAAAAAGCGGAGACTAATTTTGAATCAGATTTTAGTGCGATTACCCGCACCGATACTGTACCGATTCTTGACCTTAACGAAAATGTAACAATCGCAACAATAGATGGTGAACTGGATTATGATGTTGAACAAGATGGTCCTTTTATTGGCTCCTCCTATGGATGGAGAATAAATAAAGGTGCGTTTGATGGTGTTTTTGCGGCAAGCCTTGCTTTAGCTTTCTTGGATTCAGAAATTAAGCAAAAACTCAAGAATCAGCAAGCGACGTTCAT
>CAZKXG010000370.1:0-1334 GCA_964556465.1 uncultured Cryomorphaceae bacterium | reverse complement strand
GATACCGTAGGGTTAACCCTAGGTTTCACTTGGCGAGGCTTTACTCCCGTGGAAGGACTCACTTATTCACTCGGTATTCAAGGGTACAATTATGACTTTGATTCCGATGAGACATTAGGTGAATTTACAGAAACCGCTATCACTTTTAAAGCTGGTGTGGCTTACACTTTCTAAGGTTGCAAACGCATTAAGCTTGATGCTGTGGTTGAAAAAAGGCGACATAAAATCGAATTGGGTCGCCTTTTCTCAATCATTGATTATATCCGCTGAAAGCGAGCCTCAAATGCGCCATCTTATCATTTCCTTTATTTTCCTCGCTTCGCCTGTATGGGCGGAAGAACCCAGAAACTTTTGCAGCGATACAGAGGTAAACCACCAATGGGACGAAGCGCTTGTCAAATATCCTGAAGATCAGTTACTACTGAATTTATCTGCTGTACGCACGACATTGTGCGATATGCTTAGTCGCAATCAAATTGACCTTGAAACCGCGAGAAATGCATGGGAAGACGCGTTAACTGATACATTAGTAGAGTGGGCACGGAATGAACAGAAAAAACGGGGCCTGCTTCGACTATTCGGTACGTTTTAAAATACCCATGCTGAGCTTATCGAATAATAGCTAAAGAATTTTGACCTCTTCGCTGACCAGGCGAATATATTTCTCCAGCAACTCTTCTGGACTTTCCGGGTAATTCGGATCCAATGGAATGCAGTCCACCGGACAAACTTGTACACACTGAGGTGTGTCGAAATGTCCGACACATTCGGTACAAAGTTGGGGATTAATCACGTATATTTCTTCTCCCTGCGAAATCGCTCCATTGGGGCATTCCGGTTCGCACACATCGCAGTTGATACATTCATCAGTAATGAATAGTGCCATAAAACACCTCTTCAATAAGCTGAGTGGAAAACCGACAGCACTTTTATTTCCAGAATATTTTATTTGGGCAAAGAAAATTTTTCAGCGAGTGCAGACTGCACCTTAGGGTGGACAAATGCAGAAACATCTCCGCCCAGCTTGGCAACTTCTCGCACTAAACTAGAGGAGATAAAGGAAAATTGCTCGGCGGGAGTCAGGAAAATAGTTTCGACTTCGGAAGATAAACGACGATTCATGCTAGCCAGCTGGAATTCGTATTCAAAATCTGATACCGCTCGTAACCCACGAACAATGACTTGGGCGCCAATCTGCTTAACAAAACTGACTAGTAAGGTATCGAAGCCGCGTACTTCTACTTTGTCTATGTGAGCGAGCACTGAACGCACCAAGTCAACTCGTTCATCTAAAGAAAACAACGGTTGCTTACCCGGGTTGGCTGCCACCCCGA
>CAZKXG010000369.1:1431-1835 GCA_964556465.1 uncultured Cryomorphaceae bacterium | reverse complement strand
TTCTTATTAGTTTCCTGCTCATCTACGACTAATATTCTAGCAAACTCTCCCTCTTTCGATTCGCAACAAGAGGCTGCTGACGTCGGAAACGATATTATGAATATGGGGTTCAATAATAGAGTGAGCTATTGGGTAACAGGTGATTCCAATAATACAATAATTGGCCTTGGTTTGATGTATGGGGGATTCGATCCAAAGCCATATTGTCCTGAGGGTGGCTACCCAATCATAGTTTGGTTAGACAACAACGAATCTGGACTTGATATCAAAAAGGTTAAAAGTTGGTCTGAAGTTACTTTGAAGTTAATGCTCAAAGAGCGAAAGAAAGATTGATGGCTAGTGAAGTTCGATTTCATTTAGTCGCAAGTCATCCACAACCGGTCGTTCGCGACATGGTAGCTAAA
>CAZKXG010000369.1:0-1421 GCA_964556465.1 uncultured Cryomorphaceae bacterium | reverse complement strand
TATATCCGTTTTGTGCAAAAGTTGGTAGATTAAACCAAACTTATTAATTGTTTCTATTTAACTGGCTGACAGAAAACATCCAATTGCAGACGCTTGAGTGGTAATCCTGACGATGAAGTTTGTGCCATTTTCTGACGAAGAAATTTAATGGGTTCAACGATCAATGTGTACGCGTTTCGAAACTTGAAACTTTTTTGAGAATAGATATAACTCCAAATCTATTGGAAAGTTGTCAATACATAATTTGCAAGGCTAGTCATCAAAATCCATATTCAACATATACCGTCTCTTTGAGGGCTAACAACTATTTTCACTTAGGCAATAAACTAGCGTATGCTTTGGATTTAAAGCGTTGAACAGAATAATCAAAAAGGCCAGAAAATTGAGAATACTTAGCATAACCAAACACCTCAGAGAGCAAAATTGGGTCGCAGTTTTTTTAGATTTTTTCATTGTGGTAGTTGGTGTATATATGGGCTTGCAAGTGCAAGAATGGTCTTCTAAACGTGCTCAAAATGCTGAAGCCGCTACTTATCATGCCCGCTTGGCCATTGAATACGAAGTGTTAGTTGATACGCTCAAAGAACACAGTGAGTTCTATGAAAGCTTCCTTCGAAACGGCATTAAATTAACTTCTATGCTGCTTGCAGAGCAGGTGATTGATCAAGATGATGCTACTCAACTAATGGACAGTAGTTTATTTAGTCTTACCCCTCCCGAAAACCCTGCTGTGTTAGATGAAATGATTTCGGCAGGGAAAATGAGCTTGATAGCAGACCCAGCGCAGCGTACACAATTGCTAAATGCTAGATATAATTTACAAAGGATAGAAGCATTTTTTGAGTTTCTGAACGATGGAATTGCAGAAACTATACCGTTGATACAACGTTGCACGATTATCAATGGAGTACAGCCTTTAGCAGACAGCGCGCCTATATCCGAAGATTTCATCTCCAGGCGTTACGATTTTACCTGTTTGCAATCTGAACCATTGATGCCAGTCTTAATGACAGATTGGCTACAAAGGCTCGAAGGAATACATTCTGTCTATATTCAAACCATCGAAGAATTTGAAACAGTTACCAAGCAATTGCAAGACTTAGCGAAAGAAAAAAGCTAGCATGCAAATGCACGAAATTTTTAAGAGTTTTCTAATTTGGGCTAGATTTAGCTTGGGCTAGCTTTCGCAAGCAGAGCATTAAACTGTCCATTCTTCCCGTTTGATGATTTTGAAATGTTCGCTTCCGCCCCACACTGTGTGAAAACTCGGTATTCGGTATGATTGTGCAATCCAAACGAAGGATTGTGCGATGACCGATTTCATCCAAGGTGAGAGCCGATTCCAGAGTACGTTATTCCCTGAGCGGCTGGATGACTACAATGTCGGGGCCAGATTGACGCGATTAAGTGAGAGTGAAAAC
>CAZKXG010000368.1:1193-1850 GCA_964556465.1 uncultured Cryomorphaceae bacterium | reverse complement strand
CAGATAGAGAAGCTAGTTCGTATTGTAGTTTTTGGTTTGGCGTGTTGGTTTCAGCAGGGCATGGCGCAAAGCGCAACGGTGGTGGAGTCAGATGCTTTTGGCACCGTGCTGTTCAGCGTGACTTCCGCCGAAAGCGATCAGGTATCGTACCTATTTGGAACGCACCACGCTTTTGGGAAATCGTTTTTTGACACGCTGACCGCTGCGAACGAAGCATTGGCAGGGAGTGAATTAGTACTCGTCGAGAACTTGAAGATTCCTGGAGAAACAGCGGAGGACATCATCAATCAAAGATCGGCTGGCACCGATTGGAAGGAGTATTTAAGCAAGGAAGACCTGTACTTCATTAAAGATCTTTTCGGCTCCAGTCCCACTGATTACAAGAAAATTACGCCAACTGAGCTATACGTTTTTCTTCAAAGGCATTTCAAGCAGCAGGTATGTTTGCAGAAAAGCACCGATGACAGTTCCCTTTCTTTGGAAGAGTACATTGCTTCGAAGGCCAGTGAAAAAGGGATTGAACTCTACGGACTCGAGACCACGAGAGAACAAATAGACCTCATCAATAAAGACGTGCAAAGTTTCTGCATGCGAATAATTGGAACTATTATCCTCTTTTAAAACTAAAGTCTCCCCATCTTTAGATAGAGAGACCGA
>CAZKXG010000368.1:0-1183 GCA_964556465.1 uncultured Cryomorphaceae bacterium | reverse complement strand
CATCAATAAAGACGTTGAGGGAATGCCTCGAAAGATCCATAAGCGGAGACTCTCGAACATTATCGATCAAATCACATCTAAAAACCAAGGAAACTGCGAAGAAACGGAGTGGTATTCGACAATGGGAATGAGCTATAAATTGAATGCCCCTTGCAGAAATGCTTTGATGTTAACCGACAGAAACAACGAGTGGATGGGTACGATTACTGATTTGTTTAAAGAGAAGAATTGCTTTGTGGCTGTTGGGTTGAGCCATTTGATGTACGAGTGTGGGTTGATAAATCAATTGAAGGCTCGGGGATATATGGTGACGCCGTTGGTTCTCGATACATCCGCCAGAGGCGGACGCAAAGGCACAGGATGAACTACTCGAACAGACAAGTGAATATTGACTTAACTATTGAATTATGCTACTGAACTACATCAAAATAGCCTTTCGTCATTTAGCGAAAAACCGCGTCTACGCATTCGTCAGCATTGTGGGTCTTGCTTTTGGCATCGCTTGCACCATTCTCATCACGCTTTATGTATCGGATGAACTTAGTTACGATGCCCATCACGACGAGGCAGATCGGATATACCGCATCCAGTCGGACCTGAATATGGGTAGTCAGATCAATGCGGCTTTGTCGAACATGGCGCTCGGGCCTACCCTAGTGACAGATTATCCGGAAGTGGCCACTTATGCTCGGTTCTTGCCTCTGGGGATTGGAACAGAGATGAGTCGCGAGGACAAGTTTTTCAAGGTCGATAATGTATTCCTCACCGATTCTACCTTCAATGAGGTTTTCTCTTATAAGGTGCTCCACGGAAAAGAGGATGGACTGCTCCGCACGGGTGGAACAACGGTTCTGACCCGCTCATTGGCCGAGAAATTCTTTGCCGACCCCGCAGCGGCAATCGGCGAGCAAGTCAAGGTGAACAATACGCTTTGTGCCATTGAGGCGGTGATTGAGGACATTCCACAAAACAGCGAAATCGCGGCCTCGGGATTTGTGGCCATGAGCAACTTGCCCCTTACTGCTGAAGCCAATTTGATGCAGGATTGGTTTCGCATATCGATGTACACTTTCGTGAAATTTAACGGGCCGGTCGTACCCTCTGAATTTGATAAGAAACTGGCAGAAGTATCGGAAAAATACGTGAAGCCGTGGGCGGAGGCCAACGGGGTGGTTGCCACCAT
>CAZKXG010000367.1:0-1852 GCA_964556465.1 uncultured Cryomorphaceae bacterium | reverse complement strand
ACATGTATTCAAACTCGAATTGAACGATGAAATCATGCTCGAAAAGAAAACCCAAGGTATCAACATCATACATGGTGAGTACATCTCCTGAGAACTTCCATTTCCCGAAAAAGGGAGGGCCATAGAATCCGGGTATTTTGACAGAGCCGTCACTTCTGAAAATAATTTTTTCTGACTCCCAAGGGTCTACAACCCGTAGTGTAAAAGTAGAATCACCGGGATCGTCTGGTATAACTGTTTTAGGCAAATAGACTTTATCTCGAAACGCCACATTATCAAGTGCCCACTCTCCATACCTGAATTTCTCGTAAGTCGTGGGAGCATTAATGATGGAGTAGGAAACGATAGCCAAAGTTACCAGTACTGAGAGAATTAAAAATCCAAATAGGGCAACCTTAGTTTGCTTGAGTCTGATTGGGTCACCAAGAATTGCATCGATCTTAGAAGGACGATCCTCTTCATTGGTTATAAAACCACCTTCTTGTAGAAGTGCTTTGGCGAAATCAAAGTCTGTACCTCGAACTTGAAGTTTTACACCTCCAACGGCATTTGAAATGAAATTATACGATTGAACGGTGAATTCATCTAAGACCCTACACTCAATACCTCTTGATTCTATCAAGGCTTTGGCAACAGGCATTTGATCCGGAAGCACAAACGTCGCAACCGTAGTAAAATCGTCTTCTGTTTTTTCGCTGTTCATTCGCATAAAGCACCATTTATCGCCTTTTATTTCTTCTTTATGTTCAATTCATGGCTATATCCCCAAATGAAGTATACACTAACAAGCATCCATAGCACTAAATTGAACAGCGAAAATCTGCCGTTTTTGATTGTATCGACCATAGCACCCATTATCACAACTCCACAAATGGTATTGGTAATTGGTCGCTGTTTTAGGAAGTCGG
This sequence comes from uncultured Cryomorphaceae bacterium, assembly GCA_964556465.1. Classification (GTDB taxonomy): domain Bacteria; phylum Bacteroidota; class Bacteroidia; order Flavobacteriales_D; family Cryomorphaceae; genus JAKVAV01. Next base: position 944 of record CAZKXG010000367.1, on the reverse strand, counting down.
ATGCTTTGCTTAGACGTCCCTGTTTCATTTTCTGAGGCATATTCAATTCAACCTTTGCGCAAAATCTTCTCCATCTTTCTTCCTTTGGCCAGTTCATCTACTACCTTGTCGAGGTAACGAACTTTTTGCGTAAGCGGGTTTTCTAATTCTTCAATGCGGTAGCCGCAAATCACTCCTTTGATCAATTCAGCGTTTGGATTCAAACTTGCTTTTTCGAAGAAGACTTCAAACGTCACCTTTGCCGCTATCAATTCTTGTATTTTGATTTCGTCAAAACCCGTCAGCCATTCGATTACTTCCAGAAGCTCTGCTCGGGTGCGTCCTTTCTTTTCAACCTTGGTTACGTAGTGCGGATATACAGAAGCGAAGGTCATCTTTGCAATGCGTTCATTGTGTTCGGCGGTTTCTTTCATTCGGAAGGATTACTTTTTCGGTTTATTCACCAATCTATAAATGATAAACAGAGGGATCAAGGTAACAAGTCCTACTGTATTTGCCAGTACGCTGTAAATTACAATTCCCACCATGAAGCCAATGATGAAGGCATTCATAACCCTTATCGATTTCTCTTTGCCATGATCTTGAGATTCTTCCATAAGTGTTGATTCTGACTTGTTCTTTTCTTTCATTGCTTTTTTTACTTCTCACGTCTGGTTAAGAGTGGTTTCAATACTCTTCAGAGTCGTTCGTGGTGTACCATTAAAATGGCACTATTCTTCAAAAATAATTGAATTGGCGAATCCCTCCATCGGCTGTCTGCCTTTTTAAAACTTACCTTCGCCGCTCATAGTGAAAATAGAATAACAATGTCATTCAGAGACATCGGCCTCGCCCCATATCTAGTCAAGTCTATAGTGCGTCAAGCTTACGCCAAGCCAACTGCCATTCAAGAAAAGGCGATTCCCGCTATACTTCAAGGCAAAGATGTTTTGGGACTTGCACCG
>CAZKXG010000366.1:1282-1866 GCA_964556465.1 uncultured Cryomorphaceae bacterium | reverse complement strand
CTTTGTATGAATTCCACGCCGTTTTGAGTCGAGCAGTATGCCCTGAACCGAACCCAGGTGGGGTCCTGATCTTGGCATACCCTCCATGGTCTGTCCGATCATGGCAATGCGGTCTTCGATCAGAGGATCTCCCGATCGTGTTTCGGTTTGCTCAGCCAGACGCAGGAGGGCCGCATCGATCTGTACAATAGCCTGTTTAGTAACCTCCGGCGGTGTACCGCTGGGAAACTCCACGGTCGAGGTTATGATAAACCCGTCAACCTCCGAAAAAATTTCAAACTTCAGGATGCCTCCTTTGATTAACCCGATGGTTAAGAGAAGGATACTGACGGCAATACAAAGTGAAATATAGCGCCAGTAAAGGACCTTGCTCAAGAAAGGAGCATAAACATGGGCCACAAACCATTCCATTCCGGAACTGGTCAGGCGATGCACCATTTCCAGCCCGCGGGTCAGAGGGTTTTGATTATTGTTGCTTGCATTTGGATCCGGAAGATTGCTCAGATGAGCCGGCAGCAAAAGAAAACATTCCAATAGTGAAACCGCCAGGCAGGCAATAACCACCGCAGGCATGATAGAAATGA
>CAZKXG010000366.1:0-1272 GCA_964556465.1 uncultured Cryomorphaceae bacterium | reverse complement strand
CCGCCTATATAGAAAAGCGGTAGAAGCGTCACAACAGATGTTGTTACAGCGGCAATCACAGGCATACCTACCTCACAGACACCTTCCACCGCCGCCTTTATTGGTGGCTCACCCTGCTTACGGTGGAAATAGATCGCTTCGCCCACTACAATTGCATCATCCACCACGATGCCCAAAACCATTATTAATCCGAAAAGTGATATCATGTTTATGGTGCCGCCGATGGCCCAAAGAATAGCCATTGCGCCTGCAATGGAAACGGGAATGCCCATACCTCCCCAGAATGATAGCCTGGCATTTAAAAAACACCACAGCAGTATAAAGACTATCATCAGCCCGATAATGAGGTTTTTCGACAGCATATTGATCCGCGACCTGAGCATTTCCGTATTATCATAAAGCATTTTAATATTGGCACCAACCGGCAGTTGCATCTGTTTTTGTAAGATAAACTGTTGAACAGCATCTGATATGACTAAAGAGTCTTCTTCCTTAGTTTTATAAATGATGAGAAGGACAGACGGATCACCGTTTATCAGAGCATTGATGGGATCTTCCGTAAATCCGTCGTTAATTGAGGCCACACGATCCAGCGTGATGATTTCTCCTTCAGGACGCGCATGAACAACGATGGAAGAAAGCGCCTCACCCGTATACTTACGCCCCATGGTTCGTACCCGAATCTCTTCCCCCTGAGTCCGGATGGTTCCACCTGCAAGATTCAGGCTGCTGCGTCGAATTGCATCCACAATCATCTTGAAGGTTAACCCATATTCACGTAGCCGTTCTTCGGATACCTCGACACCGACTTCATATCCCCTGGCGCCGAAGATTTCCACTTTAGAAACCTCTGGAAGCTGCTGGATTTCGTCCTTTATTTTTTCCGACCACTCTTTGATTCTCCGTTCAGACATATCTCCGGAAAGACAGAGCACCGATACCGTGTCCTTAAGCATAAACTCAGAGATGACCGGCTTTTCCGCATCAACCGGAAAAGTGGAAATGGCATTCACTTTGGTTCTGACCCTGTCCAGGACATCACTTACATCATAATCTTCTTTTACCTCGATACTGGCGGTTCCGGTGTTTTCACTCGACCGAGTGGTATACTGTTTGATACCTTCCAGGCCTTCTATGGCCTCTTCAATCTTTTGACATATTCCCTCTTCAACTTCTTCGGGATCGGCCCCCGGATAGAGAACTGATACCGTAATCATGTCCAGAGAAAATTCCGGAAAATTCTCCCGTACCATGGACATGGTGGCGATTCCA
>CAZKXG010000365.1:0-1981 GCA_964556465.1 uncultured Cryomorphaceae bacterium | reverse complement strand
AACAACCGGTCAAATCATCATCGGCTCTCAGAAATGCCAGGGCGGCATCAATCTCTGAACTGGTCTCTGTCACGATCTCATTGACGGCCTCGGTAATATCGGCAAAGACAAGCATTTCGCCTGGGTCAATATCTCCATTCCGAACATAGTCGCCATTCAAATGAACCAGAAGCACCTGATCAATTTTCTGCCCGGCGCGTTCCGCACAAATCTTCTGGAAACAGGCGTCCTTTACATGGTTATGTTTGGTGTCGGTTTTAACGCTGGTAGAGGATTTTATTTCATAGAGCACCGTTCCATCGCTCATGTCTTCCACTGCATCTACACGAGCATATAAACCATGGTTTGTCTTGAACACAGTTTGAAAACTGACATTCCGATCTCCAGCACTTTCAAAGAATTGCTGAACATATCTTTCTACCTCATAGCCTTCACGAACGAGCTTCTGCATGAAGGTAGAAAATTCACCATGAGGGTAACGCTCCCTGTCACGCTTTAACAGCCAAAGTGACTTTGGGCAATGCAGGTACTGTATAAAATCAGTTTTTGTAAATTGCATATTGCCTCAAAAAGGGTTTGCTCTAACAGTTATGCTCCTAGAAAACTGGGAGATTTAGCGGATAATATCTGAAGTAGAAGTGGGCTTCAGCTAGTCAGCTGACCAATAAGCGATTAGGCGAATGTACTATTTCTGGATCTTCTATTTCTAGACCTATTTTTGGATTACCTAACATCTTATAAATACGGAGAGCCGGACTACCATCATGTCTCTCAACAAGACTGAACTTTTCTCTTAAATGCCTAAGCAAATTTTTGCTGGCAGTTGTTAAAACCAATCGCAAATTAGCCACTGGATTCACTTCAGAAACAATCACCCTCAATGTATCCAGCAAAGCTACCTTATTAAGATCATCAAGGTGAGCCAAAGGCTCATCTAGGAAATATGTTCCTCCCAAGCTGCGAGCCCTGGCTAGAAAAATAGATAGAGCCAAGTCTTGCCTTTGGCCTTGACTTAAAGCCTGCATCTTGTCGAATGATTTGCCCTCTTCATCTAGCTCAGCTATCCAGTTTAACAATCCCTTTTCAGTGGGTTCTGCTGAAATTGAATTTATGAACCTATTGCCTTGAGCACGCAGATACAGCGTACTTATGGTGTTGGAAAGCGGCTTAATTTCTCTAGAAACAAATTTTTTCACTTCTTCTTGTATAACCTGTATTTCCTTTTCGATTGCTAGCCTAGCGTCCCTTTGATTGGACCACTCTTCTAATTCCACCTTGGTGGCTTTCAACTCCTTTCGAATCACGCTGATCTCTTGCTCTTTTTTCTTTTCTTCTCTAATTCGTTCGAAATATTCCTCAGCCTTTTTGAAAAGAGAAAAAGCTTCATTTAATTTATTTTTCTTGTCTTCGTGCTTTTCAATTATTTCCTTTATTTGCTCCTTATTAATAGCATCACTATCGCTGACATCTTTCCACCTACGCATTATCTCATCATGTTTCTGCAGGTATTCATCTAATTGTTTCTTTAGACCTAACAGCTCTTCTTCTTGCTTATTTTTATCTTTTACCAATTTTTCAATTTCTGCACTTAGGCTATCAATTTGCAACAATCTCTTCTCGATGGCTCTCTTGGTTTTATCCAAAACATCATTGAGAACGTTAACAAGAGTCTTTATCGAAAGTTTAAGCTCATCAATCGATTTCGGAGAAACTCTCAATTCACTCGAAAACTGAGACCAATGAACAAAAAGTGATTGAACGCGTATCAGCGCATTCTCAAGCTCACCACAGGTTTTCTTCGCATCTCTATACGGCGTGCATTTCTCACCAATCTCCTTAATTTGTTTCGAATGTACGTCACACATATCAGCCAGAGCTTTTGATACCAAATCAGAATTAGTAAGTTCCTCTTTGTTTACGCCTAGACCCCCAAACCCTTCTTCAAATATTGACAACTCCTCATTTAATGCATGTTTCCTTG
>CAZKXG010000364.1:0-2003 GCA_964556465.1 uncultured Cryomorphaceae bacterium | reverse complement strand
ACATCCTCAACTCTTCAATGGCTTTTTGCAAATCAGTTGCCATGGCGGTGTCGTTCAGGAGAACTCCTAGCGTATTGTCTTTGGCTTCAATTCTCCCGAGACTTTTCCCAATAGATTCACTCAATCTCGCCGTTTCGGCGCTTAGTTTACGGACATTCTTCATCGTCTGGCTCAAGTCATTCGATAGGTTACTATCGTTTAAAAGTACCCCAATTGCACCTTCTCCTTCATCAATTTTTGCTGCTATGCCCACAAAGCTTTGAGTAATCAAGGCAATGTTGCGGTTGGTTTGCTCCAGCCGCCTGAGCATATCATCCGCATCCAATTCATTAATGGACAACAAGGTTCCCCCCTCTTTAATAACCTGAGCAGAGGTACTACCTGGACTGATATTGACCAATTTACTCCCCATCAATCCATCATTTCCCAAAGTCACGATGGCATCTGATTTTATAAAAGGCTGAATGCTTTCTTCAATAACCATCGACACTTCAATGGTCGTATCGTTGATTATGGTGACGTCCTTTACTGTACCCACATCAATGCCCGAAAATCGAACGTTGTTCCCTTTCTGCAATCCGTTCACATTATTGAAAGTGGCGTGGATTTCAAATGTGCTACCAAACAAGTTTTGTTTGGCTCCTAAATAATAAAGAGCGAGAATAAAGCAGACCGTTCCAGCTGTTATGAATATTCCGAGTTTTAGACTGTTGTTTGATTCTTTCATAACTGTCAAGCGTTAAAAAATGCATTCACCCAGGGGTCCGTTGATTTTTCAAGTTCATCAAATGTTCCCTCTTTGTAATTGATTCCATCCTTCAAGATAATAATTCGGTGAGCGGTTCGCTGAATACAACTTAAATCATGGGAGATAATGATGGAAGCAGTTTTATACTTTTCTCGGACTTCGTTCATCAGCACATTGATTTCTTTTGATGTAATCGGATCCAAGCCCGTAGTGGGTTCGTCGTACAGAATGATTTTTGGTTTGATGATCAGTGTTCTTGCGATGCTTATCCGCTTTTTCATTCCACCAGAAAGCTCAGAAGGCATCAAGTCAACGGTATGCACTAAGCCTACATCTTCCAAAGCATTCAATACCAACTTTTCGGTTTCTGATTTTGATTGATGCAAGCGCAATCGCCGCAACGGAAACTCCAGATTTTCCCTGACCGTCATCGAATCGTACAAGGCGTTGCTCTGGAACAGAAAGCCAATATTGGTTCTCATTTTATCCAGCTCGTCCTGATTCAAATCCAAGATGTTTTTACCTAAGACCTCAATAGTTCCGGAGTCCGCGGCAATTAAACCGATCACGCACTTTATCAAAACAGATTTCCCACTTCCCGACTGCCCCAGAACAGCGACACTCTCTTCTTCTTTGACATTCAAATTGAAACCATTAATGACATGGTGATCTCCAAAGGATTTTCGGAGATTGTGGATTTCAATCACATTCTTCTTTTCTATGCTTGCCTTAGAGTTCATAGAAGAGATCAGTTATTTGAACCGCAATCAAGTCTAAAACAAAGATTGCCAAGGATGAAATCACCACGGCTGAGTTCGCTGACTTACCAACACCCTCCGTTCCCTTTTTGCTATTGTATCCCATATAGCAGCCAATCAACCCAATGGCAAAACCAAAGAAGAAACTTTTGAGGATGGATGGTATTAAGTCACCAAATTCCAGTGCTTCGATAACCTTATTGAAGAATAATTGACCACTTTCTACACCTTTGATATTGACCCCTAAGTAGGCTCCATACAGTGCAATGACATCCGCCAAAAGTACGAGCAGGGGTATCATTAGCGTAGTCGAAAAAATGCGCGTAACTACGAGGTATTTGAAGGGATTCGTTCCCGACACTTCCATAGCGTCTATCTGCTCGGTAACCTTCATAGAGCCCAATTCGGCACCAATGCGTGAACCAATTTTTCCTGCACATATCAAGGCCGTGATCACAGGTCCGATTTCACGGACTATAGAAACTGAAACCATACCG
>CAZKXG010000363.1:1305-2020 GCA_964556465.1 uncultured Cryomorphaceae bacterium | reverse complement strand
CCGATCAGGCCACAGCCGGCGATTTATCCTATCTCTCTTCTGCCTTCTTTAGTGATGATCAAATATACGGGTCGGTGTTTTATTTAGTGAATCCGGATTCGGTCAATTATATTGAGTTTGCTTATGGAAATGCAAACATACTATTCAACGAGAAGGAGGTTTTCTTGAATATCCGTAGGGCGAACGTACTCGGTGATCCAAGTGAAACCGACTCACTCTATTTTGGCTTGGAAGAAGTGAATTACATCGTTCAGGAGGCTGATCTTACTGAAGATAGTTTGAAGTTGATTCGCGTTTATTTGCCCAATTCGGTTCAATTGAATTCAGGTCTGCATCAGGTGGAGGTTTTGGTTCCTTTTGAATCATTTGGAAACAGCACTATTCCGCTTGTGCGCAATGCTGAATTCACCTCGGGTACCTTCTTTGATTTTGATGATTTTTCGGGAGGGCCTCAAGGATGGTTCGTTTTCGGTGATGACAATCCAGCCATCAGATGTGGTTTTGATCCTGCTTTTAACGCTCCTATTGCCATCACTTCGCAACCGCAGTCGGAAGAAAATGCTTGCATCAACTCTTCTGTGACCTTCAGTGTAGAAGGGGAGAATATTGAAGAATATCAATGGCAACGATCAAGCAATATCGATGGCGAGTGGTTTGACCTTTTTGAAGCAAACGAGCCCTCCTTCACCATTGCATCGGTAGATTTCTTTGACAG
>CAZKXG010000363.1:0-1295 GCA_964556465.1 uncultured Cryomorphaceae bacterium | reverse complement strand
ACAGCGGGACGTTCTACCGCTGCAGAGTGAGCAATGGGTTTAGCACGCAGTTTACGGAGCCGGCAGCTCTTTTCTTGGACAATATAAGTCCAGAACTTACGGTAACTGCCGACCTTCCATTGGTTTTTGAATCAGGATTGAACTGTGAAAATGGTTTTATACCCGATTTGATTGACGATGGTATTGTTATCGCAACCGACAATTGTCCTGTTTCATCAAATGGTTTTACCACTTTCCAAAACCCGGTTCCGGGTGCTGTAGCAGAGGTGGAAGGAACGATAACATTGGATGTATTCGATGGATTGGGTAATTCGGGATTTGTGGCATTGGATTATGTGGTGGTAGATTTATCTCCACCTTTACCTAACGTAGATAGTTTGGAGACCTTAACTCTTGGTTGTGGTGAAGCAGTCTTGAACATACCTTCAGCGGTCGATAACTGTTCCGGCGTTATTCAAGGTCAAACGGAGAATGAAACAGTTTTCTTTGAAGAAGGCGAATACGAGATAGTGTGGTCGTATGAAGATGAGTCCGGGAATGAAACCACCCAAACTCAAGAGGTGATTGTTCTAGGAGGTAATTGCTGTAATGCCTCTACTATTAACGTTTTGACCCTTGATACCTTGTGGCTTCAGGACCCGGTTTGTCCCGGAGATACTACGGCTGTTCTTATAAGATTCCCCAATACGGTGGTAATCCCTGAGGGGGGTGGATATGCCTTGCGATTTTTCCCAACCAATCCGTTGGATCCTGACTACTTCACAATAATTAATCAGCGCGTTTACAAATTTGACAATACCCTAAACGGGGTTGCAAATCCGGGAATAGAAGGGACATATCTGGTTTATGGTTTTGTGTTCAGCGATCCGAATGATCCTTTAGGTTCGATTTGTGCTCAGACCGAGACGCCTCGAATCTATGAAGTACTATCTCCTGAGGATGAGGGATGCTCAGGTATAGTGGAATTGCAAGGCGGGGTGACTGAGTCATTGGTTTATCCAAATCCGGCAAACGATAGAATTACCATTGTCGATAATCTTTCGGGAACTTCTGTCATCGAAATATACGATCTGCAAGGTCGCTTGGTGTTAGAAGTCCAGAATGGTGGCTCCGATTTGTCTAAAACTGTTGATGTTTCAGCACTGGTGTCGGGTGTTTATACAATTAAAACAATCGGAAGGAACGGTCTCTCAGTAGGGCACTTCTTGAAGGAGTAGAGCCAGCGATTTCTATGTGATAAAATAGAGTGTAGATGTTTTCACGAAGGAAATCATACAACGAAGTGTCATTTCTTT
>CAZKXG010000362.1:0-2054 GCA_964556465.1 uncultured Cryomorphaceae bacterium | reverse complement strand
TTCTTCGATCACATAGTTCAGCCCTGCTTCTTCCACCGCTTCTTTGATGGCGTTTTCTGCTTTTTCCCAATTTTCATCGCTGCCGATGTACTTGGCTTTGTCGTTAGGATCTCGAAGTGAAACCTGTGTCACAAAGTCGTCGAAACTGAGTGTCTGAAAAATGTAGAGCACCAAATTGATCACCTTCTTAAACTCTTCTTTCACCTGATCGGGTGTACAGAATATATGTGCGTCGTCTTGGGTAAATCCACGAACTCTCGTCAATCCGTGTAGCTCTCCACTTTGTTCGTATCGGTATACCGTTCCGAATTCGGCAAAGCGAATGGGCAAGTCTTTGTAAGATCGTGGTTCTGATTTATAAATCTCGCAATGGTGCGGACAGTTCATTGGCTTTAGCAGATACTCCTCATCTTCGTGCGGAGTTTGAATCGGCTGAAAGCTGTCCTTTCCGTATTTGGCGTAATGGCCTGAGGTAACGTAGAGCTCCTTGCTTCCAATATGTGGTGTAATTACCGGAAGGTATCCCGCCTCTTTTTGAGCCGCTTTCAGGAAATTTTCCAATCGTTCGCGTAATACGGCTCCTTTCGGTAACCAAAGTGGTAGACCCATTCCCACTTTTTGGCTAAACGTGAAGAGTCCCATTTCCTTACCGAGCTTTCTGTGGTCGCGCTTTTGCGCTTCTTCCAAGAGGTGCAGGTAGTCCTTGAGGTCTTTTTGCTTTGGAAAAGCGACTCCGTATATCCGTGTAAGCTGCTTGTTATTTTCGTCACCGCGCCAGTATGCTCCTGCCAAAGACATAAGCTTAATCGCTTTAATTTTTCCCGTATCAGGAATGTGCGGCCCACGACAGAGGTCGGTGAAGTTTCCTTGCGTATAAAAGGTGATGCTCCCGTCTTCCAAGCCTTCCAGCAGTTCGAGTTTGTATTCGTCGCCTTTATCTTTGTAATAGGCTACGGCCTCGTCCTTGCTAATTTCCTTTCGGATGTACTCGTTTTTCTCGCGAGCCAATTCTAGCATGCGCTTTTCGATCTTATCGAAATCCTTATCGGTCATCACTTCATCACCGAGATCGACATCGTAGTAGAAACCCGTTTCGATGGGCGGGCCTATTCCGAATTTCACATTCGGGTAGAATTCTTGAAGCGCTTCAGCCATTAAGTGAGCCGAAGAGTGCCACATGGTAGATTTCCCTTCGTCGTCGTTCCAGGTGAGTAGGCTCACTTCAGAATCTTTTTCGATTGGACGACTGGCGTCGCGTACTTCGCCGTTCACTTTGGCGGCAAGTACGTTTCGTGCTAAACCTTCGCTAATGTCCATGGCAATATCCATGGCACTTGATCCTTTCGGGAAATTCCGCTTAGAACCGTCGGGTAGGGTAATTTCTATCTCCATTTGGCAGACCTCAAATTTTGGCTGTCAAAGGTAGTAATTGAATGGTTTGGATGAAATCTAAGTTTCCTCAACTTGACTTTGCTCAAGAAAACGCAAACTATAATCCTTTCCACTTTGTGTTACTCACAGCTGTAATGCTTTAATTGGTGTTCGTGAGCTCAGGCACGGCCAGTGCCTTCGGTTGAAACAAAGTGGAGCAACTAAGCGCCAGCGGTCTCATGAGACCCTTCAAAAGACAAACACGCCACGAATAAAATTCAAGAACGTCAAAAGGCAATTTTTGCGCGTTGAGATCATACTTAGCCAGCTCAATTACGAGGAGCGCAAAACCCTGGATAAAAATTGAGACGCGCAGTATTCGATCTGCTTATTTTATGAAGCCCAATTCTTGTAATCAAGCAATTACAGTTCGAAACAATTTTTGCCAGTATTGCTGCATGACGTTCGAATCGAGATATAGCTCAATTGTCCAAAACAAAATTATGAAGTAACAGATGTCTGTTTAGCCAGTTTTGAGAAAAAGCGATGAGAGTAAATTAACGCTTAAAAACCTCGATTTCCTTAGTACGCTTTACCAAATCGGTAAACTTTCCGTTGAACTTGGTAGCACGCACCATATGGTTGTCGATCCAATGGTAGTTTCCTCCACGTGGTTTACCCAT
>CAZKXG010000361.1:0-2062 GCA_964556465.1 uncultured Cryomorphaceae bacterium | reverse complement strand
AAATAGTACGAATAGGGCATTTTCGAGCACCGTAAGGACTGTTGGGAAACAAACATCACCGCGCCCATCGCTGTTCGGATTTTGAAACACGAGGTTCGTTTTTTTTTCGACGACTAAAATAGCAGCACCAATGACGGAACGTTCGTTTTCCCATCTCACCCTTAACGGAACATTCAATTCAATCTGAACAATCATGACAAACGTAGAACCCTTTGAAGAAATAATGAGCCTGCCGAGCCATTGGCGCCAGAATGAAACGGCTGGCAAAAGAGGTGCACATGCACAGGCAGAAAAACGGAACAAGATATCACAAGATCTAGAAAGATAAGGATGACCATGAAGATAATGATCAACTACCGAATCGTACAAAAGCATTTGATGCTTCTGATCACTCATGTTGGCGACTTGGCAAAACATTTGAATGACAGCAACAGCAAAGAATGGTCAATGATCGCAGAGAAATTGTACAAGAATCTTCTCTCCTTAGGTGATCACTTACGTATTGACGTTGTGAAGGCGATTCGGGCAAAAATGTTGTTGAACGCACAAAAGTACCCAGTCAACCAGTGTCAAGGAAGTGTAAGAAAATATACGGAATACACAAGCGTAACCAATATCAGCAAGAACACCGGACAGAAAATCACAGACGAAGGGGAGATGAACCGCAAGCTCCTGAAAGAGCATAATGATTGTAACAGCTTCTTCGTAAAAATGAAAGCTTTAACTAAGGAAGCCATCGACTTTTCGAATGAACGCTCTTGGACTAAATATGATAGGCCAAACCACCTGATTCTGGCATTGACTACTGAAGTAGGAGAATTGTGTGAGATCTTCCAGTGGGATAATGATGAAAACGTAGCAAGAGAAATATCGTACGAGAAATGGGACAACGCAGCAAAAGAATTAGCGGACGTAGTAATTTACTCTTTGAAGCTACACTACAAAGTGACGAATCGCTAAAGTAGTATAATTAAGAGCATTTTATTAATTTATCATAAACAACGACCAACATACATATATTTCACCATTTTTCTTGAAAAGCTGACTTATCGTCAAATGGTAAACAGAGGGCGCGCCAAGTAAGTCCAAAGTTATTGATGATGGAGTGCCAGTGACTATCGGTCAAGTTGTCGCTACACCCGCGTCCATGACTGTTGATAATGATCAACAAACTGAGCAGTGACCTGCCGATTTTTATATTGTATGTCTGGTCCCTACGAGCAAAGAAACTATCAGGAATAGCCCTTCCGGTAACGGTCTCAAGAATAGCACAATGAAGGAACTCATATTCAACAACAAGATCACGCCAAATTAAACCAAAAAGCGCCTGCTGACCACCAATAAAAGCCACAGCCGCGGATGCCTGCTGACATACAAAAGGTTTGAGATAATAGTAACAAACTTCATAAAAGAACTTGGGATGGACCCCGATAAAAGCATCCTCGGAAAATTGGATTGCAAACGGAGCATAGGGAAGCAAATAAGGGATGCCATCCTTCAAAGCAACACGACGTTTCTGCCCATTTTTCATGATAACATAACCATATGCCTGAAAAGCATCGTGAACTCCAAGATCAACATTGTCCGGTATAAATTGGTCAATATCATCTTCTTTGGGTGAATGTAAGCAATCTAAGTCCCAATGATTTTTAGTCTCATGAAAAGCTGAAGGGTCATTCCGCAATATACGTTCAAAGTCGTAAATCTGAGACCTACCAATGGGCCTGAAAATGTAGTTTTCGTAACCAACAAACATTTTGTACTTCGACACAACGATTGACTTCTTCCTGGACGACATAAACTTTTCGAGTGCATCCACCAACAGCGAATGCTTCTTTTTCCGCATGTCTGATAGAATTGCTTCCTCCCCAATAGGATTATGATTCACATTTTCACTGTCGTGCTGACTATGAGAAGAAAATAATTCTTTCATGAGTTTATTATGCGTCTCGTCAGAACCAACCTTTAACATGCCGTCAAGCATAGCTTTCTTCATCGTATCGTCGTCATCACCAATGAGCAAACCCTCAAAAATCGAACGTTCAAGCTTGTCGATTTCATC
>CAZKXG010000360.1:0-2066 GCA_964556465.1 uncultured Cryomorphaceae bacterium | reverse complement strand
AAGCGAGAATAATCGGTACTGATAACAATAAATGAAAAAGCCAGAAGATCTATTCCTAGATGTAAAATCAGGTATGTTAATCCTTTATATAGTTTAGTGACAATTGTTGACTTATGTAGCCATATATCGTATTATATAAGTATGAAATTAAGCGCCTATGCAAAGAAACTAGGGGTGTCATACAAAACCGCTTGGCGGTGGTATCACGACGGTCAGATTGCGGGATACCAATCTTCAACGGGAACAATTATTGTCACCGAGGAGGATGACGAGGTAAAGCCTCGCAAGGTGGTGATATACGCCAGAGTGTCCTCATCCGAAAACAGACCGAACTTGCATTCACAAGCTGATAGGTTGGCGAGTTACTGCGCGGCAAAAGGCTACCAAATTAGCAAGGTTGTAAAAGAAGTCGGTTCGGGGGTGAATGACAATCGAAACCAACTACAGAAGATACTCGCAGATACCTCGATCACAGTGATTGTTGTCGAACACAAAGACCGACTTACACGTTTCGGTTTCAATTACATTGAAACGCTTCTTGAGGGGCAAGGGCGACGTATAGAGGTTATAAATATGGCAGAGAATGGTAAAGAAGATTTGCTTGAGGATTTGGTAGCAATCATCTACTCGTTCTGCGCTCGTCTGTACGGTCAACGTAGGGGAAAAAGGAAAACAGAAGCCATCACTAAAGAGATATTGGGTGAAGGTGAAAATGCTGTTAGTTGAACAACACATCATTAGACGACACGATTCTCGTTGGCGCATGATTGATGACGCCTCGTTTTCTGCAAAGAATCTCTACAATGCCGCGAATTATGTCATTCGGCAGACTTTCTTTGGGGAAGGGGTGTTCATCAACTATTCCGAGCTGGACAAAAAAATGCAGAAAACGCCTGAATACAGAGCGTTGCCCGCGAAGGTCTCGCAGTGGGTGCTGAAAGACCTTACAAATAATTGGATTGGATTTTTTCAGGCACTCAAGGAGTGGAAAGTCAATCCTGGTGCCTTTTTAGGAAGGCCGAAGCCTCCCAAATACAAACATAAAACGGATGGTCGCTTCAAGCTAACATATACGATTCAAGCAATCAGCAAACGTATTTTGCGAATGGGGATCGTGCGCCCATCGCAGTTGGGGATTGATATTCAAACTGGGATTCCTGTGGAGTTGATCAGGCAGGTTCGTGTTTGTCCGAGAAAACATTTTTATGTAGTGGAGGTTGTTTATGAAGTAAAGGAACGAGAATGTAACGACACGCCCCGCATTGTTGCAGGCATTGATATTGGCGTGGATAACTTAGCGGCGATAACTTCAAACAAGCCAGGCTTTGTGCCTATTCTTGTCAATGGCCGTCCTCTAAAATCCATCAATCAATTCTACAACAAGAAAATGGCATCATTGCAACAAGAACAAGCAGAACTCGGCTACCCTGAAAGACGCACAAGACGCATGGATTCCCTGACAGAACGGCGCAACCGTCGTGTCAAACAGTACATGCACTGCGCTAGTAGGACAATCATTGACATTCTCTGCGAGCAGGGTGTCGATACACTGATAATCGGAAAAAACCAGCAGTGGAAGCAAAGCGTGAAAATTGGCAGGCGTAACAACCAGAATTTTGTACAAATCCCCCATGCACGATTCATTGACATGCTTTGTTACAAAGCGGAGCTGGAAGGGATTAGAGTGATTCTTCAGGAGGAAAGTTACTCATCAAAATGCTCATTCCTTGACTTGGAAGAAGTCCGCAAGCATGAAAAATATCTTGGGAGACGGGTCAAAAGAGGACTGTTCAAATCAAGCGACGGCACTCGGATAAATGCCGATGTAAACGGCTCGTACAACATTATCAGAAAAGCATTTTCAAATGCATTCTCGGAAAACGAGATAGAGGGTGTTGTAGTTCGCCCAGTTCGCATTAGGTTAAATGCCATGCGACAAACACAAAAAAGCAATGTCAATACTTGTCTATTGAACTGCTAACTATTTCAGCTGTGCGCTTTTCGTTGGAGAGATCGTAGACAAAGACTTGTCTGTGCGGACGCACGAGTGTCCATATTGTGGATTA
>CAZKXG010000359.1:0-2084 GCA_964556465.1 uncultured Cryomorphaceae bacterium | reverse complement strand
AAAGAAGCTGCTAGAAATCTGTTTGCAGCATTAAGGCGGTTAGACGACGCTTCAGGAAGTCTGATTCTAACTGAATTGGTGCCAAATAGAGGCCTAGGTCGCGCCATCAATGATCGATTGAAAAGAGCAGCACACTAGAAGACTTAAAATTAGCTTTCCATTAGCTGACGACGACTACCAAACTTGTACTCCAATCCAATAATAAACTCTACTTCAGGGCCTGGAACGTTTAGTTCTCTTTGATGCTGGATAAAAATACCAATCGATTGTTCTCGAGCTACGAGCATGTCCGTACCAAATCGGTATCGAAAACGGTCGATTCCGCTGTATTCAGGAATTCTCGGATCCCTCAGTAGGACGCGCAAGTCGAAGCTTGCATAAAGCTCAAACCTTCGGTTCAATTGGTAAGCTGTCTTCAGGGTATTTCTCAAATCGGCCGTGGGTGCGAAACCATATTCATTGGAATAATTGCGTGCACGGATTTCCGACTGACCTCTGGCTCGATAAGCAAAAGTCCATTGACGATGAATTTCTCGGACTTGAAGATCCAGCATAACCCGGTGTCGATGGCCATATATACCAGATTCCCGATCATTCAAAATGAAACGGTAGTTTCCACCGATTTCAAATGATCGGGAGAATCGATAGTCAATTCCAAAACTGGTGAAAATGACACCAGGTACGGTCGCATTTTGTTGCATCAAGGCTGTATCTCTTAGAAAATCGATGCGCTTGATATAAACCTTGTGAATATCCAATCCTGTGCGGCCTCTAAGATCAGCCATCAACTCTTCGTGTCGTTCGGGCTTTATCAATTCAATATTCTCGTACTCGATGGTCTTGATATACTCTTGCTTTATGAGGACATTGCCTTCGATAAGAAAAACCACAAGAAGAATGACCGAATTGATCAAGACAATCTCTACTGCCGTTCCCTGATTGATTGACGAAATCAATCCTATGGTAATGGATAGGAACAAGTAAGTCATGTCTTTTACACTGATATCCTCCGTTCTATATCGAAGCATAGCGAAAATGGCAAATAACCCGAAAGCCGCTCCAATACTGAAACCTGTATTTGAATTGAGCAAGATCGTGATGATAAAAATCACCAAGTTGAACATGAAAAATGTCAAGAAAAAATCATGTCTGCCCGTTACTCGGTAATAAATCAATCGCAAAAGAATGATCATACTCAACAAATCAATCGCGAGGCGCACGAAGAAGACAGAATCAAATTGGGTGATACTAAATGCAAAAAATTCGGCCGGTTCTTTTGGTTCTACGGCAACCGCTTCTGCAGGAAAAAACTGGCCCATCACCATACCCGGAATTAACAAAAGAAGAAATGGTAATATCGTTCTAGACAGTGCTCTGAGGTATTGGCTCATGAAATAGTGCTTGCAGGCTTCGTAAAGCAGGTTTAAATCTATTTGACTTCAACTCAGGAATCAATGTCGATAAAGAAAGGCAATACTTGCTAAGTGATGCTTCTCTAATGCGATTTTCTCTGAGCTTTTTTATGATAGGTGTGGTTTCTATAGACGGTTGTTTCACCTCTACAATGGCCAGGTTTCCAAAATTACCTTTTCCATTAGGGTTGTTAAATTCTACCTCAAAATCAATGGAAAACCGTTCAACCCTATCCTTGCTGATAAAGCTGAAGCGGCGGTAGTTTACTTCTAAAACGGCTTCCAGACTCGCGGAAGATTTGATTCCGTTGTCTTCCAAGAAAACCATCATTTCTTCATTAATATCATCGGACTCGAACGGAGAAAGAACGCGTTCTTTTAATGTAAGTCCTTTGATTGACTTCTTTTTTACCTCGAGGAAAGAAGTTTTCGTATCTGGATATTTCCTGAATCTGACCTTAAGCCGATTTGCCTTTCCGCGATGATGGGCCTGAAAAAAATCGTAATCAGGTGTATCAAAATACAACGTACCTATCGCCGAAATTGAATCATCGTTTGGAGTAATCAAATCATAGTCACCTTCCAAACCTTCTACTATATCAGCAATTCTGTCGATGTGACAAGGAAACTTTCTGTCGCGCCTCTCGGCAAAACGGCCATCCCCAAAATCAT
>CAZKXG010000358.1:1518-2087 GCA_964556465.1 uncultured Cryomorphaceae bacterium | reverse complement strand
AATCCTCAAAACACAGAAGACCAAGCGATGATTTTAAAGAAAATTTTGCATTATCTAAATCCCGCATCCTTTTTCAAAAAAGGAAAAGGAAACGTCAACTTGCGAATGATGCATGGAATCAACCGCATATCCATTTTCATGTTTCTGATTTGTGTCATCGTACTTTTGGTGCGCTACTTCGGCAGATAGGTTACAACTTGATTCCGAACGAGTATATTCAATGACTCTCCTTATTTTTGGTGCATGATTGTACGTGTAGTAGAGCTCAAATTTGAAAAGAATAATCTGCCCTTGGCTATGAAAAAACTCGAAGCCATCGCTCCGAAAGTAAGAGCCATGGACGGTTGCAGCTACCTCGAGATAAGCAGTGGAATCAAAGACAAAGGCATGATTCTGACCTACAGCCACTGGACGGGCACCGAGGCCTTAAATGCCTACCGAGACTCAGAAACATTCATCACTTTCTGGAGAGACGTCAAGAAGCTCTTTGCCGAACCTGCCAGAGCGTGGTCGCTCGATCCGTTGGTAGAATTGGTTTAGTAAGTCGTAGATCGTATTTCGTAACTAGT
>CAZKXG010000358.1:958-1324 GCA_964556465.1 uncultured Cryomorphaceae bacterium | reverse complement strand
TACGCACTACGCACTACGCACTGCGCACTACGCACTACGCGCACCTGTTAAGAATTTCAAAACCTTTTCAGTTCGCGCACGCATTCTGCCTGACCAATCGTTCTGCTGTAGCTGTTTATTACATTATCTTTGGCGACTTAAATTTGCATTAGTTCATGTGGGCACTTTTTAAGAAAGAGCTAAGAAGTTTCTTGAGTTCCGTTATCGGTTATGTCGTTATAGCCGTCTTTCTGCTGTTGACGGATAAAGCTACCGAGTTTTTTTTCACTTTTGTTTTCGGCTTTTTTCTCGGCCTCGGCCGCTTTAAGTTCAATCTTTTTAATTTCCCGGCGCTGACGTTTGAAAAGCATTGCCAAACGGTGATCA
>CAZKXG010000358.1:0-948 GCA_964556465.1 uncultured Cryomorphaceae bacterium | reverse complement strand
GGGTCTGTTCATGTGGGGTTTTCCGGGTAATTTGAATATCCTCGATCAAGGCTACGCAACGCTCGATACGCTTTTCTATGTAGCACCTTGGGTGTTCATGTTTCTTGTTCCTGCGGTCACCATGCGTTCCTTCTCCGAAGAAAAAAGAACGGGTACCATCGAACTCCTGTTCACCAGACCACTCACCGATTCGGCTGTGGTCTTGGCAAAGTATTTTGCAGGTGTGGCATTGGTTCTTTTGGCGCTGATCCCCACTTTGATCTACCTGTTTAGCGTGGTGAAATTGGGAAACCCTGAAGGGAACGTCGATATGGGTGGTACTTGGGGCTCTTACCTTGGGCTCTTCTTTCTGGCTTCGGGATTTACAGCCATCGGCATTTTTGCGTCCGCCATCAGCGACAATCAAGTCGTCTCTTTCATCATCGCCCTCTTTCTGTGTTTCTTTTGTTACAGCGGCCTCAATCAAATCGCTTCTTTCGACCTCTTTGGCTCATTGGATCGGTTCATCCAGTCACTCTCCATAGCCGAGCACTACGACTCTATGAGTCGCGGAGTGATTGATACCAGAGACGTAGTTTACTTCATTGTCCTTTCGGGAATCTTTATCGTTCTCACTCGTGGAATTCTTAAAAACCGAAGAATAGCATGAGCCGACGACTGACTTCAAAATCCAAGGTTTGGGTAGAGACCCTTTTGGGAATCATTCTTCTCATTTTAGTGGGGTTTATCAGCACGATCAAATTCCAACGATTTGACCTTACCGAGGAAAAACGACACAGCCTTACCCCATCTACCATTCGCTTGCTCGAAGAGCTTAACGATGTGGTTTACATCAAGGTTTTTCTCGATGGTGATTTTCCCGCCGATTACCAGCGCTTGCGCCAGTCCATTCGCGAGAAACTCGATGAAATGAAGGCATACGCTGGAGCTGAAATTCAATATGAGTTT
>CAZKXG010000357.1:0-2112 GCA_964556465.1 uncultured Cryomorphaceae bacterium | reverse complement strand
ACTTCTACATTGGGGATCTTGGTTCGCGGAAGCGTCAATATTTCCAGATCGTAAAAATCAGTCAAGAGCCTCTCTTTGACATTGGTCGACATCACGTGGGCGGTTTCAAACTTGCCTTTCTTTCTTATAATTATAGGCACATCTTTGGCTAGATTTCCGTCTACCTTTATAACTAAATCACCCTGGCCTGCATCCAGTGCAATGATGTTGTGCTGACCAGCCGTGATTTTTACGTGCTCCTTGGTGAGTGTCGGAATAGTATGGGCTTCAACTCGATATGTAATTATCGGGTCGAGGCTCAATGTATCCGGATTTCCTTTGTGGTTGAGGGTATGCACAAAGCCGTACTCAAGCTCTTCGGTATTCTCGTTAAATAGATTTACTGTGACATTCGTTTCAGAGGGTTTCCCAAAATCGTCTATCAAGTTGATTTGAGCGGTTGTATTATTCAATGCCTGTGTCACAACGATGTCGAGAATATTTTCAAAAGTCTCTTCGTTAGTCGCATCGTAGTAATTCCCCACACAGTTGAAGGTATCTTTGAATTCATCTTCCAAACCTACTCCGATCACAAAAGGTTTGAGGATTACCCCTCGCCGTTGTAATGCTCTGGAAATAGCACAAGGATCTCCATCACAGGCCTCAATCCCATCAGTTATAAGGATAATGATATTTCTGCATTCAGGACATTCCGGGAAATCTCCTGCTGCTTTTTCCAACGAGCGGGCAATGGGAGTGGTGCCTTTGCAGGTGATTCGATCCAATGTTTTTTCGATCAGTAAACCATTATTCGGTCGGAACGACACCTCGAGTTTGGTGTCTTCACAATCTTGTTTTCCGGGAGCAATGGCCACTTGGTGTCCGTATACGCGAAGTCCCAATTCAACATTTGGGTTTCCATCCAATTCACGAACAGATTCAGAAAGGAGCTTTCTGGCCACTGTAATCTTTCGATCACTTTGCCACGTTGCGTTCATACTGTTGCTCGCGTCAAAGACAAAAAGCAAACGAGTTAGCTGTTCATCTTGAGCATTTGTCTCAAATGAAAAACTGAATAGAAGAATCGTTATGCCTAAAAGGACTAGTTTCATTGGTTTAGTAGTCTCCCAAGGTTTCGGGAAGCTGGGAAAGGGCATTTGCGAGTTGCTCATCATTTGGAGCTACACCGTGCCATTTATGGGTCCCCATCATGAAATCCACACCTGCGCCCATTTCAGTTTTCATCACGATCATCACAGGTTTTCCTTTTCCTGTTCTGCCTTGAGCTTCCTTGATAGTAGAGATCACTTCCTCCATGTCGTTACCGTTCATTTCGAGTACTTCCCATCCAAAAGCGAGCCACTTTGCTTTCAAATCTCCCAAACTGAGCACATCTGAAACGTCACCGTCGATCTGTCTATTGTTGAAATCGATGGTAGAAATAATATTGTCAACCTTATTGTGAGCACCAAACATGGCGGCTTCCCAAATCTGCCCCTCTTGTAATTCTCCATCGCCGTGAAGACTATAAACGATGCGGTCATCGCCATTTTGTTTTTTGGCCATAGCCGCACCTATTGCTACAGATAATCCTTGTCCGAGTGAGCCGGAAGCTACACGAACACCGGGCAACCCTTCATGAGTAGTGGGGTGTCCCTGAAGGCGTGTATTGAGTTTTCTAAACGAGTTAAGCTCATCTACATTGAAGAATCCACTTCGAGCGAGAACGCTGTACCAGACAGGAGAGATATGTCCATTCGAGAGAAAAAACAAGTCTTCTCCTTTTCCGTCCATGGTAAAATTCGTGGCATCGTATTTCATGATTTCACCGTAGAGGGCTACGAAATAGTCGGTGCAACCGAGGCTTCCGCCGGGATGACCTGAGTTTACGGCGTGTACCATACGAACGATGTCCCGTCGCACTTGGCTAGCGAGGGACTTAAGGTTTTCAATATTGCTCATGGAAAGAGATTAACAGTGCGCTTTGGCTGCAAAAGTAGAATAATGACCAAATCTAAAGCAGAAATGAATCATCTACTTATTAAGACTAATTGTGTATTTCTCAAGAGAAGCTCGTGATCAAATAAAATCAAGAAAAAATAAAGAAGGAAAGGATGAGTTTTTTGTTACTAA
>CAZKXG010000356.1:997-2125 GCA_964556465.1 uncultured Cryomorphaceae bacterium | reverse complement strand
CAAGGAATCGGTTCTTCATGGTTTGTCGTTTGATCAATCGTTTAGACAAAATGGATTTCAAGAATGCAAGTTGGTAAAATTTTGGGGATTGGAGCGGGATGGGTCACACTTCCAGCTCGAAAAGCCCACCTCCGTCTTCATCTCCGCAAGCTACGATGAATCCACCTCACTTCGACAGGCTCAGCACAGCGCCTCCACCGAGGAGGACAAGTTCTCGTATAGCAAGAAATGTGTTGCTTGTGAGAATGTCACTGCTCAAAACCAATCACAAATTGGATCGCGATGCTATCCTCTTCGGCGGAGAACTAGGCGAAGCGATCTAACGCAGCGGTAATTAAAAAATGAAAGGTGATTGGCCCAAAGCATTTCTAAAATATCCATTTTGAAGAGTGGCTAATAAGAATGGAGACTTATATTTGAAAAGTGGAGCTGTCTTCGGTATTTCTTCTCATCATTTATTCACTTGGCGCCATTCAGGGTATCTTCTTTGGGATAGTACTGTTTAAGGGGAATGACAGCCGGAATAAAACAGCCAACAAGATTTTATCTTTTATTCTCTTTGCGCTTTCTTACCGCCTGATCATTCAGTGCCTGAGAATTTTCGGTATTGGCTATTACGATACCTGGTATTACTTCATGATCGACGTGAATTGGGTATTCGGGCCTCTCTTGTTTTTTTACACCCGAGCCATCGTGGTGCCGGGTAAAACACTCACTCGAAAAGATTGGATACACTTTTTGCCGCTTCTGATCCAAATCGGATTTAGCGAATTCGTTCGGCTTCAGAATCTCTATTGGGACGGAACCCGTGAAAGTCTCTCTTGGCTTGGCTACTGGGGATATGTGGCCTGGATGAACATGCCAACCGTCAATTTAGTGGCCAGTGCGATTATCGTGGTCCATTCCATCAAGTCACTACGGTTGCTGGCACACCAAAAATCCCTTCCAAACGTCAAAGAAGACCAGTCGGAATGGATCAAAAGAATCATCCTCTCATTTGCCGTCTACTTTACGCTGATATTTGGTATCCTCATTATTGACCTGAGCTCCTACGAAGACCTGCCCTGGTATTTCTACTTCGAGCGGTTTTATTACTATCCTTACTTCATAGGACTGGCCATATTAACT
>CAZKXG010000356.1:0-944 GCA_964556465.1 uncultured Cryomorphaceae bacterium | reverse complement strand
ATTTCGATCCGAACTCTCTAGTACTGACAAAACACAGCTTGAAAGCGTATTGCATGCGATCAAGGAGGCTATGGTGAGAGAGCAGCTTTTCAAAGATCCGGAGCTTTCGCTCAATTCACTGGCCGAAAAAGTCGGAATAAAATCCTATCTCATCACTAAAAGTTTGAGCGAGATCGAAGGGGTAAGTTTTAGAGACTTTTTGAATTTATACCGGCTTGAAGAATTCAAGAGAACGATGAACGCACCCGAAGCCAAGAATTACGATCTCTTGAGTCTGGCCTTGGAAGTCGGCTTTAACTCAAAGTCTTCATTTCATCGCGCGGTCAAAAAGCATTATGGCATTCTGCCAAGTGAATTGAGGTCTTCTCAATAGTCTCAATTCTATTTTTGACATGTCGAGTTACGGGACAAGAGGTGTCAATTCTCGAAACGAATCGCGCAGAGGCCTCTTCTAGCTTAGGTTTGCCAAAAAACAACAATTATGAAAAACATTATTTTATTCGCATCAGGATTACTCTTGTCTATTTCGAATTTGAGTTTTGACGGCTCCTCTACGGAAGCCGATCCCCAGGAACTTATCGGTATGTGGAAACTCGACATGACGCCGCACATTCCCGACGACAATCAATTTGCCATTATGGAAATCAGCAAGATCAAGGACAATGCATTTAAAGGCACCTTTTACCGCGAAGGCGTCAAGATTCAAAACGGTCAGCTCAATACATCAACGGGGCGAATTTACGGTGCCCTGATTTCGGGCGACAATTCAGGATCTTACAATACGAGCTTTTACTTCGAAAATGGCAAACTCTACGGTTCGACTCATGCCATAGAAAGAAACTTCCTCTCGGTTTGGGTGGCGACGAAAGAAGAGTAGGACAATCCCACTTCGTTTTAGCCTAGCAGCATAGCCACGATGAGCACTACACCCAAAACAAATGCAA
>CAZKXG010000355.1:860-2127 GCA_964556465.1 uncultured Cryomorphaceae bacterium | reverse complement strand
GTAGCGAAAACCGAACTTCTTTGGTAGAGATTCCGCTTTTCCGAATAGCCTCCATAAGCTCCTTTTGCTTTGGCGTTTTCAATACTTCCAAAAACAAATTGATGCAAGCCATCGAGTGTTGAGACTTCTGCAGAAGCCAAAGCTAAGTTCTTCACTGAAAGGTCAATTTTTAAAAGATCTTTCTTTTTGAAATTTCCCTTGATCGGAAATGAAAACTTTGGATAAAATTCTTCTCCGTAAACAGTGTACTTCTTCATCTTACTCTACTTCAAAGGTCAGATTGAGTTGTTTGCTGCGACCTGTCAAATTACCGATTATCGTGATGGTTTCGTTTCGTTTTCCTTCTTCTTTATTTACGATAAGAACACCACGCAGAGAATGAATTCCCCGGATATACTCTTCCCTAAGCGATAGAATTACGTCAGGATTTACTATTAAGGAATCAATGGTCAAAGGGGTATTGTTCTTTACCTCAAAAATGAAATTGAATGATATGGAATCTCCTTTGCTTACAGCTCCCAAATCTATGATTTCACTTTTGAATCGAACCTCGGTGAGACTGGAATCTTCGGTTGCTCTTGTCACTGAAACAATTTCTATTTTCCTCTCCTTTGCTGCGGCAATGCTATAGATGGCGTTGCTTTCATTCGGATTGTCGCTGACCAATTTCTCGGCTACGTATTCACCGAAAGGAATTTTAGAAATTCTCAAAAGTCCGCCATTTTCTGCTGTTTCATCGAGGTAAGAGTGAAGGGTTCCTCGCTCGTAATTCTGCAAGTAGTTTTCCAATGAGGAGATGCGCCGTTGAGTGAGGTTGACGTTGTAGTCGGTAGCAGCCAGTGGGCTGGCAAATCCTTTTACGGTGATTTCAATTTGAGCACCTTCCTCCAATTCTCTTTTTAGCAATTCGCTGAACAAGGCCAAGTCGCTGACACCTTGGTCGATCTCGTTCAAGAAGAAATCGTCCATTGCTTCCTCAGCCAAGTCTCCGTCTGATTGATTTAAACCGGCTCGGTACTCATCACGGTAAGCGGGAAGGAGTTGGATGTAGTCGCGGTAGGTTTCTAAGTAGTCTTTGTCAGTTTCCCTGTTTCTGGTGCGAGGGTCGGAGCTTAGAGAGCAGCTTGAGGAATTTTGCTTTGGTAGGTGTCCCAGTTGTCGACGAGTTCATGGTCGTCGAAGATCATGTACACCGGCACATGGGCCAGAGCCCTGGCGGCCTGGGGCAGGCCTTCCCGGAACTTTTCGATCTGCCTGGCTTCGCTCC
>CAZKXG010000355.1:0-850 GCA_964556465.1 uncultured Cryomorphaceae bacterium | reverse complement strand
TGGTGCGAGGGTCGGGCTCATCGTTGTGAAAATAGAGTGTGACGGGTAGGTACTTATTCAGATCTTCGAGTGTAGCGATTTGAGGTAGCGTATCTGCTTCGATAATTTCTTTTTCTTCGAATAAAAACAAATTGTTGCAGCAACCACCGAAGTCATCTTCTCCCACTCGATTGGAGGTTAGGCTCCCTTTCATTATTGATGGGTTGAAACTGTAATAAAGGTCATTGGAGGGAGTGCTGAATGGTGCTTTAAGATTTTCGGGAAATGTAAACTCTCCCTGATAATACGGTGCCTGAAATACATCGTAGCCGCCAAAGCCGTAGTGCCAGTCTGAAGAGAAAAAGAGAATGTCGTTGTCTTCCCTGTAAAACGGGGTCACTTCATTTCCGGGACTATTGATTATCGGGCCCAAGTTTGTGGGGTCATCCGGTTTTGTCAGTTCCACAAACCACAAATCGTACTTTCCAAATCCATCTCTTCTGTCCGATGCAAAGTAGAGCACATCGAGGTCTCCGAATCTTCCAAAAGCGGGATGGGTGTAATTGCTCGTATCCGATTCAGCAATGGGAAGGATCTTTTTCCAAATGAGCCCGTCAAAAAAATGGATAGTCCTTTGTCCTTGATCGTCGATCATAACCAGGGCTTTTTGCCCCTTAGTCGACTCCACGAGGTTTCCATAATTTGCACTCAAGTCAATAGATTTAATCGGGTAGGGCTGCACTTCGACCAAACCGGAATCAGCTACATAGCTTTTGATGAAGTAGACCTCGCTTTCCAAACGTGCATTGCCATCATGTTCGCCCCTTAAGGAGGTAAAAGAGAGTTTTCCGTCATTAAGCCAATTTCCTCC
>CAZKXG010000354.1:1266-2137 GCA_964556465.1 uncultured Cryomorphaceae bacterium | reverse complement strand
CAATAGGTGTATTATCTTCTTCCATAACCGAAAATCAGAGTATCTCATTTATAATTGGAATGCTGTTGTGTTTTGTCTTTTATATAGGATTTGATTACATAAGCGAGTTAGTCATATTTAAAAATTTCGATGGATTTGTAATGAAACTAATTAAGCTAAAAATTAATCCTTCTGGGAAGGGCGGATGGAGCTCGAAGGAGCTTGTATTTGGCAAAGACATTACCCAGCTCTATGGACCAAACGGATCGGGAAAGACCCCCGTCATTCACTCTATTGCATACGCCCTTGGTTATCCGGTTCGCTACAGGGATGATGTCATTGAGAAATGTGCATCCGTCACTCTTTCTGTAGAGCATGAAGGAGTTCTATTCAAATTCGAGAGATCGTTTTCTGATAAATTTTACATCAAGGTCTATGAGACTAGCGAGGAAGAAGCCCAAGTTTTCTACAACGAACATGAAGTTTCAAACTACCTTTTTTCAAGACTCGGTTTATCTACGCTCACATTAATCACGAATAATAACGAACCCACTTATCCATACATTTCAGCCTTCCTGCCACTTTTCTATATAGACCAAGATGCAGGATACACTAGCGCCTACAAGGCTCCAGCAAGCTTTATCAAAGACCAGTACACGGAAATGGTCAGGCTAGCGCTCGGAATTTCACCAAAACATTCTTTCGAGGCCAAGCGGCTTATCATTAACAAGAAGAGGGACCTTGATTCAATAAACATTCAAATCGTTAATAAAGAAGCATTCATTCGCAGCCTTGAAGACCAATTTGGCTCCGACGGCGTGACTTCTGAACAGATGGAAGAAGAAATCAATACTTTAAAATCCGAGCTTGATAAACTTCGCAGTAGTTTTGA
>CAZKXG010000354.1:0-1193 GCA_964556465.1 uncultured Cryomorphaceae bacterium | reverse complement strand
TTATCCCTCAATGAGGAGTCTCGAAGAATTTTCAGCTCTTTTACGGATATCTGCGCAGCTCCAGGCTGTGGACTCTTTACGACTAGCTCAGAGTCTTATGGTAAGAGCCTGCTTTATCTTCGCGACCAAATTAAGGACTTGGAGAGAAATACGAACCTTCAAAGGATGCGGGTAGAAGAATATCAAGCCAGGATGCACAAACTTGAAGGGGAAATATCTTCTCTCGAAGAAAACTTTATTGACGCCAAAGAAAATTCACAAGCCAGCTCATTGATTGCCACAATAAGCACAATAACGCGATCTATTATTGATCGACAAGGCAAGAAAGACATAAAAGAAAGGATCGAATCCGAGAAAGAGGATTATGTTAGATTGCTTAATGAGCGCAGAAACCTCCAAAGCGATATCTCCTCTTTCGAAGCTGGAAGCAGCTCAAATGACGTTAAATCTCTAGAGTTTAGGAACTCATATCGCAAGAAGGTTATCGAGTGGCTAGATGTTCTAAGCACGAAAAATGTTTCAAGAGAGATTGAAATCGATTCTGACTATAACGTTTTATTTGGGAAAGAAAAATTATCCCAATTTAGTGGGAGCACTCTTTTACGAGCAGTTCTTGCGCTTAGGGCGGCTTTTTTTGAGTTGGTTATTTCTATGGGGCGAACTCCGATTGAGTTTCTTATATTTGATACACCACGGCAGCATGATATCGAAACTAAGGATTTCGCTAGATTTGTCTCTAGATTGAAAAGTATTTGCCGTAGCAATCAAGCACAGATCATCTTTTCTACAACGGAATATCACTACAACGCAGATGATTATGACGTGGAATGGCTGCCGGAATTTTCTGGATTCGAGCAGCCAATGTACTTGGGAGAAGCAGGGAATCAAGAATTCCCCGAAAAAATTTAGCCCGGCTCGATCATGGAGTCTCTGGAATTAGTTCATCAGAGATGCCATGGTGTTACTTATGACCAAGATGGTTCGCTTGTTACATCCCCGCTCCCGGATTTGAATAATTGTTAGGACCATTTCACGCCACGTTAATTTCATCATCATTAACTACTTGCCCCCCAAACACCACCCGCACCCCTTTCCCCGGCAGATTCAAAATAGTCTGCCGCTTCTCCCGCTCCGCTCTGCGCTTGCAGCTGAACTCCCCCTTGCCAAACATCACCTTCAAAAACACCCGCACT
>CAZKXG010000353.1:1342-2142 GCA_964556465.1 uncultured Cryomorphaceae bacterium | reverse complement strand
AAAGTACAAAAGTGAGTACGGCGATGACATTCCCGTGAAATACCATCATTTGATCCGTAGTGAAGAAGCGTGTTACTTATCCTCCTCAAAGGCCATCGCTTTGGCAAAGAAGACTGGTGCGCGGTTGCATGTCTTTCATCTTTCAACAGGAAAAGAGATGGAGTTGTTCCGTAACGATATTCCCTTGGAGAACAAAAAAATTACCGCTGAAGTCTGTATTCATCACCTTTGGTTCTCGAATGCGGATTATGATACAAAAGGCACCTTGATCAAATGGAACCCCGCTGTAAAAACTGCAGAAGACCGCTCCAAATTGTGGGAGGCCCTGTTGGACGATCGTATCGATGTTATCGCCACGGATCATGCACCACATCTTCTGGAAGAAAAACAGAATACATATACCAAAGCTCCTTCTGGAGGTCCTTTGGTACAACATGCCTTACCAGCTATGCTGGAGAAATATCATGACGGAACCATATCGTTGGAAAAACTGGTGGAAAAGATGTGCCACAACCCTTCCAGGTTGTTCGACATAGAAAGAAGAGGATTTATTAGAGAAGGATATTTTGCAGATTTGGTATTGGTGGATTTAGACAATGAGTGGGAGTCAAGGGCTGACACTAATCATTACAAGTGCGGTTGGTCGCCTTTTGACGGATACACCTTTAGGTCTAGAATAACGCAGACGTTCGTGAACGGGCACCTAGCCTATGAAAACGGAAGTTTTTCTCCAGAACGTCACGCCCAACGCCTGACTTTTGACCGGTAATTATGAACAAGATAATTCTACTTATCGCAGC
>CAZKXG010000353.1:0-1332 GCA_964556465.1 uncultured Cryomorphaceae bacterium | reverse complement strand
CCTGTGCAGAAAAATTAATGGAGCAACCTGAGAATCTGATTCCGAAAGAAAAAATGGTGGAAATTCTCAGAGACTTGGCCGTTCTCAATGCTGCCAAAACAACCAATGTGGGGATATTACAGAAAAATAAAGTTGAACCAATGCCTTATCTGTACGCAAAATACGGCATAGATAGCACCCAGTTTTCAGATAGTGATCGCTATTACGCTTCGCTACCTGAGGAGTATGCCGATATCTATGAAAAAGTGGAAACTAGGCTTGAAGTTGAAAAAGAGGAAATCGAAGAGCGAAAAAGAGTAAAAGATAGCCTAGAGGTCAAGGAGCGAGAATTTAAAAGAGAAGCAACGGGCACTACTGATTCTCTTCCCTAAAGCGTTCACATGAAAATTCGATGACCTGGTCCAAAGGTTCAAATTCAAAATCCAATTCCTCTCGTGCTTTTTTGTTCGAATAATGATCTCTATGTTTCATAGAATGAATGGCGGCTCTTGTAAGTTTGCGACCTGAGTCAGTAAAGAAATCCCAAAAAATATCGAGAATCCTTCCGATCTCCAATTGCCAATACCTCAATTTTGTTGATGGTTTCGATTTGCCAAGAAGCGGGCACATTCGCGAGAGAATTTCTTTGAACTTGAGATTTTCGGTTACTGCGATATACCTTTGGTTGCTAAACGGTGAATCCATTAAAAACGTCATCATCCGTATCACATCATGGACTGAAACAAAGCCTGTTCCCCCTGGCGGATAATAGCGGTACCCCTTGCTGGCTGTTTTGAATAATGCCCCGGTTCCGGTATTCCAGAAGCCCGGGCCGATAATAACACCCGGGTTGACCATGACAACCGATAATCCTTCTTGTGAGCCGCGCCATACTTCCATTTCTGCGGCATATTTCGACTGGGCATATACATTGATAGTATCATCGCTCCATTCACTTTCTTCATCGGCGGCACTGCCATTGGGAGACCTTCCTATGGTGCCAATGGTACTGACGTAGCATATCTTTTTGATGGAGTTTTGAATGCATAAGTTGACAATATTAGAGGTGCCTTCGGCATTTACCTTCATCAATTGTCTGAAGTCTCCCGGATCAAAAGATATCATTGCAGCGGCGTGATAAACATGTTCGATGTCTATAAAAGCTTTTTCTAAAGCGGGAATGTCGTTCACATCCGCAAGCACCCATTCAATTTTTTGAAATAACTCAGTTGCATTTTCTTCGTAGTATGAAAAGACCTTCTCGACACTTTGAAGATAACTCCCTTCACGATGAATCGCCCGAACGAGTTTATGCTTCTTGACCAAATGCAGTAGCAAATGTGTACCAACCAG
>CAZKXG010000352.1:0-2148 GCA_964556465.1 uncultured Cryomorphaceae bacterium | reverse complement strand
TTTCTGAATTTCCGTGCATTTTTCTCGGGAATGATTTTATCATAAAGCCCGAAGAAGAGATCGGCAGTGATACCATACTCCCGCATACCTGCGCCGAGTTTCTCATAGTCAGGCTCAATTTTTCTCAAGAACGTCCATACAGAATAGACCTGCACTTGGCTCTCGCGGGTTTTGATTTGCGATTTGACAAAGTCGCGCAGCTTGGTGCTGATCAGTTTGGTTTTGTGCAGCACTTTCAGAATCCAATAAAAGGGTGCATTGAATTTGATGAATTGCCGAAAGGCCACACGGCCTAACGCGTAATGACTCAAGAGAGCGTACCAGCGGTTCACAATCAATCCATCGGGGGCAAAGAGGTAGAGTGCGTCAATGCGTTGTGGCAATATCTCGGCAATGCACATGCAGATTCGGCCTCCCAGGCTATAGCCCATCAGCGAAGCTCTACTCAGATTTTCGTGGAGTAGAAAAGCTTCAATCAAATTCTTTAGCTCTTCTTTTGAAAGTGGCTTACCATCAGGAGAACGGGAGCTGATATCGCTTTTGCCATGAAAGAAAATATCGAAAGAGTAAACCTTGAAAGTCTCGTGAAATGGACGAGTAAAGCGAATGAAGTCGCTATGGGTTCGACCGAAACCATGGAAGGCAAGAAGCGGCTGATTGCCCTCTCCCCAAATAGCATAGTTGAGGCGTAATTCACCATGTGTAAATAACTTCTCTTGAACTGTTGGTTTGTATTCCACTTCAGAAGGAAAAAATCAATTACTTTCGCGTCCTAAATGAAGCAAAATTTAGGCACATCGACGTATTCTGTTCGCCCAATTGACGCTTTTTTCCCATACTTTTCCTCTTCACCTTCCTCAAAAACACTGTTATGCCTAGAGATAGAAGCATTCGATCCGTACTAATTATCGGTAGCGGCCCCATTGTAATCGGCCAAGCCTGTGAGTTTGATTACTCAGGTTCTCAAGCATCGCGCTCTTTGCGCGAAGAAGGTATTGAAGTGACTTTGATCAACTCCAATCCTGCCACCATCATGACCGATTCGGTAGTGGCTGACAATATTTACCTAAAACCGTTGGAGCCCGAATCGATTGAAGAGATTCTCCAAAAGCACAATATCGATGCGGTACTTCCCACCATGGGAGGACAAACGGCGCTGAACCTCGCCATCAAATGCGATGAGCTAGGTCTTTGGGAGCGCTTCGGTGTGAAGATGATCGGTGTTGATATCAACGCCATCGATGTAACGGAAAACCGGGAGGCATTTCGAAAATTAATGGAGTCCATCGATATTCCAATGGCTCCTCAGGCTACTGCCAATTCCTTTTTGGAAGGGAAAGAGATTGCACAAAAATTCGGTTTTCCACTTTGCATTCGATCCAGTTACACTTTGGGTGGAGCAGGAGCTGGCATCGTTCATGAGCAGAAAGACTTTGATAATCTTTTGACGAGAGGGCTTCATGTTTCGCCGATTCACGAGGTGATGATCGACAAGGCTCTGCTCGGTTGGAAGGAATTTGAGCTCGAGCTTTTGCGCGATGACAATGACAATGTGGTGATCATCTGTTCGGTTGAGAATATGGATCCCATGGGAATCCATACCGGGGATAGTATCACCGTAGCGCCCGCTATGACATTGAGCGACCGCACCTATCAGCGCATGCGTGATATGGCATTTAAAATGATGCGTTCCATCGGAAACTTTGCGGGAGGTTGCAATGTGCAGTTTGCTGTGAGCCCTGACGAAAAGGAAGACATCATCGCCATTGAAATCAACCCGCGTGTGTCGAGGTCTTCGGCCTTGGCTTCAAAAGCAACGGGATACCCGATTGCGAAAATTGCTGCCAAGTTGGCCATCGGTTACCACTTGGATGAATTGAAAAACCAGATAACGAAGACCACTTCTGCATTTTTCGAACCAACACTTGACTACGTCATCGTCAAGATTCCTCGTTGGAATTTCGATAAGTTCAAAGGATCTGATCGAGAGTTGGGTCTTCAGATGAAGGCAGTAGGAGAGGTGATGGGAATCGGAAGAAGTTTCCAAGAAGCCCTTCAGAAAGCCTGCCAATCGCTTGAAATCAAGCGAAACGGTTTGGGAGCCGATGGTCGAGAATTGAAAGACCAAGACAAAATCCTCCATAGTTT
>CAZKXG010000351.1:0-2148 GCA_964556465.1 uncultured Cryomorphaceae bacterium | reverse complement strand
CCCATTGCTCCAAAGCCATCGATTTTGCAGGCTATGTTATGATCTCCGTCGGTTAGTCGAATGTTCTTGACCTTGGTGCCGACTTTTATTGGCGAAGAAGAACCCTTTACAGGAAGCTGCTTAATCACAATTACCGAATCACCGTCGTTGAGCACATTTCCATTGGAATCTTTCACCAAACTTTCCTCGGCCAGTTCTTCAGGGTTCCATTCATAGCCGCATTCCGGGCAAGCCATTAGACCAGTTCCTGTAGGATAACCGTAAGGTGATTTGCATTCGGGACAGAAAGTTGATTCATCAGACATGTGGCGAAGATAGAATTTTGCACTAGTCGTTTGCTACTCGTCTTGCCAGCTTCAATTTCTATTTGATCATTTAATCACATTGATACACACTCACCGCAGATTTCGCTGACTAGTACATCGTATTCGGATTCGCTGATTGTTCAGGAATTTTTTGAATGGCATCCCAGTGTTCGCAAATCTTTCCCTTTTCGTCAAATCGAAAGAAATCCATGGTGATATACTGATCATCCCCAGGCCAGACCTGATGGGTGTGAAGTGCAACCAAATCACCCTCGGCGATGCTTCTTACAAACTGAATCGACTTATCGGGATACTCGTTTTGCATTCGCTCAAAGTAGTCGATAAAGCCCTGCGTGCCGTCAGCTACATCGGGATTGTGCTGGATGTATTCTTTACCAACATAAAGCTCCACCGCCTTTGCGGGTTTACCTAGATATGCCATTTTATAGAAGGCGATTGCATTCTCTTTGTTCAGTTCGGTTTCCATATCAGTTTAATATAATGATCGAACTAAGTTAATGAAGTCGGGCTTCTGTAAAAAGACCTTCGCATCTGTTTTTAAGACATAGATTCATTTCATTGAACTGCTCCATGACGCTCTTGTCAATCCATTTCGAGAAAACAGGAACCAGTATGCCACTGAACTTTTCGCTTTGCTCAAAGCACACGCCGCCTTCGTTTTCGGTAATAAAAAACCGATGTTCTCCGTCAAAGAGTCCTTTGAACCAAAGGTTTCCGAGCCATTTGAGCTCTTTCTTCTCTTCGAAAACCAGCACTTCGGGTTTGAATGTTGTTCCCGAAATCTTAGCCGTTATGATCTTTCCTACGGCTACTTCGCCTTCGAGGGAGGTGATCAATGGATTCCATTCAGGATATTTCTCGAAATCGGTTAATACTTGCCAAACCAATGCTGCATCAGCTTTGATGTAAATCGATGTGAATAGTTCTTTTGCCATGTTTTGTTGTTTGCTGTGGCAAAGTTGGAGTATACCGTTTGCTATTCGCTTGATCTATATCAAGAAACTTTTTTGGCCCTGATTCGGCTGAATGTTTCGGGAGTCATACCCAACATAGAAGCGAGGTACTGTTGAGGAAC
Organism: uncultured Cryomorphaceae bacterium; assembly: GCA_964556465.1. GTDB lineage: Bacteria > Bacteroidota > Bacteroidia > Flavobacteriales_D > Cryomorphaceae > JAKVAV01. Next base: position 747 of record CAZKXG010000351.1, on the reverse strand, counting down.
GTGCAGGAATAAATCCTTATTGAAGCTGTAAAGCTGATCGTAGCGTTCCTCCGCACTTAGTGAAAGGTGATTGAATACTCTATTTTCTAAGGTCACAAAGCAAGAGGCGATAAACTGCTTTTCCATGGCAGGCCAGTTGGGAACAATATTGGCCAGATTTCTATAATCTTCACCTTCAATGGTGAAAAGCTCCGTATCGGAAATGGCTTGTATATTCCAGCGTGATTGTGTCCCAAAAACTAAGCTGGAAAGATCGGCAATGAAATAACCTTTGGAAGAAATCCATTGAGTGATCTCTTTTGAATCGGCGTAAGCAAAGACTCGAACGAATCCCGATTGGACAAAACTCAACCGATCGCAGCGCTCGCCAATATTTGCAAAGAATTCGCCTTTCGCCAGTTTTGAGTGGGAGAAAAAGGAGGCAACTTTAACCACATCACTCGGAGCTATTCCGAGATGTGAGTGGATGTATTTTTCGAGTTCGGTCAATATGGTGTTTTGGTGTTTTTGAAAGTCAAATCTACATTCTGTCTAGTCAAGAAAATTACCGAGAACTATTTTTCAAACCAAGCCTTAGCTGCCTTTAACGCCATATCAGTCGACATATCGGCAGCAGGATCAAAACTAACCTCTTCATCCACTCCAACATTTTTGGTGTAGACAGTCCCATTTCGGTCTTTGTAGAAACTCACTGAAATACTCATTACAGTGGTTTCGTCGATGGGATGATAATCCGTTGCGGTGATC
>CAZKXG010000350.1:0-2152 GCA_964556465.1 uncultured Cryomorphaceae bacterium | reverse complement strand
CAAAGAGCATCTACCCCGACGGGTATCATTGCGATACTTCCCTCCCGCTCCCTTTTATGAACCTGGCGGCGCAGAAGAACTTCATAGCGCTTTACCACATGGGCATCTATGCCAATCCTGAGCTGATGAAGTGGTTTACCACCGAATACCCAAAGCACTGTAAAACGAAGTTGGATATGGGCAAGAGCTGTATCCGCTTTAAGAAGGTGGATGATATACCGTATGAACTGATTGGCCAACTCGTAGAGAAGATGACGGTAGACGATTGGGTGGGGATTTATGAGGGGGAGATTAAACGGTAATGGTGTCATTCTCTGCAAATGCGCACTAATAGACTGCATATCTGCGTTAAAAAAGCCTGTATGTTATTTCCACAACCACCTACCGTTTTTGCAAGCAATCGGGTTCTGAGATTTTCTACTCTAACCTTAATCTGCCTGACTATGATATTGGTAAGTGCCTGCAGCCCTGAGTTCTCTACCGATCAATCTGTAGCAGTATTGGCTTCAGCCGATTCTGAAATTGCGCAATCTACCGATAGAGAGAAGGTCGAGCAGAATCCCCATGTCGATCCTGAAGGAATGACCGTAGTATCAAGGTTCACTTCACCCGAAGGATTCGACCGCACAAGCTTTTTTCCCAGAGGCGATAGGTCCGAAAGGTTTCAAACATACTTGCGTGCCCTACCTTTAAAACCTCATGGCACGGCGGTAAAGCTGTACAATGGTTCTGAAAAACAAGACCGTGGTTATTGGGCGGCTGTGCTGGATTTTCCTATTGGCGATAGAGATTTGCATCAATGCGCTGATGCCATAATGCGCCTGCGCGCCGAATACCTTTGGAGTACCAAGCAGTATGATAAGATTCACTTCAACTTTGTGAATGGCTTCAACGCTGAGTATAGCAAATGGAGAAACGGACAGCGAATCAAGGTAAATGGAAACAACGTTGAATGGGTCAATTCAGCATCACCATCCACCAGCTATGAAACCTTTTGGAAATACCTGGAAATGGTCTTTAGCTATGCGGGAACAGCATCATTGGTGAATGAATTGAAACGGGTCGAACTCTCAGAAATGCAAATCGGAGATGTGTTTATTCGAGGAGGGTCTCCGGGGCATGCCGTTATAGTGATCGATATGGCCGTCAACCCCGATACCGATGAAAGCGTGTACTTACTGGCACAAAGCTACATGCCCGCGCAAGAAATGCATATACTCACCAATCCGAATGATGCTGCACTGAGCCCTTGGTACAAATTGGAAGAAGTCGAGGAAATCAATACACCCGAATGGCGATTTGATAAAACTGAACTAAGACGATTTCAAGATTAAGCGACAAAACCCTCACAGACATTACGTTTTACACGGCCTTTACATCCTTTTACATTTGGTAATAGCCTTCCGGCAATGGTGACCGTACCTTAGCACTATACAAAATCAATTATGAGATTTCCGTTTAGATTGCTCTTCCTACTATTTGTATTCAGCATAATGTCTTGCCAAGCACAGGTGAATGAAAAGGATACTTCAGAAGAAGTCAATATTTCAAGTGATCTTCCGCCCGGACACGAACTGTACGGATACGAAAACGGAAACAACCCCAAGAACGAAGCCGGATTGGAAATACGCGCGTGGACCAACGACATTCACCAAGACCGAAATGGCATCATGTGGTTTGGTACCAAAGGTTGGGGCGTGATTCGATACGATGGCGATACAGTGGTCTATATCTCAACTGAGCAGGGAGTAGCAGGAAACGATGTGAGAGAAATCGCTGAGGACAAAGACGGCACCTTATGGATGGGTACTGATGGCGGCGTTACAAAATGGCAGAATGGGGCCATAACCAACTACCACGAAAAGGACGGATTGGTAAGCGACGATGTGCACAGCCTGGCCATAGACGGCAAAGGACTGCTCTGGATCGGCACCTCTCATGGTCTCTCCACCTATGATGGCAGCGCGTTTTCCACCTTTGATCTTCCCGAGTCGGAATCAGACTCGGTGAACTTTGTAAGAAGCACAAATATGGTACACTCCATCATGGAAGATAGCAAGGCAAACATCTGGTTGGGCACCAACGGAGGTGCATACATCTTTGACGGAAAATCGCTGAAGAACATCTCGGAAGCTGACGGCCTTTGCGACAA
>CAZKXG010000349.1:0-2167 GCA_964556465.1 uncultured Cryomorphaceae bacterium | reverse complement strand
AAACGGCGATTCGATCTCCTTTTACCAAATTGTACTTTTCGTGCAGCGCACCCGAATAGGTAGCTGCCAAAGCATTCAAGTCGGCATAGGTTGCCTTGCGACTTGGCTCCACAATAGCCGCCTTTTTGGGAGAATACAGTGCCCATTTTGCTAACCAATCGTGACCGCTCATGATGCTTCGGTTTGAGGTGAGACAAGATCTGGCTGTTTCGCGAAAGCGAGAACCACTATACCCACTAAGGTAGAAAGTAAAATGGCATAAGTGGCCGCTACGGCAGGGTTATTTATGGTTCCCTGCATATAGGGACCGATGTTTCCGTAATAAACCGAAAAGTGTACCAAAATGGCGGTTGCCGATCCCCCAATGGCGGCGATAGAACTGGTTTTCTTGGAAAACATTCCCATCACCAACGGGAAGAAAGCGGCGCTAAAAAAAGCGTACACTCCGTTTTGCGCAAAGATGGCGACGCTCAAGTCGGGATTGACAATTTGTCGAGTACTGAGCAAAATGGTTAAAACCGCGAGTCCTACAATCACGAATCGATTCAACCTGATTTTTTTCGAATTGGACCAAGATCGCATGCTGCCTGAGTTGGCCAAGAACAGATCATTGGTAAAGGTGATGGACAAGCTTTGAATCAGTCCTTCGAGGGTGGAAATTCCTGCGGCGATCAGTCCGAGCGTGACGATCAGACCCGTTGCCACGTTGAAATTCTCGACGATGTAGGCAGGCACCAGTTGATCGGGTGGTAGCGGCGCACCGTTCAAGGTCATATCGGGGAAGGTGATGCGCGCGTAGAGACCGACGATCACCACAATGAAGAAAATCACCATGGTCGAGATGGCGGTAATCAGGTATTTATTGAGTTGTGAATCTTGCTTGAGGATAAGCGACTTGGTAATGATATGCGGCTGACAAACCACCGCTACACCAATGATTACTTGACAGAATACAATCTCAAAATAGTCTCTGAACAGAAAGCTATCCGTATTGACGGGTTTGGTCAGTTGCGGATCGATCGCACCGAGCGTGGCCATAAATCCCGACCAGCCGTCGGCAAAATACTCCCTGCCAGACACCAGCAGAATGACTGCTACGATGAGCATGAGCAAAGCTTGGATGGTATTGGTGTAAACCAAACTATTGGCTCCGCCAAACATCATGTAGGTGAACACAAAGAGCACAATGCCTACCATCACATAGATGGGATCGGCGCCAAGCGGAGCGGCTAGCAGCTGTGCCAAGCCCACCACAATAAGCACGATAAAGGTAACCAGCAAAAGAGATAGCACCGAAAAAGCGGTGCCGTATGCTTTGCTATCAAACCGATTGGCCATCCATTGGGCCATAGTGAGCGCTTTTACTTTGGTGCCATGGGCTCGGAAGCGTTTGGTGAGCACCACCAGAGAAATAAAAGCGGCTGCAGGAAGTACCAAGGCGTAAGCGATAAGTCCCGACACTCCGTAGAGTCCAATCAACCCGGGGTTGATGATAAAGGTTGCAGCCGATGTCATACTAGCGGCTAAGGCCAGCCCTACTGCCGCAGGTGAAAAAGCAAAGCTTCCCAAGGCATAATCTTCGATATTGCCCGTTTTCTTCGCTCCGCGAAAAACGACAACCAAGATGACTCCCATCAATACGACGAGCATCAGCAAGGTGGGCCATATTTCGGAGAAGCTATTCATTCAAAAATTCGTTGAGTTCGGTTAGAAATATCTCTGGCAGTTCGATATAAGGAGAGTGACCACAGTCTACCATTACAAATTCGGAAAAGTTGGCCTGCATCTGTTCCAGCGCATAGCGCGTCTGGGCGACCATAGGCTGAGCGGGACAAACCTCTTCGCCCGGATAGTTGGGAATCAAATCCATTTTCCCGAGCACGGCCGTGTCAAAGAAAGATTGGTCCGAGACGATTTTGTCTTTACCTCCCCGCACCCAAAGTATTTCAGGCATAGGGTTGATCGCTTTGAGTTTATCGAGAATACCAATTTTGGTAAGTGGAGATGCCGCGTTGATCTGACCTCTCTTGCCGGGCTTGGTGAAAGGAAAGTTATCCGAAGGCGAATGATCGCCCGGATAGAAGTCCTCTCCCACTTGCATGCGCAGCAACCCGTCGAGTAAGGCTTCCAGATTCAGCGGAACAAAAGGTGGCTCCCAGTAGAAGGC
>CAZKXG010000348.1:0-2183 GCA_964556465.1 uncultured Cryomorphaceae bacterium | reverse complement strand
ATGTATTAGCCCTATTTGTATACATATTCAGGGTATTCTCGACGCAGAAATTTTTAGCGCTAATCATGCTGTTTTTCCCTCCTCTCGTTTTTGTTAACTTTATTATTAGTCGGTTAAAATTTGGTGCCCTTGTTTTTTATCAGGTGTTAGGTTTGGTTCTTTTAGGGGCTGGTGTGGCGATTGAATACCCACAGAAAGTTGCTGAATATTCTGGTCTAGATATTGGTATTTTTCATTCCGAGGACTTAAATCAAAATCGTGTTGTGCGAACAAAAAGTACGATAGGGAAGAGACCGGTACTGGTGGAAAAAGCAAATTCGCCTCGCAGCCAAACAAGTAAAGAAAATGCAACTCTTGTTAGTGTCGAAAAAGAAAAAAGTAGCAATGACTCTGAGCTAGTAATACTCGAGCCTTCGACTGCTGTATCGGACGGCCCCCTAGACGAGGTCCACCCTGGTGATGTGGATACATCGATGGAAGAAATGCCGGATAGTATCCCCGTGATTACTCTCACTGAAGAACTTGCAGTGGGTGAACGAAGCAGTGTTGCTGATCCTGCTGTTGACGAAGTTTCTTTCTGGCAAGATGAAGAAGTGGATGAATCTATGTCAATGGATGATTTGCTAGAAACGCCCGCTCCGGTTGCTTCAAGTGATAAGGAGGAGGGCATCGATTTAAAACAATCTACCCAGAAACTCCCAAAATCTCAAGAAGCATCCGTAGCGAGCCCAATAAGTCAGGTGGAGAGTAGCTTAATAGCGGTTGGGCCAGCCTCAAATGAGGAGCCGTCTCGAAACATTTATGAAGCCAAAGTGAAGGAAGTCCCGCTGCATATTTTGGAAGAAAGAGAACGGGTTAGAAAAAAGCAGCAGGAAATGGATCTTCTCGCTGAATCACTGAGTGCCAAAATTGGAACAATGGTTATTGTTGAAAAAAATGATGCTAAAAAGGAAGAGGGAAAACTTTTAAGTGTTAATAATAAGAAGCTTTCTCTGGAGAAGCGTTTTGGCACGGGCACTATGGAGAATTTTATCAAGTTAGAGGATGTCAAAGAAGTGAGAGGCGCTCCGTAGCTTATTATAGCTGGTCAGTTTTATGGGTTTGAAACGATGCTAAATACCGGCCACGGCGTAGTGGCCGATATTTGAAATCGTTCTTTTTTTGGTTATAAGGGGGCGACCTTATCTCCAGTAAGGCCTTATAAATTAGCTTTCTTCAACGCAACGACCTCTTTCCTCAAGCTGTGTTTGATGGTGGTATAGGTGCCTCTATCTTTTGTAGCTAGGAAGCGAGCTTTCTCCATACATTGTTCAAAAAGTTCATTTTCGGGGAATACCCCATCAACAACCTGTTTGGGTAGACACTCTTCCCCTCCCCATCTAACGCCCGTTAACGCTAATTCGTTCAAGGCTTGATTGTTCGGTAGGAGTTTTATGATTTCAATCATAATGGGAGAAAAGGGCAGCTTTACATCCACTTCCGAAAAGCAGAACCTTCCTCTGTCTGAACGCATGTAGCGAAAATCGGCTGTGCAAGCCATTATTGCGCCACCGGCGTACACGTTTCCGGTGATGCAGGCAATAGTGGGTAAGTTCAGTGTTGCCAGGCGAAGGTAGAGGCGCTCCATGTTTTTAATCAGTTTAAGTTGTTCGTCTGGAACCTGGCTCATGAACCATTCCAAATTAATGCCGTTACACCAGGTTTTCGGATGACTACTGGTGATCACAAGACTGGCGTTTCCTGAGCTTGCTTCGACTTCATCCAAATACGAAAAATATTCTTCCAGTACATCATTGGTGTAGGTGTTATCTGTGGCGAGGTCGTTTAAGCGTAAGGTATAGACTTGATCAGATTTGTCGAGAGTGAGGTGCGACATGTAAAGTACCTATTCTTATTGGTAACGAGGAGTGCATTTGCTCATCAGGTAGGGGCTTGTATCCATTCTAGAATTAAATCCACCCTGAAGCCAGGATGGATGCAAGGATATGAAAATGGGCTGTGCTAAAATGCCTTCTGGACCTTGGTAAGATGTATCGTATGATTCTGCAAAAGATAATCATTCCCTTTAATTTGAGCGATGAGCAGCCCCTCTTAGATGTTAACCGATGAGATAAAGCATAATATTCAGCAGGCTTACAGTACTTTTATTGCCAGCAAGCACTACAATGCCAGAAAGAATCAGC
>CAZKXG010000347.1:0-2189 GCA_964556465.1 uncultured Cryomorphaceae bacterium | reverse complement strand
TTATTCTTTGGACACAAACGCTCCGAGTGGTGCTCGGAATTTATCCCACACAAACCTTTGGGCAAGAGCCAACTCTCCGTCGTTATAAACGGCGTATACCCTCTCGCGATCGAGACCCGTGCTATCGGCCTTTTGCCCGGTCGCAAAGTCAGGGGCTTTCTTGGGCCAAAGCTTTATCTCATGCATTCCCGAATTATCGGTAACTCGAATAATTTGAAAAGGGACGGTAGACCTAACCGAATCGATTTGAACTTCGCTCAATCCTGTTCTGTAGTTTTCGAAGGCCATCTTTTTGTAGTTCAACATATAGTCCTTCAATGTAGAGGTATCAAAAACCGCAATCGGATTATCATCCGCCGTGAAGAGCTCAATTTCATTTCCTCCACCGTATCTTACTTTGAAAGATGATGCCTCATCGGTTGGGTACTCTACCTCGATCTCGTTTAAGTTCATTTCCGGATAGGCCAAAAGCATTGTACTTCTCCACTCGTTCTCATCGAGAAAAAAACGGGTATTGAGCATCCCGATAAACCCTTTCATATCCATTATATAAGGCACGGACGATTTGCCGTTCTTCGGGGTTTCGAGGAGCATATAAGTTCCCTTTTTATCCATGGTGGCATGGCCTACATACCAAGTCTTTATCAGTTCTCCGTCCAGATCATATATCTCCACTTTCTTGGTGGAAGAAGCCATCACCGTATTGACTTGCTCCAATGCTTCGCGAGGAACAGGACGCTGGATATAGATATTCTTAAAGGTGCGCAAGAGCGTTGTTACCGCATCTTCACGTGCCGCATATTTACCATTAAGCAGCCATTGGTCTCCCTCTCTATTAATCTTGACCACCCGTCCCGATCGATCGGCTATCAGTATTTTCCCAATTGAAGCGGTATCGGCAATGGCAAAATCACTTTGCTCGACTCCTTCACTTTTGAAGGGATCGTTTGAACTGGAAAGATAGAAGGCGATTCCACCCAAAATAGCCACTAAGAGAAGCAGTAATACGATTTTCTTCATTGCTGAAATTATTTTTTTGAATAGGCTCGCTTGCGCCAAAACCATTGCCCCAAACCAAAAAGAATGGTGAGTAAAATGGGAAGTCCGATATTGAGCATCTGCCATTGCTCCCGCTCTTGAACGACTTGCTCGTCGTCGAGTTTACGCAGGGCTATCGTTCTGGAGCGCACGTTTATCAACGTGGCATCGCCCAGCAGGTAGTTCATGGCATTGATTAGAAACTCTGTGTTTCCATACATTTTTCGCCCCAAGACCTCATCGAAGCCCAGCTCGCGGAAACGCGTTCCATCTGCGTTGACAGGGTTGGCAGCGATATTCCCATCAGAGATGACCAATTGCCGTGTCAACGGACTCTTTTCCCTGAAATCCAAAAGGTCTTCATTGAGGAAATTAGGCGGTAGCCTATTGGCAAAATTCGATTCGAACTCGCCTTCCAGCAATACTGCCACCGGTTGGTTAGGCCTGTTGGCGTTTCCAAAATCCGGATCAATCGAAACTATATTGAAACTCACCCGCGCAGGCGACTTTAAAATCTTGGTGTATTCGGAAGTTCTGAGGATCAATTTCTTGGAGATACCCGCAGCTTCTACAGTATCTAAGCTGCCGATAAACTCCGTGAGAATGGGATCAACATTGGCCACAATGGGGTGCGATACTTCGGGAATCAAAATTGGCTTGTAATACCAAGGGAAAAGCTCTGCCCGCTCATTGCCTCGTGGGCCCGTGAGCAGAGAAATCGGCGCACAAGTGCGGTCCAAGAGAATGTCACGGTTTAACCGAACACCGTAATTGAAGAGTAGATCGTCTAGGTTAGTGCGCAATGGTAAAGCCATGGTAACATCGCTCGTGAGCAAGCTATCCATGGACACTTGCATGGCATCAACCATCCAGATGACTTTTCCGCCCAGCATCACAAATTGGTCAATGATGTACTTATCCTGCTCGGTAAATTCCTCAGTGGGTCGAGCTACGATTATCGCGTCGTAACGGTTGATGCGTCTACCCTCGCCTGCCACGTTTCGGCTTAGCGCGTTCACCATTCCACCAATATCTACTCGATCTACCTTGTAGTGCTTTTCCAGCTCATTTTGAAAGCTACGCGTTTCAATGGGCGAGAGCTCGCCGTGGCCTTCTATAAATGCCACCTTCTTGGGTTCGCTTTCGCGGAC
>CAZKXG010000346.1:0-2192 GCA_964556465.1 uncultured Cryomorphaceae bacterium | reverse complement strand
AATTCAAAACTGTTTGCACCGGACAGGTCCGTGACGTGCGGAAAATTCAGCTCTACAGACGCTAAAGCCTGATAATCACTAGCTACACCCAGTGTATTCGAAACCTCATGCCGAACTGAAGTCGACTGATCGCCAAGTGAACCGTTTGGAATCTCAAAATCAAAGCGATTTACTTCATAGCCTTGAAATTGGTAGTTTACCGCCAAAGCATTCTCGGTGCCGTATCGGATTTGCAGAAAGTGGTTGTTTCCATTTCCCGAAGGTGCATTGGACACTCCTGCAGAAACCGAAAAAACCTCAGCGGCAGGCGCACCAGGCTCCTGATAAACCCCTGCAGTATTAAACGCAGTGGTGATGGAAGTGCTGCCCTGCGGAATACCAAATCGGGAACTCATCCAGCCCTCTCCTTTGGTGTAGTAGGGTATGGAAATACCAATGGCGTCCAATTGGCCTTGGTAGTAGCCGTTGCTATATACTTGCCTTAATCGCTTCCAGATAAACTGCCTTGGGTCATACGAATCCAGATCAGATAGATCATTTTCTTGAAAACGGAGATTATTTCCTGTTGTATTCCAAGTCAGAAAATAATTCAAACTATCGTTGAAGATACTGTAGTATGGATTGGGTTGGTCATCGGGAGTGTCGTAGAGCGAAGTCTCAAGAGAACCGTCATTCTTGTGCCCGATAAACTCTATGAAATCGGTAGAATTAAAAAAACCATCTTCCGCACCTTCAATGTAAATGGGAACTTCTTCGTTAGCAGCAAACAGCTGAATATTATCAGGATCAATTCCGGAAATGGGAATTCCCGCATTGGCTAAGTCATTGAATGTAATTCGGTAAACGCCATCTTCGGCGATAGAAAATTTGTAATACCTCTGTCCGTAATTGATCCACTCATTGCCGAAGGGCTGAGCTTGAATTAGAGTCGATATGAGTAAAAAACCTAGGAGGTAGAGTTTTTTCACTGAGCCTGCTTAAATATTCTAAAGCGTAAACTAAACACATTAGAATACAGCGCTTCTGAAGTATTCCCTATATCGGTGATGGCATAGTCAAGGAAGAAATTCCCCAATCTAAGCCCTACACCCAAATTGGGCTGAACACTGTATTCCTCAGTACCTTGAAACGTCTTGATCTTTTGAATGTTCCCTATTCCCGCTCTTAAAAATATCATATTGAGGTAACTCGCCTCGATACCCATTACGGGGTCAATGCTCAATGGGTCGGCACTGATCAAAACATTGCGCTGACCATCTGTGGTGAGGGCGGCGTTGATTTCTCCGAGTAGGGCAAATTTTCCAAGCTCTCTTTTATAAGAAGCACCAAAGATGAATCGCGGCAAAGTTATTTCCAATCCATTTTCGGGGAGCTCATTTCCGGTAGCGATAAAAACCTCTTGAGTCTCCTCATCCAGGGAATAATTCCAGGCATTGTAAGTTGAGCTAAGGTCCCGAGCCATAGCGGCGAATCGCCAGTTTCCCTTTCGGTAAATAACACCCGCATCAAGACCGAAACCCCAGCTACTGGCAAAATCTCCGATTATTCGGTGAACGACTTTTACATTGGCTCCAAGTGACAGTCCCGGCACTTTAAGCTCTTTGGCATAAGAAACCATAAAGCCATAATCTACCGCTGAGAAAGTGGTGATGTTATCGTAATTTAATGTTCCGTCAGCATTGATCAGTTGAGTGGTGTTGGGGATGTCATCTACCCCGAATCGAATGACCGAAAGAGCGATTACAGAGGTGCTGTCAATGGTTTTAGCGATGGCACCGTAATCGTATTGGGCTATTCCTGCGAAATACTCAGCGTGCATAGCGGCTATATCCAGATCGGCATTAATGTCTGTTAATCCTGCAGGATTCCAATAACCCGCCGTAACGTCTCCTACAGAGGCTACACCCGCACCTGACATACCAAGCGATCGAGCTCCTACCCCAATATTTAAGAATTCATTGCTGTATTTTCTGGTCTGGGCATGAGAGTCCAACTGCGCAAGAAAGCAGAATAAGAGCATACCGGAAGCCAGAAGCGTCCACTTGGGAGAAACCATAATTCGAAAAATAAACATCAATTCCGTGGTAAAACACGAAAGAACCGAAAAAATTGCACGATCAATGGTTAATTTTGGGACGATGTATTTGAAATCTCAAATTCCCAATTTACTTACACTGAGCAATTTGTTGTCG
>CAZKXG010000345.1:0-2199 GCA_964556465.1 uncultured Cryomorphaceae bacterium | reverse complement strand
ACAGGCCTAGCTTTTAGACTCAGGCTATTTTCTGCTATATAGGAATTCTACTTTCTATTGCTTCTAATTGTGGGTTACGTCTCGAAATGTGGGTTCAAAAAAGTCTGCGTAATAGCTGATCCCGAAAACTCTATCCCTGTATTTATTACAAACTATGAAGGATTGGCATCCCCATTAACCCCTTCCACGTTTAAGGTATCCTGATTGATGTAAATTAATTCGCCTGCTTCAATCATTTTCCTTGAAATCAAGGCCACTTTTTGGCTATCGTTGATCAAGGAACTGGCCATGGCGCCTGTAATTTTGTGTTCTCTAATCAATCGATTCAGTGATTCGTCCATAAAAATATCTCGCTCCTTTGCATTCGATTTCAACTTCTCCAATTTGGGAAGGTGCGCAGCGCAATCTTCACTTTGTTGCAACGAATACAGAGCGCGAAGGGTTTTTGAAATTTTCTTTCTCAATCTATCGTATTCCTGCTGAATGTAAATATTCTCCGCCACCAAATACTTGTTAATGTTTGGTCGAATTTCCTCTAGGGCTTTTATGGCTTCCACTATATTTCTGCTGGCTAGTTTTATTTGAGCAAAGCGTCTGGTCAATTCGGGAGAAACGGGTGAACGGGATTGTGCTAAAGTGGCGAATTCAATGATATCGCTGTAGATGGTCTTAACTTTGTGTGCGTAGAGCTTTTGGACATTAATATCAATCTGCTTTCTTGATTTTTTTACGACCGACTTCACCTTCTCTTCTCCGAAAAGGTCGGCCCGATGGATGTTCATCCCATTGGAAATGATTTGGAATGCGGCATTTCTAAACAGAAGTTCGGTTTCGTTCCGCAAGGCGAGCAAGGCAGTTTGTGGATACTCCATCGCAGTTTCGTTTAAAAACTGAGGCTTGACTGTCGGATCATCTTCTGCACGAGACTTAAATACCCGGTGCATTGTGCTGATCAATGGGTCAATAAACGGAATCATGATGATGACACCAAGAATATTGAAGATGGTGTGGAATAGGGATAGTTTGAACGTGAAATTCGTGGAAGCGATTCCAACCCAGCCTGCAATGAGATCAACTAAATATGCCAATAAACTGATAGATACCAATGCAACCAATCCCGTCACGATATTGAATACAAAGTGCACCCCCGCCAATCTTTTTCCCAATATGTTGGAGCCCAGTGAACCGATCACCGCCGTAATGGTCGTGCCCACATTTGCCCCTATGGCCAGCGCCAATGAGTTGGTATACGTAATTTGACCAGCTGCCAAAGCGGTTAATATCAAGGCCATTGTAGCACTACTCGATTGTAAAATAAAGGTGACAAACACCCCGATAAGGGTAAACACCAGAAGACCGGTAAAACCAGGCAATGCATATTCAGATAAGTTAATGGTGTCCTTATACGAGTCGAAGCCATTTTTCATGAAATAGATTCCCATGAAGAAGAATCCAAGCCCTGCCAATACTTGGCCAACACCTTTCAGCTTCTTGGATTTTTGCAGTACCAGCACAATTCCAAAAGCCAGCATTGGCATAGCCAAACCCGCGATATCAACTTTAAGCCCGAGTGTAGAAACCAGCCAAGCCGTAGCGGTTGTTCCGATATTCGAACCAAAAATCACTCCAATACCTGCCCGTAGCCCGATCAATCCTGCACTCACGAAAGAAATAAGAATCACGGAAATAAGTGAGCTAGACTGAAGAATGGCGGTGCTTAAAAAGCCTAATCCCAAGCTTTTATAAAGCTTATCGGTCGATATCTTGAGGAGATTTTGGAGTGGGCCCGATACCAATGATTTGAACCCCTCTTCCAGCATAATCATCCCAAACAAGAGAATGGCTATTCCCGCTGATATTTCTTTTACAATCGGACTCGTGAATAGCAGGAGGCCCAACAATACCAAAATACCGAATAGCAAATACCTTCTCAAAAATATACTGTTTAGGAGCGAATGAGACCGTCCAAAATATAAAATATTTGAGGATGGGTTTTCCTTGAGTCGACGATCCACCCGCGGTTTCTTTTCTCACGTGCTCAACTGAACCAGGAAAATCAGGCTAAACATTAATTCAGCTTTTTTAGATCTATCTTCTAATCCTTGGCTTTTCATAGCCTCTTGCAATTAGCTGACCTTTGTTAAATGAACGCACTGCTTTCATTTCCGAGTGCTCAAATCGTAAAACAAGATTGAAAAG
>CAZKXG010000344.1:0-2204 GCA_964556465.1 uncultured Cryomorphaceae bacterium | reverse complement strand
CACCTCTATCACCTCTAACTTTCTTCAACAGCTCCCGCTTAAATCCTTCTTCAGCTTCCATCATGGCCAAAACCTTTTGAGGACTGAGTATTTCAACGAATTCTTTGAAGTACCGCTCTTCGATACTGATTCGTTCGCGTTCGTGATCAAACTTGAACTTCATGTGCTCGACTAACTCATCATCCGTTAGTTCATCTTGATTGATTTTAAACGTTTTGAACTTTTTTCGTCCTTCACTTCTGTGTGTATCCATCTCATCTCGAAACTGATTATACACCGGCCAGAATACTTGGGCTTCTTCGGGAGTAAGATCCATTTTTGTCGTGAGGTAAGCCACTTTCATTCCTTCTATTTCCTTTCGTTTTTCGGGAGAGAGTTCAGACGGATGTCCCATTTGTCCCCAAACGATTGCAGGCAAGAGCAGTAGTAATGTGATTATTGTGTGTTTCATGATAGACGATTTAAAGCGATTCGTATAAAAGTGACTCGGAAACTTCGGAGTCTAGTAGGTAATTCAAAATTTCTTCTTGGGTAATTTCTTCATTGTCAGAAATATCGATGCTCTCAAAAGCTATGTCGGCTGCTATTGACTCCAAGTCGTATTCTTCCGCTAAATAGAGTTGAGCCTCGTCTTCCGAAAGGGATTCCATCTGGATATCTACAGCAGAAGTTTGCGATGGATTATTTTCATTCAACAACGGGATTAAAGCCAACAACAGCGCAAGTCCTGCGGCTATGGAAAGATTCCTGAAATTGATTAATGAACGAACCTTGCCTTTTGGCTCAGGTTCCTTTTTGATTTTCGCCAAGACGTGATCTTCGACAGAATCAAAATATCCTTCGGGAATCTTACGTTCCTCAATCATCTCTTCCGAGAAAAGTTGAGGGGCCAAATCCCTTAAGTAGTCTTTTTCGTTTTTGTCTTGTGTTGACATCTTTTCTGTTGATTACTGGAATCTCCAATTGGACTCCAGAGGTTCAAAAAGGTTTAATCACTTGTCAAATAGTCTTCAATTTTCCGAACAGCGTGGAAATAACTTGCTTTAAGGGCTCCCACACTTGTACCGGTCAGTTCAGCCATTTCATTATACTTCATCTCCGAGAAGTATTTCATCTCAAATACCTCTCGTTGTTTTTCGGGAAGTGTTACGATAGCCTCATCAAGTTTCTTTCTGATCTCACTTCCGTCAGGGCCATCTGTATGACCGCCGCTATGATGACTTTCTTCCATATTAACCACTTGCAGCTTGTTTCGCTTGCTGATAAGTGTGAGAGCCTCGTTCGTCGCAATTCTATAGAGCCATGTGTAAAGAGCCGAATCTCCTTTAAAACCGTCGATGTGCTTCCACACTTTTACAAAGGCATTTTGGAGCGAGTCATCCGCGTCAGGGTGATTTCCCGTCATAGCTCGAACGCGGGCATAGAGCGGCTTTTTGTACAAATTCATCATCTGCACAAAGGCTGCCTCTTTGGTTCGCTTGTTTCGGAGACCTTTAAGTATTTCCCGCTCTTCGGACTTCATATTTGTTTCCAGTGAACGGGAGAAGAGTCATTACTTCCTTGCAATAGCCTTTTTGGCGGCTTCGACAATATTTGGCGTATCAATGCCATACTTCGTCATTAGCTCCTCTGGTGTTCCGCTTTCGCCAAAGCTGTCGTTTACCGCAACGATTTCCATCGGTGCAGGGTAGTTTCTCGCTAGTTCAGAGGCGATACTTTCACCTAAACCGCCGAGAACCATATGTTCTTCAGCCGAAACAGCACATCCCGTTTTCTTCACTGAATTTATGACTGCCTCTACATCCAAAGGTTTAATCGTATGGATATTTATGATTTCAGCGCTTATGCCGGCTTCCGCCAAAATATGACCCGCTTCAATAGCTTTCCATACCAAGTGGCCTGTTGCGAAAATGGAAACGTCGGTTCCTTCGGAAAGCATCAATGCTTTACCAATCTGAAAATCCTGATCGACGGGAGTGAAGTTGGCCACTTTCGGTCGGCCAAAACGCAGGTAAACGGGGCCTACATGGTCGGCTATTGCGATTGTAGCTGCCTTCGTTTGGTTGTAGTCACAAGGATTGATCACTGTCATCCCTGGCAGCATTTTCATCATTCCCAAGTCTTCGAGAATTTGATGAGTCGCCCCGTCTTCACCCAAGGTCAATCCGGCATGCGAAGCGCAGATTTTCACATTCTTGTCAGAA
>CAZKXG010000343.1:0-2236 GCA_964556465.1 uncultured Cryomorphaceae bacterium | reverse complement strand
AAATCGGCACCGATCAAGGCCCATGCACCAATGTCGGATAGGTCCAGGCCACTGCCCGCACTTACGTCGGTATAATTTCCCGTACCGTCATTTGCTCTCAAGTAGTTTTGGTTGGTATGGTTCACCGTGTAGGTATCCATATCCCCGTCATTGTCAAAATCTTCGAAAATGGTTACCCAGGACTGCTCGTTGTCAAATAGGCCATAGTCTGCTATTACATTTCCGGAGTAGTTGTTGTTCCCGTCATTCACATATAGGGCATTTTCTCTTTCCACATCTCCGGGAGAAGAGCCCAATCGGCATTTGGCAATGTAGAGGTCTATATCGCCATCATTATCAAAGTCGGTCCAAACACTGGCGTAGTTTCCCGCGAGTGGAACGGTAGCGATCAAACTTTGGTCTTCCGTCATAAAACCCGTTCCGTCATTGCGGTATGGGTGACTCAGATCTACATCGTGACAAGCGAAGGCATCCAAGTCACCATCATTATCGATATCTACGATGTTGGTTCGCTGACTGAATATGTAATCATCGATAAACTGCTCTGTATACGCTGTCCCGGTGGAATTGGAAAGGTAAAAGGACACTCTCGAGCCTCCCCCGAACATAAGGTCCAAATAGCCATCGGAATTAAGGTCTCCGGCTGCAATACTCCAAGAAGGAGAGTTTTGAGCATTCACATCGTAAATCACTTGGTCAAAGGTGCCGTCCGGCTGCTGATAATCGATGGAAATATCATTTCCTGACAATGTGACTACATCGTCGAGGCCATCACCATCCATATCGGCTACACAAGGAGAACCGCCCCCGGTGTTATTCAATAAGCTGGTCATATTTGTGAAAGTCTGTCCGATGAGACAGTTCGAGAGTAGGATCGTGCAAAGCACGAGAAATCTGGTTTTCATATGATTGGGTTAGTGTTCCTGCGCTAGGCACAGAATGTAGTAAGCAAGCTGGAAAAGTAGGTAATTAATTGAATAGAATCAATTTAAGTTTAGCCGTCGATTGCTTTGCGGTTTATCCTATTCTGAACAAAAAATACAAATTGCCTCGTAGTACTTATGAGGATGTTTCTTAGAAGACCTACCTCTCAATCAACGAAAAAAAGCCGTCTGCAACTACAGACGGCTTTCATAGAATTGACTATTCGCGAGCTGCTTTGGTTAGCGCGCTATCATAAACTTCTCATTGATTACTTCGCTTTCGGTTGTCAGTCGATATACGTAGACTCCGTTTGGAAGAAAAGAGCCATCAAAAGTGAATCGGTAATCATTGTTTGAGGTTGCCAGCCCATTGAAGAGACCATCGATCAAGCGTCCACTCAAATCGAAAACTTCCAAGGTAGTATATCCTTCCTCTGCCAAAGTGAAAGTCACATTGGACTGTCCGGATGTAGGATTGGGATTGGAAGCCAAAGCTGCTCCGCTCGGAGTAGAAAATGGCTGCCAAGAGCTGAAAGGTCCTGCCACCAATGGCGATTGCGAACAACCACACCTTACTCTCCATTCGTAGTCGGTACCAGGTTGCAACACATTCAAAGGAATGTTGAACCCATCGGCACCTGCACCTCCTACAATTTGAGCACCGAGGATAGCCCCACCTGCAAATCTAACTTGCAACTGACATCCGATTTGACCTGAAACCGGAGCCCATTCCGTAGCAAAGGCATTGCCCAGTTGGGTCGTAGAAAGACTGGCTTCGCTGACTGCAGGAAAGGGGTTTTCACAACCACCGGAGCAAGTCAAACTGACTACAAATGGCGACTCAGCGAAATAGCTGATAACCCTTACGTAGTAAAAACCCGCCGCAGGGGCATCAAGGGTGATAGACTCTCCCGTAAAGGTTGGTCCGAAGTTTTCGTCAGCACAGGCTACTTCCGTTAAATTGCCGCAAGTACCCGAATAGATAAAGAGCACCGCGTCCATCAGTGAGGCCGATGTCGCCGCATTGGTATCGATGGTTACGGTGTAATCCGTTGACCCATCTGCTTGGAAGAAGTACCAAACGTCATTAGGTGAAGCAGAATTGAATGTAGCGCACTCGGCACTTAGTCCTACAGTCTCTGTTGCACTTACCGTGGTGCCTTCGATCTCCGAACCACATTCTAAGAAGTAGTCTGCAGATTCAGCCGTGAGAGGCAAGCAGTTGTCATTGTCAGGAGTTTGTCCAAAGTACTCAAAGGGTATTTGAACACCTTGGATAAGATTTTCTCCACCTCCGTTTTCGATGGCGGTAT
>CAZKXG010000342.1:0-2237 GCA_964556465.1 uncultured Cryomorphaceae bacterium | reverse complement strand
ACTCTAATAAAGAAAAAATCCAACCAGAGCACGCACTCTATCACCGGCTCCGCCGGTTCAGAGTGATGCTGGTCGTTATGCAAAGAAGAAATATAATGAAGCATTTAATATCAACTATCATACTCCTTCTGTTAGTTTCGGGGTGTTCGTTTTATACAACTAATTCTTTTTACGAAGTCGGCAATTCTTCCAATTTACTAAAAACGGAAGTGTATGACTGGTCCGAAACAGGGGCGATCGCAGGGATTAGCATTGGTCACTGGGCGCCACCAACTTATGCATACAAATCAGGTGCCGACTACTACATAATTTATCCTATAAAAATTGAGGAAGTCGTTACCACATTTGGCCCTCCTGTATTACCAATCATCCCGCTAACATTCGAACAGAATACAAATGACCTAAACAGATGTCGTATTAGATATTATAACGAAAATGAAACAGGGGGGAATCCTCCAAAATCTATAGTCATAAGTCACAAGGGAAAAACAATTAACACCTGCCTTTTAGAAGAGGTTGAAAAGGATGAGGTCGGGCGCGTATTTTCCTGTCATTTGAACCCTCTCCAAAACGATCTTGAATCGTTCAGTATGGAATTAATACTTTTTGATGGAAAAGAAATAGAAGTAAAAATGATAAGAGGTAATCATACTGAATATTCACCTTTGACATCAATTAATGGTCCAAATCTTAAGCCATCAATTAGGTTTAAACAATAAATGCATAACCAATCAAGTGAGGTAGAATGAGAAGGCTGATCTCCTGCGAGCAATGATAAGCTCGCATGTGTGTTAAACATAAAAAGGAGACCAGCAAATGAAGACTACCATCGGAATGGATCTGGGCGACAAGCATAATCAGGTCTGCATACTCAATGAACAGGGCGATATAACCAAAACTACCAGTGTCAGGAACACCCGTGCCGCCATTGAAAAGTTCTTCAAGCCATACTCTGGCTGTTTAGTGGCCGTTGAGACGGGAACCCATTCCCCGTGGATTAGCCGACAGCTCAAGGAGTTGGGCTGTGAGGTGCTGGTGGGAAATGCACGACGGTTACGGGCCATATGGGATACGGATTATAAAACAGATGTTCGGGATGCAGAAATGCTAGCCCGCCTAGCCCGGTTTGACCGAAAGCTCCTTCATCCGGTCGAACATCGGAATGAACAAGCGCAGATTGATCTGGAGATCATCAAGACACGAAACGCTCTCAAGAAGAGTCGTATTGATCTGATTAATCACGTGCGCAGTGTCGTCAAGTCCCTAGGGTTCCGGTTGCCTTCCTGCGCCACATCGACGTTTCACAGAAAAGCGTGGCAGCATCTTCCAGACGCACTAAAAAAAACGTTGGCACCCATGTTCCAGGTGTTGGAAGAAATCAGTGAGTCGATCAAAGTTTGTGACCAAGAAATTGAGCGCTTAGGGAAAGAGTGCTATCCAGAGACCGAGCGACTACGGCAAGTTCACGGAGTCGGTCCGATTACTGCTCTGGCCTATGTCTTGACGCTTGAATCGCATGAACGTTTTGAAAAAAGTCGATCCGTCGGCCCCTTTCTAGGATTGGCCCCGAAACGGGATCTATCTGGAGACACCGACCGGCAGTTGCACATTACCAAAGCGGGGGATCGACATCTCCGATGCCTGCTTGTCAACTGTGCCCAATTCATTCTTGGCCCATTCGGTGCTGAGAGCGATCTGCGAAGCTTTGGCCTGGCCATTGCTGAACGCGGCGGAAAGAACGCCAAACGACGGGCCGTGGTTGCTGTGGCCAGGAAATTGGCCGTGTTGCTACATGCCCTATGGAGGAGTGGTGAAGAATATGAACTCTTTCATGGAAGAGTCGCGGCGTAGAGCATATGATTTGCAAACAAACGACGAATTATTGAATAGGTGAAAGGAATCGAACACGACATTTAAACAATAGGCTTAACGTCTCGTTCGGAAGACTGCGTCCATAGGCTTGATCCGATCCTTGCCGGGATCATTGAGAGATCGTAAGTGAGGTGGCAGCTTCCACCAAAATGGATCCTAACATGCACCGGAGTCATGGCAAACTCCACTGAAGAGTGCGAATGGAAGCATGGCGAACGGGTCTGTTGGACAAGATGTGGTGTTCGTCACGACGAACGAAGGGATTAGCCTTCTCATGGAAGCTTACGGGCCGCCCCCCCTCCGTAGCCAACCGGCTATGGATTACTGGATGATAGGAGGTTGGGATTATTGGGTAAACTCGAACA
>CAZKXG010000341.1:0-2260 GCA_964556465.1 uncultured Cryomorphaceae bacterium | reverse complement strand
ACTTATTTAGCTCCGTGGTGACTTGTTCCAATTCTAAAGAGATTTGTTGTCTTTCGTAGGTGAGTTCTTCTATTCTACACCTTAACGAATCAAATTCCGAAAAAGGTAATCCTAATATTCCTTGAATTTTTTTAGGAATACCAATACCGCAGTCACTGATAGTGATTTCGATCGAATCTTCATTTGAACGAGTGATGATTTTTACTTCTGGATTTTCATCACTGTATTTTACGGCATTATCGAGCAAATTGAAAATTACGTTTGAAATGTGTACTTCGTCTCCTTGGATGTGATAGTCGTCGGCCTTTAGGTTTAAGTCGATGTTCAGCCCACTTCGCTCATTTGCCACTTGAAGGGTATTTACGGCACTTATAAGCATAGCGTGAAGGTCTAGAGTCTCGCGTTTGAGTTCTACATTTTTCCGCTCTAGCGTGGCCAGTTGTAATACCTTATCAACCTGAAGCCGAAGTCTGCGCACCTCACTGAAAATTAATTCGGCATATCGGTGAAGTCGCTCCGGCTGTTGAACGATCTCAGGTTTGAGCAATACTTCACTTGAGAGGCTGATTGAACTGATTGGTGTTTTCAGCTCGTGAGTCATATTGTTAATGAAGTCTGTTTTCATTTCTGAAAGCCTCTTTTGCCGTAGTACGATGTACACTGCATAGGCGAAGAAAACAAAAACGATCAAAGAGATAAGGGCAGAGAATGCCCATGTGGAAATTTTAGTGGAAGGTGTTTCAATGGTAAATGGCTCCTTGTGAGGGAAGAAAACCCCGAAATAATGGCCGTCTTTCTCCCATTTTATTTGTGGCGCTTCAGAATTACTAGGCTGAGCGGCTTCTTCGTTCAGGGCAATGTAATCACCAAAAACGATGCTATCAGTAAAGCAATCGTAGACACCGTATTCAAAGTTTTCTTGGATATTTCTTCTTTCGAATTCGTTTCGCAGAAGGCGTTCGAGAAGGTAAGGGTGCACCGTATCATTGATGGCTACGGTGAAGTAATTAGGGCGAATTTGCTTGACCGCTTGGAAGAGTTCCGCAGGGTCGTCGTTGATGGTGAGAATCTCGTCAGCTACGTTGGTCAGAGCAATTGTGACGCGGTCATTGAACTGTTTGGCCTCGGCCGCTTCCTGATCCTTGCGAAGGTCTATCTGAGTTCTTTGAACTTCAAATGCCTTGTCGAGCCAATAAATTTGCGTGGCGATAATTCCGGCTACACTGACTATGGCCAGTAAAATAAGGATACCGATTAGCTTGCGGCTCATGACGCTAAGTTAACGACTCAGCCGAGCTGTCCTAAAGAGTTTAACAGATTGCTAACGAATGTCAATCACCGAGGTGCTACTGACGAGTATTCGTTATGCCACGCGTTTGCGTTTTTTCCGAATGATGGAGCAGACCTTGATGACATCAAGGGTATTGGAGTAAATGGTATGATTGAGTCTGATTATCTCCCCCAGAAGATCGGCCTCGGGAGTCGAAAGTAAATGCTGAAGATCGGCTTGCTTGAGCCCTGATGCGTTTATATCTTTCATTCTGAAGAAGACTTTGGTCCTCGTTGTTTTTCGTTTTTAGTAGTAGAAAGGTTTCACTCTCTATACAACATGTACAATATTGGTGCCTGCTCTCCCCACATCAATCACTTGCATTTCCTCATTTTTTATCCATTTTTTGAAATTTGATTTATTTCAAACAAAAAGGCCATCCACGATAAAGTGAATGGCCTTTTGAATTTATAGTGACGCAGCTCTTCTACATCATACCCGGCATTCCGCCGCCTCCCGGCATGGCCGGCATAGAGTCTCCCTCTTCTTCGATGTCGCTAATTACGCACTCAGTGGTAAGTAGCATTCCTGCGATTGATCCTGCATTCTCTAAAGCAATACGAGTCACTTTAGTTGGATCGATAACACCTGCTTCGAATAGGTTTTCAAATGTCTCGGTGCGAGCATTGTATCCGAAATCATCCTTGCCTTCACGTACTTTTTGAACAATGATGGATCCTTCTCCGCCTGCGTTTTGTACGATCTGACGAAGTGGTTCTTCAACTGCTCTTTTTACAATAGCTATTCCTGTGGTTTCGTCATTGTTTATTCCTTCCATCGATGCGATGGTTTCCAGTGCACGAAGGTATGCGACACCACCACCTGCTACGATTCCTTCTTCTACTGCAGCGCGCGTTGCGTGAAGTGCATCGTCTACACGATCTTTCTTTTCTTTCATCTCCACTTCGGTTGCAGCACCTACATAGAGAA
>CAZKXG010000340.1:0-2303 GCA_964556465.1 uncultured Cryomorphaceae bacterium | reverse complement strand
CCCCCGGCTCAGGTACGATTTCGTAAAGTGTAACCGTTGGTCCAATAGTCGCTTTGATTTTCTCAATGCCAATTTTATAGTGGGAAAGGGTCGTAACGATTTTGTCCTTATTCGCATCGAGCTCCTCCTTAGTCACGGTGATTTTTCCACCGCCATGATCCTCCAACAGATCAATTCTCGGCATTTGAAAATTCGACAAATCCAAAGTAGGGTCATACTCACCAAAGTCTTTGACTTTTTGATTCACCTCCTTATCAGAAAGGGCTTTCTCTTCTTTGGGAGCTTCGACAGTAAATTCTTCTTTGTTCTCCTTAGGCGGTAGGGGCTTACTCACTACCTTTTCGAAATTGTCAAACTCGGAGGTTTTTGGCTCTGACTCTACTTCTAACTCCAGAGATTCTTTAGCTGCTCCATTTTTTTCAGGAGCTTCCTCCACCTCTAGCGGAAGGTCGTCTTCCTCATTATCAAGATCGGCCATGGCTAAATCGGCAGCGCTCGTTTCGGTGAAGTTATCCATATCGCCAATGGTGTCTTCAAAATGCTTGACTTCGTCAAGGTCTTCTTCCGATTCGGAAGTTGATGTTCTGATTTTGTTGCCAACAGAATTGAATAGAGTCCCCATTTTGGCGGAAGCCACAGAAAACCACTTTCCTAAAAATGAGAATGAAGGATTAAATACAATAGCGATATAGCCCAAGGCAATAAACAGGAGCAAGAATCCCGTTCCTACGGTTCCGACTTTTCCTGCCAAGGTATGATTCATTTCAAACCCATATCGTCCACCTAAAATCTGGTAGTCGGATGAATCAAACAAAAAAGCCAAAACGGGTGAAAAGACCAGCATCGCAAAAACAGCGGCCGCTGTTGTCTTTCTGGCTGGGAGAAGGCTCTTTCCAAACAATACTTTGAATCCGTATAGAAACAAAAGAAAGACGAACAAGAAGCTGGTGACACCAAACCATTCATGAATAAACGTGTGTCCCATCATAGCTCCGAGAGGACCCAACCAATTCTCAGCTTCATAATTTCCTTCACGCAATACCACCCACCAATTCTCAGAAAGAAGGGATTGATCCTCTTTCCAGGTAAACATGAATGCTGTAAATGCGATCAATAGGTAGATGCAAGAAAAGAATAAGAATAAGCCTCCGACTCTTTTCACTCGACGATCTGACCGTAGATCAGAGATTTTTAGCTTTTTACCCGAAGTGGTTTTCTTCTTGGCTGCACTACCTGTTTTTAAAGTGTTTTTTTTGGCCATGTGGTATAGCGTCGTTTCGGACGGGATCAACTATCAAAGATAAATGCTATGGACCTATGAAACGGGAAAGGATAGCGCTGTATTTTAACAGGAGAGTGTTAAAGGAATTCAGCAAGAATTTCTCGAACAATTCGAGATCTCAATCGGAAGAATTTATAAGCTAATTCTAATGTGGTTTCTTTGGTTTTCGTAACTAGAATACCAACATAAATCCGAATCTAGCTATTTACAAGTCATTCTAAGAGCTACCTTTGTTTTGCTCTTGAGCAAGGGGATTAAGGAGGTTCATAGAATAGTCAAACAGAATTATCAAGTGCAAAAGTCATCAAAACAAGATAGCCGTACATTACAAGAAGCCACTTTTGGCGCGGGTTGTTTTTGGTGTGTGGAGGCTGTTTTCCAAGAATTACAAGGTGTGAAGCAGGTCTATCCTGGGTTTAGCGGAGGCTACATAAAGAATCCTGCGTATCGCGAGGTGTGTAATGGAGTCACAGGGCATGCTGAAGTAACGAGAATTATTTTCGATCCCGGCGAGATAAGCTTTTCTGACTTATTGCTGGTTTTCTTTCAATCCCATGACCCTACCTCGCTCAACCGTCAAGGAGCTGATGTAGGCACCCAGTACAGAAGTGTGATTTTTTACCATGACGAAAATCAAAGAGCTCTGGCTGAGCTGGCGAAAGCAGCAATAGATTCTAGCGAATTGCATGCAAATCAAGTAGTGACTGCAATTGAGCCTTTGACGAATTTTTATAGAGCAGAAGAAGATCACCATAACTACTATGTGAATAACCCGAGTGCGCCATACTGCCAAGCGGTAGTAAAGCCCAAAGTGGAAAAATTCAGAAAACAGTTTGATGACCTCAGAAAAAATGAGCTCAAAAATTAAGAATTGTATCCCGTTGGCGATTCTTTTCTTTTGGCTTCTCAGTCAAGAGGTGGTTGCGCAAGAAAGCTTTTATCCTGATACTTTGAATACCAAGCGACTGAATGCAGTTGCAATTACAGCGGGGGTAGGGTATGTCGGATCTATGACGGCACT
>CAZKXG010000339.1:0-2336 GCA_964556465.1 uncultured Cryomorphaceae bacterium | reverse complement strand
AAAGGCATCATAACCAAAACCGATTAATAGCCATTTCTTCTCTCAAAAAGCTAAGAACCTACGTTAAGACCGTGATCTACCGCGCTGATATTTCACGCGATTTTTTTATTGACTTTCAACTATAGGTTATCTATACAAGCTTTTGAGTTTTGAAACATGACTGCGTGACACACTTTTAACAACACGAGTGGAAGAGCCATGATATTCTTACTTAAACTCGGTGCATCACGTGCCATATCTGTAGAAATGGACAGAGCGTTTGGAGCTTCACCCTTTTTTTCTTGCCAATGGATGGATAATGAATTACTAATAGATAGTACGCATATACGTATCATCTATACACCGAACAGGTTTCGAACGAGAAGGCCAGAAAATGAGCAAGCAATCAATGACAAAAGGGATAGCTCTTTGTGAAGAGATAGCTAATCTTTTTATGGAGATTGATCCTGAATTCTCGATGAAATCGATGCTCTGCCTTTGCGAAATATTCAAAAATGAAGGCATGTCCATTATTGATCTCTCTCGTTTGACAGGAATACCACAATCGAGCTTGACGAGTATAGTCGGTGGCTTGGCCGATAACCGACGATCTGCTAGCAGAAAAGGGTACAAGCTTGTCGAAAAGAGACGCGCTGCATGGGACAAGCGCAACTATCAACTTTACCTTACTGATGAAGGACACAAGTTGATCAAAGAATTAAACAAGATTACTTCAAGATAAAACGAATGGAAGGTATCGCAATGGCGATGCTTTGATATGACTTCGATACCGATGCAGGGAAACTTAATTCCCAGCTTACATTGACAAAACCACCTTTTCCAATAGTCGCGTTTGCGCCTGCCCGCATAAACGTGTGGTCGAAAATGCCGTGCGGCATCTGTGCTTGACGCTACAGACGCTCCTTTGGAGGTGGTTTCTTACAATCGAGCCGTCACAACCCCGCTGAGTTGCGGGGTTTTTTGATTGGTGACGCTCGGCGCTGGCCAAGGTTTCATGCACGGGGCAGATAGCGCCCTAGCGGTTGCTTTTAAAAAGAGCAGCAAAACTTAACCCAAACCATGAAGGAGAAAAACCATGGAAAACACCAAGAAAACACCCATCGCTAAATTCAGAGACAGAGCACTGAGCGTTGCCGTATGGCAGAACATCAGTGAGGACAATAATGTCCGATACTCCACCACCTTTGAAAAGCAGTACAAACCAGAAGACGGAGACTGGATGGTTGCTAACAGCTATTCAGAAAACGACCTGTTGCGTATCGCTCGCCTATTCAACAAGGCATATGACGCAATCTCTGAACTCAAACAATCAAACTAACATTCCTTTTGGGAACGGATGGGGAGAAAAATCAGAGCCAAGCCCTCACCCCTGTAGGGGCTTGGTTTCTGAGTTTTTTGACCATTCAAAGGAGAAAATTCAATCTAAACAAGAAAGGCTCATGAATGCCCAAACTCGATATTCATCAAGAAATCACTGATCAGATCATATCTCTGCTTGAGAAAGTAGACCTCAAAGATTACAAACCGCCATTTGCTGGACTTGTAGCGCAAGGTTTGCCCGTTAATCCAAAGACCCGAAAACAGTATAACGGGATTAATATCCTTTCCCTTTGGTTCAACCAACAAAATGCAGAGTTTAATTCAAACAAATGGGCGACCTACAAGCAATGGCAAGAGCTGGATGCACAAGTGCGAAAGGGCGAGAAAAGCAGCAACGTCATTTTTTACAAGCAGCGAACAGAAACCGAATTGGATGATAAAGGCGAGGAAAAAGAATTCTTTCGACCGATTATGCGGCTATACAGAGTGTTCAATGCCAGCCAAGTGGATAATTTCGATGACCTTGAAAATACCCCGAATGAATCTGACCTAGTCACTCCTTGCTACATCGTGGAGCAATTTTGCAAAAGTACAGGTGCAAATATTAAACGCGGACAGCTTCGCGCATATTACGATCAGATCAGGGATTATATCGGTATGCCCGATACAATCGCTTTTCAAGACACGGGAACGGCATCGGCAACCGAAAACTATTACTCAACCCTCTTACATGAATTGACTCATTGGACAGGTTCTAAAAAGCGATTGGGACGGTTCGAACTTCAACGCGAGAAAAACCAAGATTATGCCTTTGAAGAATTGGTAGCAGAGCTTGGCGCGGCTTTTCTGTGTGCTTCTCTTGGAATTACCCAATCAGGCCGTGAAGATCATGCGATGTATATCAAAGGATGGTTGAAAGCACTCAAAGACGACAAAAAGCACATCTTCAAAGCCGCTGCACAAGCAAATCAAGCGGTTGAGTACCTGAATACGCTTCAACGAC
Source organism: uncultured Cryomorphaceae bacterium (assembly GCA_964556465.1). Lineage (GTDB taxonomy): Bacteria > Bacteroidota > Bacteroidia > Flavobacteriales_D > Cryomorphaceae > JAKVAV01. Next base: position 13 of record CAZKXG010000339.1, on the reverse strand, counting down.
AATGAGCTATGTA
>CAZKXG010000338.1:0-2340 GCA_964556465.1 uncultured Cryomorphaceae bacterium | reverse complement strand
AAAGCTGAAGTCTGGAGGGAGTTTCATCGGTTGTGTTGAAACCTTGGAACAAAGGCGCGAAAGATTGTTTCGTAAGTTTCCGCCCGTGATCAATGTAGGTTACTACGGCTCGGATTTTATTTTCAAACGCGTATTTCCAAAGTTTAAATTCACTAAGAAGGTTTATTTCTTCCTAACAGGCGGAAGAAATCGAGCACTGTCCAAATCTGAGGTTTTAGGGCGTTTGGTGTACTGCGGTTTTAAAATTGAAGAAACGGAAGAAATAGATGGAAAGCTCTACTTCAAGGTGAGGAAAGTTTCTGAACCATTGGCGGAAGCTGAGCCTAGCACGGGTTTGCTTCTGCGTATTAAGAGAATCGGCTATAAGAATCAGCCCATTACCGTTTACAAATTCAGAACCATGCACCCATACGCTCAGTACATTCAAGCTTATGTATTTGAGCAAAACAACTTACAAGAAGGCGGAAAATTTGCCGATGATTTCCGCATTACCAAATGGGGGAGATGGATGCGGAAATTCTGGATCGATGAAATTCCAATGATTTACAATATTCTACGTGGCGACTTAAAGCTGGTAGGTGTGCGTCCGTTAAGCGAGCATTACTTGAGCCTGTATTCACCTGAGCACAAGGTGCTGCGCGTGAAAGGTAAGCCCGGATTGATCCCACCGTTTTATGCTGATATGCCAAATACGCTGGATGAGATTATGGAGTCTGAATCGCGCTACATGGAAGCGTATTTTCAAGACCCCATTTCTACTGATTTGAATGTTTGTCTGAAGGCGTTTTCCAACATCTTGCTGAAAAAAGCGCGCAGCCATTGATGGCAAGAATTATCCTATTCTTTCTTTTATTATTGACGGTTCAAGTCGCTTCGTCTCAAACCATTTATGAGCCTGACGGCAATTCGGTTTATCGATTCCTCGATGAAATGGCTGCTGCGGGACATATTTCCGTCAACACTTTTGCTAAGCCCTTTTCGCGAAAGCAAATTGCTGGCTTCCTGAAAGAGATTGAGGGGCGGCAAGAGGATTTAACACAAAGACAAATTGACCAGCTCGAATTTTTCCTTCGAGATTACGGCAAGGAGCTTCAGGTGGGAAAAGACTGGGATCGCAGGAGAGATCTCTTCTTTTATAGCGATTCTACCTTTGAACTTACGGTTAATCCGATTTTGGGTGGATCGGTGATGGTGAATGAAAATGGAAACAGGATTTGGAGAAGAATAGGAGGTGAATTTTTTGCCTCTGCCGGCAATTTTGGGTTTTACGGTTCGCTTCGAGACAATAATGTTTCGGAAGTACTGGCTGCACCTCAGTATTTGACTGTGAGACAGGGTGAGAACTACAAGTCCATATCTGCTGAAAACCGCAGTGACTTCAACGAGGCTATTGGAGGGATTTCTTATCAGTGGAAATGGGGTGATGTAGCCGTCATGAAAGATCGACTAACTTGGGGAAATACCGTCCGAAATGCAAATGTCTTTTCCGGAAAGGCACCTTCGTACGCCATGCTCAATTACAGGCTTTATCCTACAGATTGGCTGGAGTTTCAATACATCCACGGATGGTTAGTTTCAGAGGAGCTCGATAGCGCTCGAACTTACTTAACACCAAATGGGAACCGCAAAATTTATATGAACAAGAACATTGCGGCAAATTACCTGACCATCAAGTCGAAATGGGATATTGACTTCACCTTTGGGAATTCGATCATCTACAGCGATAATGGTTTAAATCCGGTTTACTTCATTCCGTTTATGTTCTTCAAGTCAGTGGATCATACCTATTCAGGAACGGGTAGCAACGAGCTAGGACAGAATGCCCAGCTGTTTTTTGATGTGAGTGTTCGATCGATTAAGAACCTTCATTTGTACGCTTCGCTTTTTGTAGATGAGGTGAGCCTGAGTAATATGTGGGATTCAGATAATCAAACCAATATCATGAGTCTGAAATTAGGTGGAACTTGGTTCAATGCGCTACCCAATATTCATTTGAGCGCCGAGTACACACGCACTAACCCATGGACGTATCGCCATCAGATCGAGTCCACCACTTTTGCCTCCAATCAATACAATATGGGGCATTATCTTGGAGAGAATGCCGATGAAATCTATGGAGCTATTGAGTATGTTCCTTTGAAGAATCTCCGTTTCAAGTTGGGCTTCTGGCATGTTCGTAAGGGTGAACCGCATGTATACGAAATCATTAATGGCAATGCCAATGTAACAGGGCTTGAGTTTTTAGAAACCGTAGACTGGAGTCAAACGGGAGCGAGTTTTTCAACAGAGTGGGAGGTGACAAATGGAGCGGTGGTATTTCTCGAAATGCTCTACTTAGAT
>CAZKXG010000337.1:0-2362 GCA_964556465.1 uncultured Cryomorphaceae bacterium | reverse complement strand
TGAATTCTTGGTTTTGAATTATTTATTGGACACCCCAGTACCATCCTCCAAAGGCGCATATATTTGCCGGAGCTACGGGGCAGGCCCTGCTTAAATACGCTTCGCTCCTCTTCTGCGAAGAATTGAACTGGGTAAACAGGCACACGCAGAATTACGCAGACATGCGCTGGGTAATTTAGGTTGATTTTGATAATTAAGTATCACAGCTTAAAGTTTGTGGTAATTCGTTTAGTGGGGAAAACATTCACCCATTCAATATTTTGAGAAAGGAAGTCGATGTAATCATCTAAGCTACCTTTTTGAGCAGCCACTCGCGCAGCTTGAAACGCCCTGCTCCTTGAGCTATTTCTTGCATCTTCTATCATTTCAAATTTTTCTTCATCGGTTATTTTTACCAAGCCACTCATCCAATAAATCCTCTATTCGCCATCAAAAACAGGACATTTTTTGGCTCTGCGCATCATCGCCCTAGTGTATTTTCTCCTTGCAAAGAGATAGTCAATCTGCCCCAAGGCTTTAATAGGAGACCAATAGGAAAATATCTCTTCTGTGCTAAAATCTTGTTTTTGATAATCAAGATCCGTCATGATATCATGAATCGATTTTTTTGATTCTTCAAAAATAAGAAAATCAATATCCTTGGTAAATCGGAAAATACCCATTGTGCTAAGAGCAAGACCACCTGATAAAACAAAATCTATACCTTTATTTTGAAACCTCGAAATTAGTATCTTTAGAACTTCTTTTAGATTCACTGGAAGGCCGATATTACAAGGAAATAGAATTGAGGGGACAGCAATTATTATATGCGTTTTTTGTTGTGATCCCCATAGACTTTTATATTTTGCCACAGACACACACCGACAGACACAGACCCTCCCCTATTGGGTAGTGAAGGAAAGCAAGTTGGATGTTTTAAAGCCCGCGGCTTTGATTTGGTTGATTGGTCGATTGGTCGAGTTGAATGGCTGATCGTGTCGAATGGCTGATTGTTTTTGAATGCTAAATTTTGAATTTTTAATTGGTCTTTCGAGATAACTGACTTTCCCTCATTGAGATAAGACATTCAGCGCTGCAAGTTGTTGCCGGTTGCCAAAGCCAAGTATTCATTACAAGTTACGAATCTGCAATAATCGAAATTATCGATCAAACTTCTCAATCTTGATTTCGTTTTATTTAGATTTGTGTAATGCCTGAATTTGTAATTCATAGATGCATTTTTTACACTTGGTTGACTTGGATCGAATTCCCAAGGATGCATATAGAAGACGTAAGTTTCATCTCTTTTAAGGATGGCTTTTACTCCGCGTCGAAATAGTCGGTATGGGGCTAATCGAAAATAGCCCCCTCCTCCCAGCGGAAGGACCCAGCGGTTGATCATAAAGTTGCTGACGGGAAGTTCGTAGAAATCGTTTGATAGTTTGTGGGCAATACCTTTTTTGCTCGCTCCGTTTAATGAGACTTTTCCGTAACGGCCGTGGAGGTCAAATGAGTTGTAGCTGGAATCATAAAAATAGCCGGCATCTTCAATGATTTTCAGAATATCATCGTTGATAGCGAAACTCGGTGCCCGATAGCCGGCCACTGCAACACCAGTGATATCCTCCATTAGTTTTTTGCTGTCGGTTAGGTCTTGTTTCAATTCATCAGCAGAAAGAAGTTCGGGTAGTTCGTGGTTGCAGCCCTGGGATGCGACTTCGTGGCCGCGGGATTGGATTTCGCGAACCATGTTGGGGAGACGCTCCGCGAGCCAGCCGAGGATGAAGAAAGTGGCTTGGATTCTATTTTTATTTGTTTCTTTTGGACAGGATTTACTGGATTTTTGGGATTTTTTTTTGCCCAGATCATTTTCAAGATGAAAATGATTGGACACATTCCGCCTGTGACGTGTTTCTGCCTCTTTCTGTCTTCTGAAATCGGAGCCCTGATTTCTGTCCTCCGGCCTCTGACCTCTGACCTCAAATTCATCAAAGAGATCCAGAAGCAAGTGCACGTTACGTTCGACGCGGAGTTCGCGTTGATCCCAGGTGGAGAAAGGTATCCAGGGTTTGAAGTTTTCCACCTGGAACCAGTCTTCGACGTCGATGGTTAATAAAATGTGATTGTTTGAGTTCATAAAAAGGCGAAGGGCTAAAGGCGTAAGGCACACGGCAAAAAGGCTAATGGCGTAAGGCGTAAGGTAAATTGGTTGATTTGGTTTATTAGTTGATTAAGTTGATTAATTGTATCTCATGACCCAAAATGATATATTGTATTGGATTTTAAAATGCTTGAAATTATAACAAACGTTGCATAAATTAGTCATTAAGGAGCTATCTTATGGATGCCATAACAATAAATCAGGCAAAACAAAATATAGACG
>CAZKXG010000336.1:0-2380 GCA_964556465.1 uncultured Cryomorphaceae bacterium | reverse complement strand
GGTCTCAGTTAGAGGTAAACCAACTCGTGTTAATAGTTTGTTCGTCCACGAATAAAAATTCTTTCCGTGATTTATATTTGGGTTCCATTCTTGTTGAACTTCCCATTCCCATTGGTGAACCATCTCATGTGCGAGAACGGACAAGAATGATTGCCGCTCCCAAATTTCAGTGCTTATACCAATCGTCACTCTTCTCTCTTTTGCGTTATGTCTCCAAGGCTTACACCACCCGCCGGTATCCCTATATGCTTTTAATTCAAATCTTACTGGTGGGGTTAGCATACTATCAAATACAGCAACATTCAACTTATGCCACCAATAAAGACAAAAAGATTCTGTTAAGTGGAAGTCTGTTTGTTGACCCTTCACCCTAATATGCATCTTTATCTGCTTTCGTAAAAAGTTAGTATTCTGACTCACTCACAGAAAACCCCCAGTTTCATTTTGGCTTCAAACCCTGCCGCTGTGTTATCAGCGATCGTTTTCATTACATATAGTTTCCCATATTTTTTAACAGCATCGTTCATGTCTTTGCATTGACCGATGTCGGGAGTGCTTATGTGCCAACCCAATTTAAGAGCACGTTCTCCAGCCAACTTCCCATCGCCAAACCTATCTGGAATGTATACTTTTTTCTTCGGCGATCTGTTCAACCATTCGATTTGTGCATCGGACAATTCGTTGCCGAGAATAGCGACGCCATCTATCACAGCCGCGTCGAACCATCCTTCTACTATATACAACGGAAGGTCGCTACCATCGAACAACTTGTCGAATCCGTATATGACCTTATCTTTGCTAACTGCTGGACTTTCATACTTTTTTTGGGCTTTTCCGGTCAAATCTCGACCTTGGTAGAAAATCAGTTTATTGCCCTTATACACCGGATAAATTACCCGTCCAAACCACTTCTTCAAGTGCGGAATGTCTGTCTTTCGGGACAGGTAAAATGGGTGTTGGCTTGGATCTATTCCACGATCTTCGATGAGATAATCCATCGCTATTTCCTTCCAAGCGTCTGAATCAGGAGCATCAGCAAGAGAATAAAACGTTTCGGGGAGGTCAAGTGCTTGAGGTTCGATGTTCCGAATCTTGTCTTTCGGTAGAGCTGATACTCCACCCTCATTCCGTTTGGACATATCAGATAGTAGGACCTTTTTCCACTCATCTGACGGAACATTGAAATCGTTGAGGACTTCAACCATGTTCGGGGACATTAGACTTTGCCCCTCTCGACCTATATGATCAGGATCATATACTGCTTTGAGAGGACAGTTAAAACAATGGAAAGCGACTTTGTTGCCATCAAACTTGAACGCTGCTCTTGGACCCTTGCGGCCATGATCACACTTGTGCAACACGGGATACCACCCACTCCCTGATGGCATAGGGGGTAGTGGAATATACTGCCTTATGATTTGCTCAAGCGATACAGACTCCATCCGCTCATTATACTATAGCGGATGGATTAATTCAACTTGCTTTTCTTCTCGGCGTTGCCTTCTTTTTCGTTGCTCTTGGTTTTGTCGTTTTTGTCGTGGCCACTTTCTCTTCGGCCGCCTTCTCTTTTTCAAGAATCTTGACCATATTCAACAATCGTTGACGAATTTCTTCTGAGTGAATATACATGTCTTCACCCCTTTTGATTCGCTCAACTTCATCGATTGTCATGAATGGGATATACAACCGAGTCATAATACCTTCGGTCCACTTAGTCGACGCTTCCAATGCAGCAATCTGTTCGTGTCCTTTTCCAAATACTCCGCCACTATAGTTGTGGAACATCATCAGTCCATTGTCGTGAACAACAAACTCATCAGCAGCAAGAAAAATCATCGTGCCTAATGATGCAACCTCGCCTTCGATTGAACAGATGATGTGAGCTTCAGACATCTGCATTGCATTAACAAGTTGAATACCAGTCAACAGGTTTCCACCTGGAGTATTCAGATGCAGGTATACGATACAATCAGGACTCGCCGATTGTATTCGGTGAATCATGTCAGTATACTGTCGGGGATCTTGAATCTCCTCTGAGATATAATAGTGAAAAATTCGACGAACGATTTGTTGTTCGAAGAAAGTGTAAGGTCTCTCTTTAATTTCACAAACTTCAGCAGGCTCAAGCTTTTCAGGCATTATGCGTCCTTTTTGGTCGTCAATCGCGTCCATAATCCCTTAACCCAAGTTTGGAACCATACGGCCCAAGGTGGCTGAGGAAAATTCCATCCAATAAAAGCACCCACTGCAATTAAGATTAAAGTGTCTATCATAACAACTCTCCTTTATTATCTTATTATTTATGGTTGTAGTAGACACGAAAAAGGGAGCGTTTAAGCTCCCTCCCTCTACGGTTATTTAACAAGGCCTATTTGCCCCG
>CAZKXG010000335.1:1868-2380 GCA_964556465.1 uncultured Cryomorphaceae bacterium | reverse complement strand
GTGATTTAAGCTTCTCAAATTGTTTTTCAGCTACTCCAAAAACATGGTCGAGTCGGTCAGAAATCAGCGAATGATCTTTTGACCAAATGGCTGTTTCGTTTCCGATAAAATCCAAGAAGCTCTCACGAGATTCCAGCATCGAAGTGTGCTGGATATTGGGGATGACGGTGAACTTTTTAGCTGCTTCGGTAGAAAGTTGGGTCACGGGGTCAAATTGCCTGAGCGACTCCACTTCATCGCCAAAAAATTCAATTCGAAAAGGAAAATCCTCTCCAAATGAATAGACATCTACAATTCCTCCACGGATTGAAAACTGACCGGGTTCATAAACAAAATCTACCCGATGGAACTCGTATTCGGTCAATAGCTCATTCAGGAATTCGATGCTGTAGGACTTGCCCACCTGCACTTTAAATGTGTGGCTTCCCAATTGCTTACGTGTAACTACATTCTCGGCTAGTGCATCGGGGTAGGTCACGATGGCACAAGGTTTTTTCCCTTTACCTGAAATC
>CAZKXG010000335.1:0-1858 GCA_964556465.1 uncultured Cryomorphaceae bacterium | reverse complement strand
ATCACCTTCAGAACTTCTGCTCTGAGTACAATATTCGAGTTGTCGGTATTCTCAATTTCGTAAGGTACTCGGTAGCTTTCGGGATAGAATGCCGTTATGAACTCCTTGCCCTCAAATTTTTGCAAGTCATTCAGAAAATAGGCCGCCTCTTCTTTGTCGTTGAATATGAAAAGGTGGTCTCTAGAGCTTTGTTTGATAATGGCTTGTGCTACAAATGCCAAGCCCGAACCGACAATTCCCCGCAGAGACAACCGCGCACTTTCGGTTTTGAGTGCAGTTGAAATAGCGAGCGTTTTAGGGCTCTCTGAATAATTTTTTGCGAGTTCGCTAATGTTCATCCTTCGGTACTCGCGCTCACAGGGCTATACTCTCTCATAAATGCTTCGGCGTTTTCTACCATTTTCTTCGATCCGATGAAAAGTGGCGTGCGCTGGTGCAAGTCTTCGGGTTTTATTTCCATAATTCTCTGAGCACCATCTGACGCTTTTCCGCCTGCTTGCTCAACAAGAAAAGCCAATGGAATGTTTTCGTACATCAACCTAAGCTTTCCATTGGGGTTAGCTCCCGTTTGGGGGTAAATGTATATTCCGCCTTTGATGAGATTCCTGTGAAAATCCGCCACCAATGACCCAATGTATCGGCTTGTGTATGGTCGATTTGATTCTTCGTCTTCTTCTTGGCAGTGCTTGATGTACCTTTTTACGCCTTCCGGAAATTGCTTGTAATTCCCTTCATTGATAGAGTACATGCTGCCGTCTTGCGGAATTTTCATGTTGGGGTGAGAAAGGCAAAAAACACCGATTGACGTATCAAGGGTAAATCCATTCACACCATTTCCTGTGCTAAACACAAGCATGGTGGATGAACCATAAATGACGTAACCGCTGGCCACCAAGTCCACACCCGGTTGAAGAAAGTCTTCTAAAGTGGCGACGGTTCCCGGTTTGCTTTTTCTTCGGTAGATGGAAAATATCGTTCCGATGCTCACATTCACGTCAATGTTTGAAGAACCGTCTAGCGGATCCATCAGTACAACGTACTTTCCCCACACTGCTTCACCTTTGTCAAAGGCAATAAAATCCTCGTTTTCTTCTGAACCTATTCCGCAAACCTCTTGCTGCGCTTTTAGCGCAGCAATCATTTTATCATTGGCATATACGTCCAGTTTTTGCTGTTGCTCGCCTTGCACGTTTTCTTCTCCGGCAGCCCCTAAAATGTCGTCCATGAGTCCTGCCTTGTTCACTTCGCGGTTCACAACTTTGGCTGCTAGCCTAATCGCACTTAACAATCTGGATAATTCTCCCTTGGCAAAGGGGAAGTCTGATTGGCGCTCAATGACAAATTCTCCGAGCGTAGTTAGTTTATTCATGTCGGTTTTCAGTAGGTATGCAAATATGAGGAAATTTCGGTGGAAAAGCCACGTTATGACCGATCTAAGCTAGCGTGGATTTGAAAAAAGCTTTCCTTTGTTTTTATGAAAAGCGAAGTAAGAATCCGGAAGGCTGTTCCTGCCGATATTGGACCAGTGCACGCATTGATTGTAGAACTCGCAGACTTTGAGAAGGCTCTCGACGAAATGGAATTAAGTCGGGATCAATTGCATGCCGATACTTTTGGCGAAAAGCCTATTCTTGAAATTATTGTGGCTGAAGGGAATGATCAAATCCTGGGAGCGGCTATGTTTTACGAAAAGTATAGCACTTGGAAAGGAAGATCAGTGCATCTGGAGGATTTCGTAGTGAAGGCTTCTGAGAGAAGAAAGGGAATAGGCGCCTTGCTGTTTGAAGAAGTGATGCGCATCGCCAAAGAGCGCGATTATGCTCGTATGGATTGGCAAGTGCTCGAATGGAATGAACCT
>CAZKXG010000334.1:0-2382 GCA_964556465.1 uncultured Cryomorphaceae bacterium | reverse complement strand
ATGGATATCAAATGCGAGGACAAAGATTGCGAGTGCCATCAGGACACAAAAAAAGCACGAACAGACAATGATCATGTGCAGAAATGAAAGAACTTGAGACGTGCAGGAAGCATTAACGGATCATTTTTCGAAATGGAAAGATGAGTGGCACATATATCGCACGAAAAGATATCTATGTTTGAAATAAAACCAATGTTTATTTTTTGGGAATTAAAGAGACCGATTACATACCACGCGAATCTTGTGTTCAACAGAATTTTAAACTTGTTTCATGTAGACATTTGGAAGATGATGAATGGACGTCCCAACCTTGAGCATTAGAGGATGCCAGTAGATGCACGATATCGATGGACTGTCAAGGTCAATAAGACCTTTGCCTTTAATAGTACGAGTAGCTTCGTTGATGTCGTTGAAAACTACTTTGGCAAACTTGGTATCTGATGGAACTTGGGCCCATCCCGGGATGGGAGCATAATCATGTCCGTCGACGAGCGGAACCATCTTGAACAAGGTCTTGAATTCATCTTTTGGGATCATGATCATTTCGCGAAGAGTGTAGACAATAACGAGCCAAGCATTATTATCTGGATGAATAATGAAGCCGCCAAGGCGGGAAAGAGCGGCCATAGACACTTCAAAAAACTCATCCTTGATTTGCATCAGTCGTAGAGAATTGGTACGGGATGCCGTACCACCAATCCATGGAAAGGCCGCGATAGTATCGACGAGATGACTAAACTTCTTGAATGAAATATCTTCTTTGACCTTGTTCGAATTCAGATATGTGTAGTATTCATCAACCAAAGGCTTGAAGGTTAATTGCGAGTCCAATGGGAAACCTTCGAATCGACCGCCCACCGGCAAGGAGAGATGACTAAACGCAAGAAACTGGAAATCGATACTACTGGCGTTGCATGTCGACATGATATTTGATATTGCAAACGAATAAAATAAATGAAAGCAAACAAATGAAGCAAATCTAGGACGTTGATTATTTTCACAAGCACTCAGTGAATCATCCGATGAGCGGGCTTCTCTTTTTTCCGGATGTGGTCGTGAAGTTCGGATTTTGCTGCACAAGCTTCGGCTTTGGTCAATACAGACGACATTAGCAATGACGAAGCATTGAAGTTTGAACTGAACGTCGTATCGAACGTTTATTTTGAAGAGCCCGTCCAACCATGAACTTGGCGCCGTACAAATATTTTCAAAATAGAGGTGCATTCGCAAGTCGCACATGACACAATTTTAGAGGTGCACTGACAAATCACACATTTTTTCAGAATTTGTTTTTTTATGGTAACCATGCAGATTTTTGTCAACTATGCAATCGTACGATCACGTCTTATGCTTAGCATGCAGCATGTTGGCGACTTGGCTAAACATATTGATGTGAAAGACAAATCGGAATGGTACAAAATCGCGGAAAAGTTCTACGAAAATCTTCTCCAAGTTGGAGATTCGCTTCGAATTGATGTCATTCAGGCTGTTCGTGCAAAGATGCTTTTGAATGAGAACAAATATCCAATTGATTTGTGTCAGGGTAGTGTTGAGAAGTATACGGCGTACAGCAAAGCGACAAACATCACAAAACAAGTTGGGCAAGACATCGACGACTGCGGAGCTGTCGACCGTAGACTAGTGAAGGAACGCAATGATTGCAACCATTTCTTCGTAATCATGGACCGTCTGACGGACAAGGCCTTCAAATTTTTGAATGATCGCAATATAGGTAAATATGACACACCAAAGAACCTTCTTTTTGCATTGTTCGTAGAGTTAGGAGAATTATGCGAATTGTTTCAGTGGAAGGATGAGGAACAGGTACTAGTATTGATAAGCGAAAAGGAATGGAACAATGCAGCGAATGAGATTGCCGACGTTATCATTTACTCATTAAAGCTGCACTCCAAGATTAACGACGGTTTCCTACAGACCTTTTAATGTTATTTAAAGATTTTGCATATGCATCACATGAATCACTTCTCTATAAGAATTTGAAAATAGAACGCCAACTAACACCAAAGTTTTTGACAATGCGCTCCCAGTGAAGGTCTTCGAGTTTCGTGCTATCTGCACACACTTCGTTGTTTATCAAAACCAATAGAACCCACAAGTTTTCGCCAATTTTGAAAATATACTCATCCTCAAAACGAATCTCAAACCATTCATAAGAAAAGCACCTACCACAAACAGTCTCAAGGACGGCCCAATGAATAAACTCATATTCGGCAAAGAGCTCGTTCCAGATTTGCGGGTACAAACGATTCTGTTCACCACCCGTAGCTGCAACGCCCGTGCACACTTGTTTATCGACGAACGGTTTGATATAATAGAAGATAACTTCGTAAAGGCCAATAGGGAGTGATCCAATCATAGCGT
>CAZKXG010000333.1:1370-2427 GCA_964556465.1 uncultured Cryomorphaceae bacterium | reverse complement strand
GCTTCCACGGCGATGGCCTCGGCTCGCCGGTTCTCATCATCCAGCGTCAGGACCTTCGCGCCGACGAAGACCCGGTCCGGCGCTGCCAGGAGCGGAAGCGACAGGGCTATCGCGGGCAGGGCGATCATGGCCCCGTCGCCTATCGAAATATCGTCGTGAGCCCCGTCGATGTGAATCCGTTTTTTGCCATGGATACCGGCACCACAGATGAAGCGCATCAAACGTTTCAGCAATTAAAGGGTCGCGCAACAATGCAGCAGCGCGTTCCCCTCTGGCTTGCTCAGCCATTAACTTCCCTTCACTCATAACAGTCTCCTATACTGTTGCAAAAATACCACACAATGCTTTTTGTGCAAGAGGTATTATGGTGGACGTTATAACAAATGTTATAACATCGAGTCGTGAAAACGAAACTCCGCAAAATCGGTAATTCTTACGGTATCATTCTTCAGAATTGAGTATAAATGCTGAATTGATTGGATTAGCGGGATCATCGGCAGGAGCCGGAACGGCTTTGTGGCTTGGTTTTCACGATGAAATGGCAGATGAGGATAGTGTCGATCCCGTGTCTCAGCAATCTACACGAGTGCAGGCTATCGCGTCGCAAGAAACCCAAAGTACTTACGATATTTTGAGATGGTCGGAAGATGTATTTCCCAATGGACTATTCACCATGGACAAAATCAGAGGAACTGCCTTAGGAAATCGATTATTGGTTTTTTACGGAGTTGACGACCTTGATCAATTGGAAAGCGAAGAGCTGGTGAAGTACAGAAAAGAGGTGGACATGCTATCTATGGTAGATTCTGAGGATCCTCCTGTTTACATCTTAAACAAGAAAGAATTTAAACCCGACAATGGAAATCGAGTAGGTAATCTACTGCACTCTCCCTTTCACGCTGTTGCGCTAAAAAAGGAGATTGAAAAGGCAGGTATTGAATCGGAGATTTATATACCCGCAGAGGGCACCAGTCCCAATAAAGACGAGACGATCGCTAATTTTTTGATCAAACATTTATCGAAATAGTAGACGACAATCTAAAATTCAAATACACTT
>CAZKXG010000333.1:0-1229 GCA_964556465.1 uncultured Cryomorphaceae bacterium | reverse complement strand
CCGTCATCCAGTCAGTCGTCCATGCGGGTGAAATCTTAGTAACGACTTCGACATCAAGTCCTTCTTTGCTTAGTTTTTCCTTGACCTCTCTTTCGATTGTATCCATGGCAGGGCAGCCCGAATAAGTAGGGGTGATGGTGACGACCACTTTACCGTTTTCAGAAATGGACACATCTCTTAAAATTCCCAAATCACGGACCGAAAGGACGGGGATCTCCGGATCTTTCACTTCTTCCAGTAGTGCGTAGACATCATCGATTTTAGTTGTGGTAGCCATTGTTTACCACTTTGCGTCGGGCATCATTCTAGGGTAATATTGCATTTCAGCCAAGATGTATCCCAGATATTCCGAGTGATTTCCTTTGCGGCTTCCTGTAGCCATATAGCCATGAGTATCGGGAATGCTCAGGGTAGATTTATCAAGCACAGCCATGATGTCCTTTTCCCAAAGCGCTTTGATATCATTGAGGTTAGGAACAATGCCTTCAGCAATAAGTATTTTATCAGCTTCAGTCATTTCAAATAACTCGCCTGTGTATTCCCAAAGCAGGTTTACGGCGTTTTGCATTTTCTCGTGACTCAACTCAGTACCGTCACCAAGTCTTATTACAAAGTCGGCACTGAGCTCACGATGGTAAGTCACCTCTTTAATACTCTTCAGTGCAAATGCCTGCAGGAATTCATTTTTACTTGTTTTTAAAGCCTGCAATAAGTGAAAATAGAATCCGTCAAAGAAGAATTGGCGGGTGATGGTTTGAGCAAAATCGCCATTGGCCATTTCCACAAGAAGGTTGTTTCTGAAATCAAACTCATTTCGGTGAAAAGCCAGATCGTCTTCCGTTCTGCCCTTGCCTTCAACTTCTCCCGCTTCGGTGAGGAGCATTCGTGCTTGCCCGATTAGATCCAATGACACGTTGGTCATGGCTATATCGCTTTCCAGTTGGTGAGCATGTCCGCACCATTCTCCCAAGCGCTGACCCAAGATCAGGGCATTGTCACCCAATCGGATCAGGTATTCGTATAAAGCTTCTTCTTTAGTCATCTTACAAATATTTCACTCCTTCAGGAATGGTGTAGAAAGTAGGATGTCGATAGGCTTTGTCATCGGCTGGATCAAAGAATGATTCGGCTTCTTCTTCAGTCGTGGCGTGAATCATATTGGAAGGAACTACCCCAAGACTTACACCTTCTCTTCGGCGGGTGTAGACGTCTCGAGCTGCTTTCAATGC
>CAZKXG010000332.1:0-2432 GCA_964556465.1 uncultured Cryomorphaceae bacterium | reverse complement strand
ATTGAGCTGCGAGATCAGCTTTTTGAAACCCGTAACCTCGCTGCCATAATCGGAAAGCTTGTTGTTCAAACGGCTGATTGTCTGCTTGTTTTCTTCGAGCAGATTGTTGATGGCCTGAATGTCACGAGTTATTTCTTCTCGTGTATCCTCACCTTCTCTCAACTCACCAGCATTGAGAGAAATAGATTTTTCTCTTTCCCCAATTAAAGATAGGTTTTGTTGAATCGCAGTGAAGCTCTCTTCAAATAGCCGCATGGTAGAATCTTTCATTACCAATTGATTTTCCAAAGAGTCATTTTTCATTCGCAGTGACTCCAGTTCTGTTTCTGCCTCAGGGCTGACACAGGAACTCAAAGCCGCAAATATTAAAAGGATTAATGCTACATTTTTCATGTTAAGTCAGTTCTTCTTGATTTTAAAACCAAATATGTAAATTAAAAACGGACTTTGGGCAGCCTTATTAGATTGACATTGTCTGAAGTTGGTATCGTTCCTTGAGCACTGCTTCAAAACTACGAATCAGTAAAGTTATAAATGTTCGATACCTTGTTTAAGGTATTTTAGACTTGAGGCTTTGTCCAAAGGGTTTTCAGTTGTATTATTGTCACTGTTTAGACTCATTTTAAATAGTGCAGAATGAATTCGGTCACCGCAGATACCATAAGAACCAATCAAACAGTTGAAATTGTTGATCTCGACAGCAATGAAACAGGTCAGCGCTTGGGGGAAATGGGTTTTTGGCCCGGTAAGAATATTACACTTGTTTTATCTGCTCCCTTTGGAGACCCAATGGCTTTCGAAGTAGATAATACTGTAATTGCTTTGCGCAAGAATGAGGCTAGATTGATCAAAGTCAAGACTTCCGCCGCGTAGTAATGGCCCAGTCTAAAAGCTCACCTCTTATTGCCCTCACAGGAGTTCCAAATGTAGGCAAGACTACAATTTTTAATAAGCTTACAGGACTGAACCAGAAGGTGGGGAATTATCCTGGAGTTACCGTTGATAAGGTCATCGGTCGAATGAAAACCTCGACAGGTAGCATCGATATTCTTGATCTTCCCGGAACATACAATCTTTATCCAAGGTCTGAAGACGAGAGAGTTGTATTTAGGGTGCTTTCCGGTTTGGAACCAGATATAGAGGTAGGCGCTGTTATAACGATTGCAGATATGAGCAATCCGGAGAGAAGCCTCTTTTTGGTAACGCAGTTGGTGGATATGGGCTACCCGACAGCGCTCGTTCTGAATATGGAGGACCAGGCCAAAAAAGAAGGTCTGGAAATCAATAAGATTCTACTTCAACGGTTGTTGGGAATTCCCGTTTTTACAGCTTCTGCTGATAAAGGTGTCGGAATAGATCAAATTAAAACAGCAATTAGGGAAAATGGATTTTCAGAAGGTCGGAAAGTAGTCGACCCCGCTGAATTCTGCGATGAATCACTTCTTCTGAAGGTTTCCGGTATTACGAAACAGAGCAATCCATACAAAGCTCTTCAGGTATTAAAGTTTAAAGATGAAGAGAAACAGATTCCTAAAGAGATTCGCGAGCGGCTTTCTGAGTTGGTTGAAGAGTACAACTTCAACCCTGCTCAAGTGCAAAGGGAAGAGACCAAGATTCGCTATGATCACGTCCGAGAAATCTTATCGAAATGCTTAAAGTCTCCTCAGAAGAAAAGAGCAGGGCTCACACGTAAGTTAGATAGTATTTTCTTGCATCCTGTATTCGGTTTCGGAATTTTTTTGGCCATACTCTTCATGGTTTTCCAAGCTATTTTTTCTTGGGCCGAAGGGCCGATGGATTTCATTGACACCTCTTTTGCATTAATAGCGCAATGGGTTAGTGAATCGTTGCCCCCGGGAGCATTTACTGATTTGCTTACGGAAGGAATAATCCCGGGGCTTGGGGGGATTGTCATTTTCGTACCACAGATAGCACTGCTTTTTGCCTTCCTCTCTATGCTGGAAGGCTCTGGCTACATGGCTCGCGCAGTTTTTATTACCGATCGAGTTATGAGACCTTTTGGTCTCAACGGCCGCAGTGTGGTACCTCTGATTTCAGGCTTTGCTTGTGCCATACCCGGAATTATGGCAGCTCGTACCATTTCAAATCGTCGTGACCGACTCATTACCATTTTTGTCACACCTTTTATGAGTTGTTCTGCTCGATTACCTGTCTACATTGTACTGGTGGGGTTGCTCTTTCCTGAAGATGAGTCTACCTTCCTGAATTCAAAGGGCACAGCATTCTTTGGGCTGTATCTGTTAGGAATTTTAGCTGCTCTGGTTTCCGCAGCAGGAATGAAGGCCATAATGAAAACTGAACGAGCAGGAACTTTGGTGTTGGAGCTTCCGAGGTACCGAGTACCTCAGCTTCAGACAGTTGTTACAACAATGTACGAGAAGTCAAAGACTTTCGTTCTGGAAGCAGGAAAG
>CAZKXG010000331.1:0-2464 GCA_964556465.1 uncultured Cryomorphaceae bacterium | reverse complement strand
CCTGGTTTCGGAATCAGCACCTCCATATAGCCATAGATTTCCATCATTATCTGTCCAATGAGCAAATCCCCATCCTCGTGCAGGAGGATTGTTGGATTCAGAGGCTACTCCCATTTCACCGTATGATCCTTGATAATTTTCTGTGTTTGAGCCTTTCACCCAAGTCCATTCCAATGTTTCAGGGTTTAACTGCCAAAGAGCCCCTCGCATGCCGTGGTATCCCTGCCCACCGAACAGCCAAAACATCCCATCTCCATCTACCCATCCTACTGAATTGTAATTTGCTACAGGGGTGCTTATCGGATCCGGTATTCCTTGCTCTCCAAAAATTGGAGCTTGATCATAGATGGTGTCTCCTCTTACCCATACCCATTGGTTTTCTTGTGCAAAAGAGTCTAATAAGATTATCATGCAGAATAAGACGAATAATGTCTGCCTCATATTTTTAGATTTGAGTAAATCCCAAAATATGGAAAATCTTTCTTTTTAAGTACAATTGTCGCAGTGCCACGGACTCTGGTTTTTGGTAATCTTGGGAATAGAGAGTCCACCATTGTCTCTAATAGTGTTTCTTTTTAGTTCATCTTTTTACGGCGTGAGCTCTATTCTCCGATTTGGTTTAAAACGAATAATCTCAAAATCACCCATTCGGGTGAAAGGCAGGTCTGAGGCATTGACCACTTTTGGAATCAGAAACGATAACCAATTAAAAACACCATGAAAACCAAAAATCTTACCTCCATCGTTAGAATGGGTATCCTGGCCTTGAGCTGCACGGCTTTCCTTGCCTCTTGTACCAAAGAAACTCAAGAAGCGGTTGAACCGCTATACACCTTGGGTGATCCCAAGAACCCTTCGCCCCAAGGTTCACGCACCTTTGAAATCAGTTCATTTGTTTTGGCAGGCGAAGAGCAGGCTGGTTCTTATCAGGAAATTGAATGGACGTTTATGAACAATGGTGCGGTCATCGCAAGTTCGCCAAATCAAGAATGGCCGGGTACTTGGAATGTCGGCCAAATGGATGGGGTTCAAAAACTCTTTATGAACTTTCCCGATGCTCCTCCGCTCATCCATGCGTTGTCAGGAATTTGGACCGTGGTAAATCTTGACCTGAACAATCCGCAATTCATTAATGATGAAGGTGATGTTCTTCAAATCCTCCCAACCGGAGAGACGGTAATGTCAGCTGAACTGCAGGCCTTGAATACCTTCTTATTGGATTCAGTTTTCGTCGTGGGTGATTTTGTTTATCAAGGCAATGATGTGACGGACTCTTTTAGCGATGTTTCCTTAGATTTTAAAGGTAACAATGTGGTATCGGCAGAACGTTTTGGTCAACAAAAAGGTGGTCAGTGGATGACAAGTGAAACGCAAGATGGTATCGTGCTCACTATTCAATTTAATCCACCTCCGGCACCCTTAACGGGTTTCAACGCTGCTTGGGATGTAGTGAATTTCAGCGACACCGAAATTGTATTGGAAGACGTTGATGGCCCACCCGATACCGGAAGCTATCTTATTATCACCATGGAGAATTGATTGCAGTATATAAAACAACCATAGTCTATTGACTGAAAAGAAAGCCATTCCACACGTCGGGATGGCTTTTTCATTAGTGGCTCTAGCTTAAAGGCATGAATTGCGTATTAAATCTTTCTGTTTTCACAGATCATTTATTCTACCCAAAATGATGAAAGCCACGTTCCATGAATCCTTCTTACGCCTGCTCTTAATCACCCCGAGAGCCTGAGCTATTATATCCTATTCATTCAGATTGTTACAATCTAGCTAACCTTGAAACCTCATGATGCGAGATGTCTGGGTGAGAGGGCTAGGCGCAGTGATAGGAGCGGAGATCACCGGCTCGGATCATCGATTCCGGTTCGGGTGAAGTGATCAAGCCAGGGAAGTTTTTAATCAGTACGTGAAGACCGTTGGACCTTCTTTGATTTTGCCCATCACCACACTTTCTTCTCCGAAGGTAACATGATCGGGAAGATCGGATTTCTCGAGACCGTGTATCTTCATACAGTGAGGGCAGGCAACGAGTTCACCTCCTTCCTCGGCAACTTTGTCTAGAAGTCCGCGAATATTCTCTCCATCGAATACGATGGTATCGGCTCCCGACCTAAGGAGCTTTACCCCATCTACGTTTAAGAAAACGGTTACTTCCATGTTATTTTTTAAGGCTTTTTCAGCAAAATGGAGTCCCATCATCGCGCCGTGAGCATTTACTGTGGCATCGCTGGTGAGGTTGATCAACAATTGCTTTGGAGTTTCTTCTACCGTAACTTCTTTCTCCACGTTCAGGCACGATGTGGCTGTGAGGATGGTAAGGATTCCGAAGGCATAAGTAATTCTACGTAACGTCATTTCACATCAGTTTTTAAGGGTTCGCGACACGAAGGTAAACGTCTTGTTTGTTGTTCAATGTAATTCAACTCACTTAGCAGCCCGTACCCTG
>CAZKXG010000330.1:815-2466 GCA_964556465.1 uncultured Cryomorphaceae bacterium | reverse complement strand
GAATACGTGCTCTTCCTCGACAGCGATGACCTGCTCACTCCCGACTGTCTCGACAGAAGGGTAAAAACCATGCAGGCAAATCCCGACTTGGATTATGCCGTTTATCCGATGGGGCTGTTTCACACCAAACTCGGCGATAGCGATATTATTTGCAATATTCCCACTGACGAGACACCCTTGAATCGGTTTCTCAATCGGGATATCGTATGGCTGATTGCGGGGCCCATTTGGAAAAAATCCGTTCTCGATGAACTCGGTGGATTCGATGATAGCCTGCACAGTCAGCAAGATTACGATTTGCACGTAAGAGCTTTAATAGCCGATTTCTCGTATCGGTATTTCCATGTTGAGCCCGATGTATTTTACCGCCAAGAGGTACACAGCCTTCCGCGACTTCAGTCCCAAACCGTTGAGCATTTTCAGTTTCGATATGAAATGGTTTTGCGCCATGCTGACTTGCTCAAAAAAGCCAATAAACTCGGTGAAGAGAAGAAGCTCTTATTGTCTAGATATTTACTCGATCTCGCCCAAATGATGCGGTGGCACATCAGCGAATTGGGAAAGGAGGCCCGCGTCCGAGGATTGGAGTATTGGCAGGCTGCCAAAGACCGAAATCTCGTGGACGAGAATCGCTTCAAACTAGGCGTCAAGTACATTCGCTTCAAGCACAATATGAAATGGAATCGCTTGCCAAAAGCTCAGCGTCGATTGGAAAAATTTTACCGTTCTCACCTCGGCGATTTGATTTTCTACCCCAGCAAAACGTATTGTAAAGTCACCTTAGCTGATTACAATGAGTAAGCCACACATTCTCTTTATCAGTTCTTGGTTTCCGTCGCCCATTACGTCTGAGGGAACCTTCGTAGAGTTGCACCTGCTTGCGCTCCAATCCCGCGGTTGCAGGTGTGCCATCATGCTCAATGGCGAAACCACATTTGGCAATTACATGAAAAAGGGATTTGACATAGCGGCCATGCTGAATTATCGCCGAAGAGATGACATCAACTTCATCGATAATCTGACGGTGCACAAGCGACCGCTTCGCTATTTCAAAGACCCGATAGCCGAGAGAAAATCCAATATTCTAAGATCTACAACGAAGAATTTCAAAACTTACGTGGCCCTAAACGGTAAACCCGATGTGATTTTCCACCACGGAATCTTTGATTATACCTACATCTCCAAACACCTTTCCGAGACCTTTGACATCCCCATTTGGTACATGGAAAATTCACCGAATATCGAAGAAGGGTTTTTTCCCTGCGCCAATCCTTTCGACTCTGATGAAGAGCGAATTGAATTTGTCCGAAATGTGGAGCGCCGCTTTGCCGTTACGGAAGCTTATGTCTCAAAGATGGAGCGTATTTTCAAAGCACCGTTTGAGTTGGTGCCAAACGTGATCACCGACGACTTCTTTGTCGAAAACCCTCAGCCTAGAGCGTTCAATCCTTTTACCTTTTGCAACGTGGCCATCATGGATTCGCGGAAGCGGCAAGACCTAATTATAGAAGCTTTCGCCGATGCTTTTGGCGGAGACCAAAATTACCGATTGGTCATAGCAGGCGACGGAAAACTCAAGCAGTCGCTGATTGATTTGGCATCGGAGCTTGGCATTTCCGCTCAAGTCGATATACCTGGTTACCTCAACCGC
>CAZKXG010000330.1:0-805 GCA_964556465.1 uncultured Cryomorphaceae bacterium | reverse complement strand
GATGAGGTGGTGGAGCTGCTCGATCGGTCAAATGCCTTCGTCTTGGCCTCTCGCGCAGAGACCTTCGGGGTGGTGGTCATTGAAGCCATGGCACGCGGAATTCCCGCTATTTCGTCAAACATTGACGGTACCCGCGAAATTCTCAATGAAGCCAACGGACTGCTCTTTGAAGAGGGCGACAAAGAAGACTTATGCAAGTCCATGCGTCAATTGGTTTCGAATTACGATATTTACGATCCTCAAAAAATTGTGAAAGACGTTAAATCCCGATTTGGGCCCGACGCCGTGAAGAAAGGACTGTACCAAGAATGATTCCCGTTTTAGAAAAATATGGCATCAGAAGACGAGAGCTGAAATACATCAGCCGCACGGATGCTACCGCCATCGAGCTCATTCAAGATCGGATGAACTGGAAAGGGAAGGTGGGCATGGCCATGGAGTACAAAAAATACGCCCTGGCACTGGATCGATTTTACAAAAAAGCACTCAAAGAGAAGGCCTGCTACTATGGCCCTTTCAAAGGGGAATTCGGACATTTTCTGTTGCACAGTCTGCCTTTCCTCATGCACCTCCACAAGAAAGGGGTGAAGATTCACTACTGCGGCATGAGCCTGCACAAACCTTTTATGGTCGATGAGAAAGGCGAGTCTATCTTGGCTTCCTTTACCGAGCTTCGCGATTTTTTCAGCGAGATAAAACCATCGGCCAATCAAAACAAGGTACCCGCAGATGTAGAGACCGTGATCGAAAAATGGAGAAAAGAAGCCAAGTCGAGCGGAATGCCACTTCTGGACATTGACCGAAC
>CAZKXG010000329.1:368-2532 GCA_964556465.1 uncultured Cryomorphaceae bacterium | reverse complement strand
CAGTTTACGGATCAAATGCTAAAGAAAGCTGATTTAAAAGAAATCATTAAGGCAAACGAACGAGAAGAGTCAAAGCTAGCAGAAGAAAGAAAAAAGTTATTGATGGGCGCGATAGTTCCTCCGACCTCTAAAAATGTCCGCTCAAATATTTTAAGGAAGTTCTCACGCAGCAAAAAAGTATACACAAGATTATTGAATGAACTCAAGGTACTCTCCGCATAAAGTTGTTCCACTCCTCTTCCACCTGATACGGCGATGGTGGCTTTACGCTTTGGAGCTATGAAAAATAGTGAGCTGATTTTGGCTTGAAAACGCGCATTGCCGAACCCATATCGAAGATTTGGTCTCAGTGAAATGAATTTTTTGCCTGAAAACTTTTGTGTAAACTTAATCTGAAAACGAATCCCTCAACGGTATTTGCAGGAAACTGCTCAAAAGCATTTGGGATATACCATACCCTTTTCTTATCGGTATTTCTATAGAGAAGTCCCGAGAAGAGAACCTGGGGAATTAAACTTTGATTTGATGATACTTCAGACTGCTGAATTGAATTTAAGGTATCCTTCTCGACTTGCCCAAAAGCTATTTGAACGAGTAGAACTAAAGAAATCTGGATGGCGAAAATATTTAAGCGTTTCATTGACTTGTGCCTTTTGAGAGGACAAATCACTTCGAAAATCTTGAGGGGAAAAAGTGGTTTCTGACCAGTTGCAGCATAGTCTTTCGAACTGCAATTTGCATTTCGTCAAGCTATATTGCAGTTAACCATAATCTGAGGGTTAGGTTTGGACAATTGTGGGATATTTGCCTTTCAATTCATGGACAAGAGATGATTTCGGTTAAGAAATACAAAAAGGAAATATGGTTCGTGACAGCTTTTTATGTCATCATGGCCTTTCTATATTACGCGGCACTAGTATTTGATATTGGTAGACTAATCAATTTCAGGACAGTGCTGTTCAATTACATCTTGAAAGGAATACTAACCATTCCGTTTGTTTGGCTCTATTTTTCGAAGCTTAGAAACCTCGAACTCTGGAAAAAGGCCTTGCTACACCTTTTAACAGTTTTGCTTTTTTCTTTTGTATGGATCAAGAGCTACTACTTCATTTGCGATTCTCTTGGGCTAATTAGAATGAAAGGAGGGCGTGCTGTTTGGGATTTCTATCTTGCTGCCCTATTCTATTTTTTTCAGTTCGGAATATTCCACATTTACGCATATTCGAAAAGACTTAGGCAGCAAGAAATCTTATCGGCTGAACTCAGCAAGATGAATGCTCAAAGCGAACTTTCAGCGCTGAAAGCTCAGCTCAATCCTCACTTTCTTTACAATGTTTTTAATACCATTAACGCAGCAATTCCGAGTTCTGCGAAAAACGCACGAAACATGGTTCACGAGTTATCCGACCTCTTTCGGTATCAACTGAATGCCTCTCGTGAAGATTTCGTACCATTAAATGAAGAAGTAGATTTCGTAAGAAAGTATCTCGACTTGGAGAAAGAGCGTTTTGGAAAAAGACTTGATTACCAAATTAACATCCCAAAATATCTCGAAGAAGAAATGGTACCACCAATTCTTCTTCAACCACTGGTAGAAAATGCCATCAAACATGGTATCTCGCCAATGATTGGAGGAGGTAGAATTACCATTGACATTGAAAGCGAAAATGGTATGATGAACTTCACGATCTGTGATACGGGAAAAGGAATTGGTAACCTTAGCCGAGATCAGTTGATGCAAAAAGGTGTCGGCCTGTCTCACACGAATAAGAGATTGGAAAGTATGTACAATCAGTCAATCGACATAAAGGAAAACGAGGATGGCGGATTGTGTGTCTTATTTTCAATTCCATTTTCGTCAAAAGCTCAAGAGGTATGAAGAAAGTTATAATCGTAGATGATGAAGAACCAGCAAGGCAACTCATAAAAGAATATCTACAGAATCATCCCGAACTGGTTATCATAGCCGAGTGCAACAATGGCGTGGATGCCGTAAAATCTATCAATGCCTACAAACGGTATATGCTTTGCGTAATTTCAGATGTTAAGTTTGAAAAGGGCGGCGTTGAAGACGAAGATGCAGCCGTGCTGCTACCTGCCACTTTGGCTGCCGCTGCCGCCTCTGCCGCCGCTGCGCGTGCTGGCCGCCGAGGACAACGAGATC
>CAZKXG010000329.1:0-358 GCA_964556465.1 uncultured Cryomorphaceae bacterium | reverse complement strand
CTAAAAAAATCCAAATAAGGGGGAAAAGGCTGGAAAAGCGATACAAGAACATAAACCCGACCTCATTTTTTTAGATATACAAATGCCAGGCTTCACGGGATTTGAGGTTTTGCAACGACTCGAAGAAATGCCACAGGTTATATTTTCAACGGCCTATGATCAATATGCTTTTAAAGCTTTTGAAGTTCATGCAGTGGATTATCTGCTCAAACCTTTTAAGCAAGAGCGGTTTGACGAAGCCCTTGAAAAGTTATCAGAAAGTGATGCCAATTATCTCAATCAACTGGAAAAACTTATTGGAGGATTAAACGAGAAAGAGACTTATTTGACCAATATTCTGGTTTCTGTGCGCAATCGA
>CAZKXG010000328.1:0-2543 GCA_964556465.1 uncultured Cryomorphaceae bacterium | reverse complement strand
ATCAAGAGTGTTTGTCTACTATTCGAGACTTGGTAGATAAGATTGGTGAAACCAATCAAAAAGCGGGTTTCAATCGTGTTGAACCGGAAATGCCAAAAGTAGAACTCAACGAAATCTATCGTGCCTTCCCAACAGATAAAGGAAAAACATACGACGTTCGTGACGTGATCAAGTGCATTGTGGACGAAAGTAAAATGACCGAATACAAGAAGGGTTTTGGTCAAACCATCGTATGCGCTTATGCCCGAATTGACGGATGGTCGGTCGGGATCGTTGCCAATCAGCGCAGCATCGTAAAAAGTGCCAAAGGCGAAATGCAATTTGGTGGAGTTATATACAGCGACTCTGCCGATAAGGCCGCGCGCTTTATCATGAACTGCAACCAAAAAAATATCCCGCTCGTTTTCTTACAAGACGTCACCGGATTTATGGTAGGTAGCCGAAGCGAGCACGGAGGAATTATTAAAGATGGGGCCAAATTGGTGAATGCCATGAGCAACTCGGTTGTACCCAAGTTTACTATCGTGATGGGAAACAGCTACGGTGCTGGAAATTACGCCATGTGCGGAAAAGCTTACGACCCCAGATTGATAGTAGGTTGGCCTACCGCCCGAGTGGCCGTAATGGGCGGTGAACAAGCCGCCAAGGTCTTACTAAGTATCGAGGTAGCTTCACAAAAAGCCAAGGGAACTGAAATCACCAAAGAGAAGGAGAAAGAGCTTTTTGATAAGATCAAAAACCGATATGATGAGCAAACCAAACCGGAGTATGCCGCTTCGCGCCTTTGGCTCGATGCCATCATCGATCCTGCCGAAACACGAAAACATATCGCCATGGGAATCAAAGCTGCCAACAATTCACCTGCGGAAAAACCTTATAACGTTGGAGTTCTTCAAACATAGTCGAATCATGGGCCTCATCTTTTTGATCCTGATAAGCTTAGCCGCTTGCAATGACAAAGACGGTCCAACTCCACCAGTGGATTCCGTTCCTACTCAGGACACCATCCGATTCAGCTATCTGGCTCTTGGCGACAGCTATACCATCGGCACAGCCTTGCCCGACAGCAACCGTAACTACCCGAGCCAATTGGTAGATAGGTTAAATGAAGACAGTCTTCTCGAGGGATCTGAGCCCGACATCGTTGCCTTCGGTGGTTGGCGCACGGATCAACTCATCAGTGCGATAAAAGAGGCTGACCTGGATGGAGAATACAATCTGGTGTCGCTGCTTATCGGGGTAAACAACCAATTTCAAAATCAACCCCTTGATGTCTATGGGATGGAATTTGAACAACTGCTACAAACAGCTATACAGTTTGCGGGAAATGACACTGATCGTGTCTTCGTCTTAAGCATACCCGATTACGGAGTGACTCCCTTCGGACAAGGCTATCCTGACGTTTCGCCAGAAATAGACATTTACAATGATGTCAATCGAGACATTACAGAATCTTATGCCGTTGAATATTTCAATATAACCGAGATATCCAGAATGGTTGAAGGCAACCCTTCTTTGATTGCTCCTGATAATTTGCATCCTGATTATCGGTGTATTACTTTTTACCCTTTCGGGAAAAGCTCAAGTGTACAATTACGCCGACGGCGAAGGACCTGTTCCGCCCGATAGTATAAAAGGACTGTATGTAGGCCTGAATTTAGGCTACTATTTTGCCAATAATAACTCAGCATTCATCTATGGTGGGTATGGATACCTCCGAGACGGAACGCTGAATAATTTTGCCAATTCATGGTTAAATTTATCTATCCAAGGAAATCCTGAAGCCATTCGCAGGACTAGTACAGCCCTGGGTTTGACTGAAGGTGAATGGGCTTTTACCGAATCGGATATGCCTGGCCTTATGCAGTTTAGCGGTTCGTTTATGTACGGGGGCCATTTGCGCTACATGTTCAACGCCGATTTTGGAGTTTACGGTGAGTTGAACGCCACCAACCCCGTTACCGTTGGAGAATTCACCATTCAAACTTTCGGAACAAGTCCCGACCCTACACAAAATCAGCCGCTGCGCCGATTTGGAATTCGGGGAGAAGAACAACGCTTGATGATCAATCTCGGCTTGCACCGTGTATTGTTCAGAGAACAATTCGAGAGTCAAGGCCGATCAACCACCATTTTACCCTATATCGACATCGGTGGAGTCTTGACGTTGACAAAGTTTGAAGAGAACTTTTATTCCCTTGATGATGGCGTTGTACGAGATCTCACTGTGTTCTTTAACCAGCAAAATCAATTCGTTGACCAAGCTAATTTATTGACGGGAGCAGGATTTGGTGGTTATGCTTCTATCGGAGGTCAAATCACCCTGGGAAGTAAGTTCACACTAAACGTAGGGTACAACGCCAGCTTTGAAAGAATTAAACTAGGAGATGTGAATGAACTTGGGCTTCAGAGCCAAATTGTATTGAAAGCGATTTACATGTAAATTTTTCTTCAAACTAGAAAAATAGCTATATTTGCACTCCGATTTTTGGCTGCGTAGCTTAACTGGATAGAGCACCGCACTACGGATGCGGAGGTTCGGG
>CAZKXG010000327.1:0-2566 GCA_964556465.1 uncultured Cryomorphaceae bacterium | reverse complement strand
CTGCGGTAGCCCTTTTTTATTTTCCAATTGTAATTGCAAACATTGGAAATTAAGATGGCAATAGGACTGTGTCGAGAACGTGAATTACACCGTTGCTCTGGTTCACATCATATGTGGTGATATTGGCCGTGTTTCCCACAGCATCCATTACTACGATATTGTGCTTGCCATTCATAGTAAAAGTCAAAGTGGCCCCTTGAACAGTTTTCATCGTCGCTTTACCCCCACCTTTTTTGATAGCTGTAGCGATGTCGTCAAACCCATAGTTTCCTGCTAACACATGGTAAGTCAAAACTGCGGTGAGCTTTGACTTAGCTTCGGGCTTGAGCAGACTAGCCACGGTACCTTCAGGCAAATTTTCAAATGCGTCGTTTACGGGAGCCAAAACCGTAAATGGTCCTTCACTCTGCAATGTTTCTACCAATCCCGCTGCCTTTACGGCCGCTACCAAAGTGGTATGATCGGCAGAGTTAACAGCATTTGAAACGATATCCTTCTTTGGATACATGGCCTCTCCTCCTACCATTACCGTTTCTTTTTGAGAAAAACCTGATACAGCAAATGTTGCGAATGCGAATACTAATGCTAACTTTTTCATAATTCTGATTTTTATTGATTTGTAAGAGTTACGCCTCAAAAAGAAGATCAGATTTCAGATTCAAGAAATAAGATGAGAATATTCTGTGATTGAACTAAACAGTTCCCAGATACACGAGTTGATCCAAGGTAGGATTTTCCAATCCACCCAGTGGCTCAATGGTAATGGCAAAAGCATCACCTTCGTTGGTTTGTGAATCAGCCAGGTAGACATCTTGATAGTCTTTTGGAAGCACTCCCATGTCTGAAGGAACGCCGTCTGTCAATACCCATAGTTGGTACTGTTTGTCTGTAGGAAGCTCAGGAAGCGAGGCCAAATTAATTTTAACCTTTCCCGATTCTTTTTGCCAAAGCACAGAAACTCCTGCAGAACTTTCAACTTTTGTAGACTCAAGCACAATTTTTTGAAAGGTGGGGTCAAAAGTATCCTGGACATCCTCAGTCAAAAATTCAACTTCTCCTCTCAAGTACTCATTATTGGCCAAGAGTTGTTGTTGTTCCTCTTTGGCTGCAGCCAATTCAGTTTCGGCATTTCCACGCTCTACAAATTGCCAGAAGGCCAAAAGCAAAGTGATGGAAGCCGCGGCGGCCCATACTACAGGCCAAGTTGAGGAAGGTTTGAACGGAACTGCAGCGACCTCTTCTTCACCGCGAGTAGATTCTTCTTTAGCATCGGCAGGTAGTTGATCATGCTTCGACAATTCGGCCATGACACTAGCCTTAAGTCCGGAAGGAGCTTTCACAGCTCCTGCTTGAGCGATCATCTCTAAATCAAGCTCCGCTGCTTCAAGAGCAGCCTTAATTTCGGGATATATTTTTGACAAACACTCGATCTCTTGACGTTCCTGATCGGATACATCTCCGAGAGCAAACTGCTCCAAAATACCTGAATCTATGTATGCCTTAACGTCCATTTCCAAATATTGACCGCAACTCCTTCATAGCATTTCTTATTCGAGTTTTGACCGTTCCCAGCGGGAGGTCAAACTTCTCTGCTATTTCGGGGTGACTGTAGCCTAAGATATACGAATGCTCAATTAATTCTCTCTGATCCTTATCTAAATTAGATAAAACCGTATTTAAATCGTGTTTTAGCGCGGGATCGCTTGAATCCAATGCATCACTTTTATGTACGATCTTAAGTTCTGAATGGATTTCGGATTTACGTCCCGTCTTACGAATACTATCAATAGCTTTGTTCTTTACAATTCTCAATAGCCATGTAAAAAGCCTTCCTTTCGAAGAGTCATAAGAACGAGAATTTTGCCAAATCTTCACGAAAGATTCTTGTAAAACATCAGAAGCGAGAGCTTCATCGCCAACCATTCTAAGCACAACTCCATATAGGGCATCCGCATAATGATCGTAGAGAAGATCCATGGCTTTCACGTTTCCTTCATCAAATAATCTCAATATTTCTTTCTCTACTGGAGCCACGGTCTAATAATGTCCAAACTTAAAACAAAGTTTTGAGGCGGTTATGATTTCTATTTATTCCTGTAATAAAGAATGATCTTTTGATCGGTCCCTCTGGTGCCAAAAGCAAAAATCGAATCCGCCTTCTCCATCTCAAACCCTTCTTTAGCAAGATAATATGAACCCGGTTCGGATTCAGATCGAAGCTCCAAGATTTCTCCTCTCTCCCTTTCGATCATAAAGGAAGTAGCGCTATGTACGTAATTTGGCCCGATAATGAAAAGCGGTTTTCCTTCTGAGACTTGAGCCACTTCCAGAGCAGCCTCGGCATATACAGCACCTTTTGCATCGCGATTGGGTAAAACAAACCAATCAAAACCAATGCGCACCAAAAGAAGAAAGATTCCTAAAATGATCCATCTTCTTTGCTTCTGCCGATAAAACACCAGAGCTACAATTGCCATGGAAAGACTTAGAAAAACCAATTTTACTATGGTTGATTTCTTCTCTCGCACTACCTTCAATATTACTTGAACACAACATCTTTAAATAA
>CAZKXG010000326.1:0-2581 GCA_964556465.1 uncultured Cryomorphaceae bacterium | reverse complement strand
AAACTTGGTTATTGGTATGTGCCAATCCATTTGAAGTATCGATTTGGCAAAAACCATCAGTTTTTTGTGAATGGTGGTGGTCAAGTGGGATTGAGACACAGGGCAACGGATACTTTCTTTAACACGTACATCGACGATGAAGATGTTTCCTATAAATTGAACATCAACGATCAAATTACGCGTTTTGATGTAGGCCTTTCGGGAGGACTTGGTTACAAGTTCAAAGGAACGGGAATGAATCTAGGCTTGACCTACTACCATGGTCTCGTGGATATTATGAAGGATACCGATCGTTCCGAATACAATTACACTTCGAGGAATTCAAGCCTTTATCTTTATGTGAATATTCCCGTTGGTGCGGGGAAGAAAGATTCTTGAATTCCGTAAAATGTATTAAGTAATCGATAGATTTAAACCTCAGCCAAAACTAAAATCATGCAAAAGTCAATTCCAATACTGTTCTTTCTTCTTCTGTTTGGCCTAAGCGCCATGAGTCAGGTGGATTCTCTTTCTGTCGATGAGAAACCCGCAGAGAAAGAGGTCACTGATAACACCTCAGAAGAGGACGACAATTCAGGAAAGAAAGAACACAAAAGAGTAAGCGACTTCAAGGCCTATGGAGGTATTTCGGTTAGCAATATTCTCTTGTCCGATGGTCCACTTGAGTCGGCCTATGCCACGGGATTTCTACTAGGAGTAGCTTATCGAAAAGGGCGTTTTGCCTACTGGGAAATTGGTGCTAATTACAATAACTCCGTTGTTTCCATCGAAGGAGTCAACGCCTTGGAGGAAAACATGAATATCCGTCAGGTTGAGCTTCCCCTTTCGGCCGGGCTGAACCTTCTTTCGGCCACACGAAGAGTTGTGGGAGTGCGTCTTTTTGGCGGTGTTGTTCCGGGATACATTGTTAATGTTAGCAATAACCCTTTTAATCTGGAAGTAGATGATTTCGACCAATTTCAATTAGGTGGTCGAGCGGGAGTTGGAGTAGATGTGCTTTTTCTGTTTTTGGAAGTCGGATACCAATACGGTTTCCTCGATATGCTTAAAGAACGAGGGTCCAATCTGAGTCAGATAGATTTCAGGCTAGGGGTGCGGTTTTAGGAGTTAAAGAAGGTGCTTGCAACTATATTCAGCAATCGGAAACCATTTCTCGATCAGCCTAAAGCTGACAGGTACATCCTCCTCAGGCGGACTCCTGAAGTCAGGCGAGAATTGACAGCGTTCAAAAAGTTGTACAATTAAGAGAATCAGCAATAGAAAGCATTCTTGTCCCTACATGAAAAACAGCTAACAGCTATCGGCTAAAGGCCCTTCACACCCTCATATTCCAACTTCAAGTTGTCTAACTCCCTAATCAACTCATTCCACTTTGCCAGAATCAATTTATAAGCCTCAGGCCGTCGTCGACGTCGATTGATTACGCGCACCATGCGAACAAAGTCATACCACATGCGGGCATAGCGCGCAGCGTAAACTCCCAATGCGTAGCCTACCACAATCAGCAAGGGGATGAGCCAAGCGTGTCCCGTCACCGCCACCAGACCTATGGAGACGATGAGGTACCAGATCAAGAACACCGCCATCCCGATGATAAAGACCATGGAAGCAATAAAGGAGGGGTTGAGCTGTCCAGCTACATAAACCGTGGTGAACTTGGGTCGGATGTATTTCTCAAAGGCCCACTTGGTTTCAAGGAACGGAATCACGTTGAGTATCCATCCCACCAGAAAGAAGGGCAATCCGAATATGAGTCGGATCAAAAGAAACGTCGGCCAGCGGTAGCCTTTCATATAACGCAGGTCGAGCTTGTGATCCTTGAGGTCTTTCTTGAATGACCTGATCTTTTTGTCAATTTCTTGCAGCTTTTCGGGCTCGTTTTCGTGGAAGAAATGGGCGGCATCGAGGATTCCTTTTTTCAAAAGATAGGTCTGGGTTAGATCATCTTTCGAGAGGTGGAGCTGCTTGCGTAAATGTCCGCCGTAAATGAGGTAGACATCCATAGCCACCCGCCTGAAGTCGTCCTTCTCAAAGTGAAAAACCAGCTCGCTCATTTTCTCGCGGATGCGCTCGGTCATTCGTCTTACCTGTTCCTGCTCGTTGCTTTCTTGGATATCGCCAAAGTCGATAGGGTCGCCAAAGTGCATCACCACGTCGCTCTGAAATTTTCGCGGTTGGTAGTAGTTCAGTCCCAAGGGGATGATCTTCACGTCCTGCCACTTGGCATTCGTCTTTTTCAAAAAAGCGTCTCCCCCGAGTTTGATGCGGGCAGCTCCCGTTTTGATCTCGCGGATATTGGCCACGGTCACACTGCTACCTTCGGGGTAGATCACAATTCGCTTTCCCTCGGCCAGCCCTTGGTAACACTGTTCAAACACGTCTTCATTGGACACTTCTTCCCCGAGCTTGAGCCATGGCCGTCCTAAGGGAATCATGTTGAAATGCTTTCGGAAAACATAGTTTTTAAATCCTTTGCCAAACCATTCCGCCGCGGCGAGGTAAAAGAGCTTGGGCTTTTGGTTGATCGCTAGGAGCAGGGGATCCAAAGCCGCATTGGGATGATTGGAAACGTAGATGATCG
>CAZKXG010000325.1:399-2596 GCA_964556465.1 uncultured Cryomorphaceae bacterium | reverse complement strand
AGCATTTATTCCAATGGAATTTTTCAGTTTACTGCAGCGCAGAAAGTCACCTCTATATTTTGCGATAGAGAAAACTCGGTGTGGGTTACTTTATTCAATGGTGGAGTTCAACGATTTCAGAAATCGCTTATACAGGTTTATAAATCACCGACAGGAACCAATAATTTTTATGGTGTTTATGGAGATTCCAATGGTGCAACTTGGTTTGGAGAATGGACCATTCATCTGAATTATCTCAGAAATAACAGGGTATACCCATTGGATCCCAAGTATGGATGGGGCACTATCTGCAGTTTACTGGAAACCAAGGATCATACGTTTTTCATCAACAATCAATACTGGAAGGAAGGACCACCGTACGATAAACCCTTATTGGATAATGGGGTCAGAATCAAAGAAATTGATGCCGCGGTTTACACCAGCTTTGAAAGTAGCGACTCTGCCATATGGTTTGGCACAAGAGAAGGACTTTACACCTGGCGGAAGAATAGTCTAGACACGGTACGCACAACTTCAGAAATAGGCGAAGTCCACTTTATTCTGGAAGATCACCGCAGAGAATTATGGTTTGCCTCGAAAGGCGGAGGTCTGCATCGATATATTCCCTCCGAAGATCAATGGCAGTCATACACCGTGCAAAATGGTTTGAGAAGCAACAACCTCAGGGCACTATGGGAAGACGAAAAAGGATTTATCTGGGTGGCTACGGAAGACAATGGCTTAAATCGCCTTGACCCAAACAGAAAAAACTTTCAGGGTATTTCCACCGATAAAGGTCTCTACACAGCGGGGATACATAGCTTTGAACTAGATGAGTACCAAAGGTTATGGATGAGTTCTGATCAGGGAATCTTTTATGTTCTGCTCGATCAATTGGTGTCCTTCTTTGACGGGGATCTCGACAGGGTGAGTTCGGTGGCCTTCACAGAAAAGGATGGGATGCTCAACCGCGAAGCAAATGGTGGATTCCAAAATTCGAGTTATCAGGATTCGGATGGCACACTTTGGTACCCTACTCAAGACGGAATCGTAAAAATTAATCCGTCAGCCATCAGCTTTAATTCGTTCAATCAAAACACAACGATTTCGTCTGTTTCTTCAGGGGACTCTTTGTTAACTCCGGAAGATAATTTCTATTCCTTAGATCGCGACCAAACTGATTTTAAGATTAAATACATCAGTCCTAACTTTCGCGATCAACGTAGGTTTAAGTACCGTCATATACTAGAGGGTCTCAATGAAAATTGGCAGAATTCCGGTTCGGGAAACGAGGCCACTTACACGAACTTACCCGGTGGAACTTATACCTTCAAAGTTCAAACCTACGTCGATGATGAAGAAGCTCCGATAGCCGAGGCTCAGGTAACTATCGTAAAAACACCGAAAGTTGTTGAAACCATATGGTTCAAGCTGCTTGTGGGCGGCTCCATACTTACCATCTTTTTCATTATTTATCAAGTTCGACTCAGGGCATTAAAAAAATCTCAGCGAGAACTGGAGGCTCAAGTAAAATCGCGCACAGATAGTCTCAACCAACAAAAGAAAATCGTAGAGAAGCAAAAAGATGAGCTGCTCATGCTCGATAAAGAAAAGAACACCTTTTTTGAGAATATTTCTCACGAATTCAGAACTCCTCTTACCCTGATATTGGGGCCACTCGAAGAACTTCAGAAGAACCAAGACACCGACAGGTCCGGTTTAGAAAATGATCACCTAAAGAGAATCATCCGAAATTCAAAACGACTTCAAAGTCTCGTTGAGCAATTGCTCGACCTCACAAAATTGGAATCGGGAACGGCGCGACTAACTGCAAAACCCGGAGTGCTCAATCAATTACTGCAAAACGTGGCCGGCGATTACCGCGATTTAGCACATCAAAAAAACATTTCCTTCCAAGTTGAACTCACTGAAAAAGATCTGATCGTTGAATTTGATCCCGATGAACTGGATAAGGTGTTTCACAATCTGCTATCCAACGCCTTTAAGTTTACCCCGAGTGGCAAGTCCATTGAATTAAAACTCACTGAGAATAGTGCACAGGCTATCGTTACGGTTACCGACACGGGAAAAGGAATTGCGGAGGAACAAACCGGAAGGCTTTTTGACCGATTTTATCAAATTCAGAAATCCGAGTTTCAGCCGGGCACGGGCATCGGTCTTTCCATTGCCAAGGAAATTACCCATTTGCACAAGGGCG
>CAZKXG010000325.1:0-389 GCA_964556465.1 uncultured Cryomorphaceae bacterium | reverse complement strand
CGAAGATCTCTTGAACAATTCGGATCCTATCGTTGCCGAAGCTTTGGAATTGGCGTAGATCACAATCACTAGTAGGGCAACCATGGCCAATACCTGAGATCGGTCATTTTTTTCTTGCAAGAGTAGTTGTAAGGATTGGGCCTTGCTATTTCCAAACGATTGGCCGAGTTGATGGGAGGTGAAATTGGAGTAGAAAGCAAAGAAGGGGTGGGAACTTGCTTCACCGTGACTTTACCCATCGTTTCGAATTCCCACGATGTGAGTGATCTCGTTTTCACGAAGAAGTCTGTGCATTCAATGGATAAACCCCGACCGAATGGGGCGAAACATAAAGTTCAGCAAAAGCATTTAAAGAAAGTGCTTATTGTAGAAGACAATCAGGAAATTCA
>CAZKXG010000324.1:1848-2597 GCA_964556465.1 uncultured Cryomorphaceae bacterium | reverse complement strand
GTTCATTATTACTGAAAAAACCATGATACTATTGGGATCGCGGTCGTAAAATAACTTATCCAATGCTGATTGAACATTCTTCGCGCTGAAGTATGAAGTATTCAACACGTCCTCATCGGTGCGGCGCCATTGGATGGTGTAAGAGCTTTCTTTGTCCTTATAGTTCTTGACGTATTTCAGCATTTTCTTCATGACATCTACCTTGTCGTACCCTTCTTCATCGTGAAAGAGAAAGGATTGATTGTGTCGTGGATTCAGAGTGACCAAATGCAACAATGTCTTGCCATTTGTATCCGAAAAGTTGAAAATCAAACTGTTCGGTCCTAAACCAATGTATTGTTCGATCTCGCGCTGAATGTTAGCGATTTCGATGTTCTTATCTGTCATGGTGCTCAATTACGCGTCAAATTTACTGAATTCGGAGTTGTTGCTTTTAAATTCCGGTACAATCTCTTTCATCTCCTGAACGAGCAAATCGTTGTTTTGTTGATCGAATAGCTCTACAAGACGCGTAATTTTCTCACTTACTTCTTGGAAAGGGTATTCGCGCACCGTCGCTATCTTTATTTGTGGATGATGAGTAGGCAGGGTATTCTCTTCATTGTTGAGTAACTCTTCGTAGAGTTTCTCACCTGGTCTCAATCCGGTAATTTTGATGGCGATATCTCGATCCAATTCCAGTCCACTCAAGCGAGTTTCCTTTTCAACAACAGGAATTCCCCCTCCACCTGCTGCAATGACAATTCTTT
>CAZKXG010000324.1:0-1838 GCA_964556465.1 uncultured Cryomorphaceae bacterium | reverse complement strand
TGACACTTTCGCCCATGTCGAACACAAAGATTTCTCCGCCCTGTCCAAGTGCTCCTGCCTCCAATACCAGTTGACAAGCCTCGGGAATCGTCATAAAGTACCGAGTCACTTCGGGATGAGTCACCGTAAGCGGTCCCCCTGCATCAATTTGCTTTTTGAAAAGTGGAATGACTGAACCGTTTGATCCCAGCACATTTCCAAATCGGGTTGTCACAAATTTTGTTTTTCCTCGTTTGTTGCTACTCTGTGCATAGATTTCTGCAATGCGTTTCGAGCCACCCATCACATTTGTGGGATTTACCGCCTTGTCGGTACTGATCAAAACAAAAGTCTCGGTTTCAAATTCAATGGCTTTATCGACCAATAGTCTTGATCCAAAAACATTCGTCAAAACGGCCTCACTGGGGTTGAGTTCCATCAAAGGCACGTGTTTGTAAGCGGCCGCGTGGAAGACCATTTCGGGTCGAAAGGTTTTGAAAACATTGTGCACACGTTCCGTTCGGCAGATGTCACCGATGACCACTTCCAATTTTAGTTCGGGGAAATCTGTCCTCAGTTCATTTTCCAAATCGTAAATGGGCGATTCGGCTTGATCGAATGCGATGACTTTTTCGGGGTGATAAGACGCAATTTGCCGAACCAAGCCACTTCCTATCGATCCTGCGGCACCTGTTATCAAAACTGTTTTGCCTTTAATCGCAGCCTCTACCTTTCCATCTTCCAGTTTGATGACTTCTCTTCCAAGGAGGTCGTCAATCTTTACATCTTTGATTTGGTTGAAGCTTAATTCGCCGTTGATCCATTGATTCACGGGAGGAACGTTGAGTACTTGTGTTTGGTGCTTCAAAGCAGCTTCAATCACCTTTCTTCGGTTGCTAATGCGTGGATTTTGAATGGAGATAATCAGGTTCTCGATTCGGTTTTTTCGGAGCAGTTCGTCTAGCTTTTCCGTGTGAAAAATGGGGACGCCGTCCATGCGTTTCCCCTGCTTCTTGGCGTCGTCATCTACGAAAGCCACCACGCGGTAACGTGTTTCCCCATCGCGGTCTAGCGTTCGTTTGGTGATGATACCCGCTTCGCCCGCGCCGTAAATAATCACTTGCTTGCGTTCACTGCGTGGATTTTTGATTTCCACGTAGGCCATTTTTACCGAAAGGCGAAAAACGATGAGTAGAATGGAGGAGAGTATGGCATCGATGATGATGATAGAAAAGGGGAGGAAGTAGGCCGAATCCCAAAAGAAATATTTGATCGGATTGAAGAGCGCCATCAAAAGGCTTCCGCCAATGATGACTTTGAGAATGCGGACGGAGTCTTCGGTGCCCGTGTACCTGATAATGCCCGCATACGTTTTCCCGACCATAAAAGAAAGAATGCGGATGATCATGTAAATCGGGAAAGCAAAAATCAAGGGGCCGACTTCAACGGCGGGCAGTCTGAATTCAAACCGCAGCATGTAGGCCAGCCACAGCGATGCCATCACCAGAAAGGTGTCGATCAAAAAGATGATCCATCTAGGTACGTTTCTTCTGGGGAATTGCATTCAGTTTGGGCTGATAAACCAGCCAAATATAAGAGAATTCGAGGCGAAGGGTGACAATATGAAATGTTACCTTTGCCCGCGTAAAATCACGACATGAAAAAAACCGCACTATACGATAAGCACATTGCTCTCGGGGCTAAGATGGTTCCTTTTGCAGGCTACGAAATGCCCGTGCAATATACAGGGGTGAACGATGAGCACCGTAACGTAAGAGAGGCCGCAGGCCTTTTTGATGTTTCCCACATGGGTGAGTTCTTCGTTAGTGGAGAGCACGCTCTTGAATTTTTGCAATGGG
>CAZKXG010000323.1:0-2668 GCA_964556465.1 uncultured Cryomorphaceae bacterium | reverse complement strand
AAGAGCGACATCATTATTGCAAATGCAAGGATCATAGGCGACAGGTAAATCAAACCAAAAGAAGAAGCTAGCGTTTGAGATGCCCGGATATTCGGTTATAACCTCGTAGACTGTTTCTGTCGTTTCTTGATCCAAAGGTTGAATCGCATCGCCTTGGATAGATAGTAAATTTGTTGCTTGCAATGGGTCGCCAGTTGTGTTTGGTTGTGATGTCCACTTGTTCTCAGGGATACCAATTTTAAATCGAATGATTTGCCATGAATTACTGGCATTCGGCCACATTCCCAAAAAGCGCATTGTACCGGAGTATCGGTTATACAAGATCATATAGGGCATTGATGGCTTAATAGCTCTTTCCGTCCCATCATTCAATCGCCCAAAATTTACCTTTAGCAATTCCCACCCATCTTCTGGATAGAAATCACTATTCTGAAGATTGACCAATTGACCTACCATAAGACTTGTTGGGTTCCAAAAGGGATTATTTATCGAAGGATATGTCCCGCCGCTGGTTAATATTTCGAAACTATTATAATCGTTCCCATTGTGTGGAAACCAAAAAAAGGTGTTTTCCAAAGCAGGTCGATCGAAGTTGATGGGATTTCTTGGATCAGTACTTACTTCATCAGGACAATCTTGAGCATAACCTTGCTGTGCAGCCATTAACAAAACCGCAATTATTAATAGTTTGAATGTTTTCATTTTATGTAGTTTTGGTTATTCGATTCTCGTTCCCGAAAATCTTTTAATCTCTAGCGTAGGGCTTCCTTCCGGGTACCTCTCCATATAGAGTTCTACTCGATCAGGTCCTGAAGATGAAGTGATTATTTCTTGATCCCATACCTGCACTCCATCCCAACCTAGCCACCA
Source organism: uncultured Cryomorphaceae bacterium (assembly GCA_964556465.1). Classification (GTDB taxonomy): domain Bacteria; phylum Bacteroidota; class Bacteroidia; order Flavobacteriales_D; family Cryomorphaceae; genus JAKVAV01. The sequence continues at coordinate 1,798 of CAZKXG010000323.1, read as the reverse complement.
CTGATTGTAATTTTCCTCCCATTTTGATCTCTTATACGATGCTAAAACATCAATAGAAGTGAAGTAAAGACCATAAAAGCGCAATGTATCATCCAATAGACCGATTACATCAGAGAAATACTGTTGTTGAAATATTGGGTTGGACAAATTTTCTCCATTTCGCCAAAAAATAACTTCTCGGTCAAAATCTTCTCCTTCAACTCTTCCTATAAAGGTGCCTCCAGTTAGGACTTTTCTGGTGAATACGAGCTGTGAAGTGCTCGTTAAAACCGTGTCACTCGCACTAATGCAAGCGCCTTCGTTATTCTTAACAATTAAAGTAATGTCTAGTGGCTGATAATAATCAGGATTCTCAGGATTCAAGTTTTGTAGCGTGTCTTCGTAATAATCCCCAAAGCCCAACTTAAATGAGCGACCAAAGCGAGGTTCAGTCTCCGTACCTATATACCATTCGTAACTATCAGCATCTTGCATATCGGCCATAAACTCCACTCCCGAGTTAAAGATGGTATCGCACCACTCAGCCACTAGATTTTCAGATACAGGAAAGCCCACTGAAGTGCCTCGCATCTTAAATGCCGCCGTGGGTTCATTCCCAAGACACGGATCATAATTCGCACACTCAGGATTGGTCGGATCACAGCATTGGTCTTCATCGTCTTCTTTGCAGCCTGTCACCGCCACAAAAAGAAACAGCATCGAATAAAAAAAGTACTTGTTCATAGCCTTACTCTTTGATTTCCTCTTTCAAGGTATCGATTTCTTTCTTGAGTTCGAGGATGTAAAGCGTCAGTTCTTCGACTTTTATCGTGAGTAATCGCTCTGTTTCGCCCAAGGCCAAACCGTCTTTTTCCACCTCTACAGCACTCGGGAAATCAGGTAAATGCTTGTTTTCTTCAAGATAGTGCTCCAGCTCATCCAAGGGCATCAAGTCATATTCTTTCTCAAAGACAAAATCTCCCCAATCATCGCTCAGCTTTACAAACATCTCTTCGGCAATGGAAGATCCCGCAATGTAAAGACTGTGATTACTCTCACCAAAATTATCCGTATTGATACCTACTTTTCCTGATGATGTTAATCGAAGCGGCACCTCACCCGTATCGGCGGCCTTGAATTCAAAATAGCTCGTATCATTGCTATTCCACCTGAGTTCAGGTTTGTCGGAAAAATACATGCCCAGATAGTCGTTGCTAGTACCCCAGTTGGCTGTAGGCTGCACGACGCTATAATCTGCAATAGCACCTCCTTCAATGTGGAGTTTGTGGGTTGCTGTGAAGTTTCCGTTATTGATCCCCACTTCACCCATCTCACCGAGTTGCAGAGCTATCGTGGCGTTGTCGCCATTGACAAATTGAAAATTATCGCCGGGCGATTCCCAAATCATGCGCACAGCACTATTGGTCAGGTCAAAACGCACGTTTCTGTTTACAGAAGCATAAATTCCAAAATTGTTTCTTACAGCCAATTGTTCGGTGACTGCGGGATTGACAAAACCCGATTGGATCTTCCCATTTTTATCGATACTGAACTGACCGGAGTAGGTAGCATTACCCAAAGAGTTGTCTTTGAAGCGGGCTTGGATAAAATACTCGGGGCTCAAATAGCTTGTACCTCCTGTGTCGGCAATAAGCTGATTTTCCATGTCAATCAACAAATCGGTACCGCCAAGCCCCTTATCTCTTATATGTAATCTGGCTTCCGGCGCATCAAACCCCGGGCCTATAGCGACACCTCGAGAGTTGGTAGATGAGCTTATGCCCGTTGTGCCGTTTGGCAGGTGTATCATTTCGTTCTG
>CAZKXG010000322.1:0-2714 GCA_964556465.1 uncultured Cryomorphaceae bacterium | reverse complement strand
GGAAGCTCTTCGGGCCGGCTGTCATGGTATCCACCTCACGATAAACGGTATGGGAGAACGAGCAGGAAACGCGCCGTTGGCGAGCTGTGTTGCAGCAATAAAGGATTTTATGCCCGACATCCATACCAATGTAGAGGAGAAGCATTTGTATGAATCCAGTAAAACGGTTTCCTCTTTTTCAGGATTTACAATTCCTGTAAATAAGCCCGTTGTCGGAGCTAATGTGTTTACTCAAACTGCGGGTATACATGCAGATGGAGATAGCAAGCACAATCTTTATTTCAGCGATTTGATGCCTGAGCGGTTCGACCGAAAGCGAAAGTACGCTCTAGGTAAAACATCCGGTAAGTCTAATATTACTAAGAATCTCGAAGTGCTCGGACTCACCTTAAGCGATGAAGAAGTCAAAAAAGTAACAGCGCGAATCGTGGAGTTGGGTGATCAAAAGAAGGTCGTAACAACTCAAGATCTTCCATATATCATCTCAGATGTTTTGCAGTCTCACACCTATGAGAAGAAGGTTCTCGTAAAGTCGTATGTCCTTATGCAAGCTATGGGACTCAAGCCCTCATCGACGATGAGCATAGAAATTGATGGAGAACTCTTTGAAGAAAGCTCCCAAGGTATAGGTAAGTTCGATGCGTTTATGAATGCGCTTCACAAGATTTACAAAAGCCGTAATGTTAGATTGCCAAAGTTGGTCAATTATGCTGCACGGATAGCTCCCGGGACTCGCACATACGCGGTGGCTGAAACCCAAATAACTTGGAGAGACGGAACCGAAGAATTTACCACAAGAGGTCTTGACACAGACGAAACGGTATCGGCTATTAAGGCTACAGAGAAAATGCTAAATCTCATTTTTCCGAGAGAACAAAAATCAATAATCAGCAAAAAATGAAAATGAATATCGCCTTATTGGCCGGAGATGGCATAGGTCCTGAAGTGATAGCCCAAGCTGTAAAAGTAGTAGACACGATCGCAATGAAGTTTGATCATCAAATCAGTTGGAAGTCTGCCTTGACAGGAGCCGCAGCAATTGATGCAGTTGGCGATCCATACCCCGACGAAACCCATCATGTCTGCGCATCTGCAGATGCTGTGCTTTTTGGTGCAATAGGTCACCCAAGATTCGATAATGATCCAACTGCAAAGGTTCGCCCTGAACAGGGATTGTTGAAAATGCGGAAAAAGCTTGGCTTATATGCCAACGTTCGTCCAACTTTTACTTTCCCGTCTTTAATAGACAAATCTCCGCTGAAGCGCGAGCGAATAGAAGGCACCGATTTGATCTTTTTTCGGGAATTGACAAGTGGCATTTATTTCGGAAAAAGTGGGAGGCAAGACAATGGGAATACGGCATATGATACCTGTATCTATACTCGAGAGGAAATTCGGAGACTGGCAAAAAAAGGTTTTGAATCGGCGATGATTAGGTCAAAGAAACTTTGCTGCGTTGATAAGGCCAATGTCTTGGAGTCCTCACGCTTGTGGCGGGAGACCGTTCAGTCTATGGAAAAGGAATACCCGCAAGTAGAAGTATCCTATGAATTTGTAGATGCCGTAGCGATGCGCTTGGTGCAGTGGCCTAATTCTTATGACGTCTTGATTACTGAAAATTTGTTTGGAGATATTCTTACAGATGAGGCATCGGTGATTTCAGGCTCTATGGGCTTAATGCCCTCTGCTTCTCTAGGCGAAAAGACCTCTCTTTTTGAGCCTATTCATGGATCATATCCTGAAGCTGCCGGAAAAGACATTGCCAACCCATTGGCCACTGTCCTCTCGGCGGCAATGATGTTTGAGATGGCTTTTAACCTCAAAGATGAAGCTGAAGCCATCAGAACAGTGGTGAATAAATCAATGGAATCAGGTATAGTGACGGAAGATCTCGCTGAAAGTGGAAAAGCCTACAAAACGAGTGAGGTTGGAGATTGGCTTGCGACGCACGTCTAAGCTCTGAAAAAAATGACATAAAAAAAGCGCCGACAGCTGTCGGCGCTTTTTTTGTTAATTAGTTGAAGTATTAAATTCCACCTTCTTTTACATTTGCTGAAATGGTCAATACTGACTTTTCAGGCAACGTGTTTGCAGTGATAGTTACGTTTTTGCTTTGAGCATTCTTTTGCTTTCCAGGTTTGTAAACGACCTTGATTTCACCTTTCTCTCCAGGAGGAATAGGCTCTTTTGGATATTCAGGTACAGTACACCCACAAGATCCTTTTGCATTTTCAATAACCAAAGGCTCTGTTCCTGTATTGGTAAACTCAAAGACTTTTGTGTTTTCTGAATCTTGGAGAATCGTTCCAAAATCATGTGCGGTTTCAGAAAACTCCATCGTAGTCACCGGGCCTGCAGGAGCAGTTTTAGACGCTGTAGTCTTTAAAGGGTCTATTGCCTTAGCTTTATCTAAAGCTACCTTCTTTTCTTTAGCACTGGTTGCAGAAACAGCTGCTGTTCTTTCAAAAGAGGCTCTGTCAGCACTAGGATCAACGTAAGATGGGCCATCGTCCGTAACTAGTATGACCGTATTTACAACTAATAGTGCTGCAATAAAAACCAGCAATCCTGTTTTTAAGTTTTCACTCATGATAATTGTTTTCTAAGTTAAGTTTGCAAAGGTATAAAATTGAATATCAGATTTCGAACTCTTCGTTTTTAAAACCTCGTATCGGCGAGTTTAAATTCATCGTAGTCATTTTCACTCAGTATTT
>CAZKXG010000321.1:0-2730 GCA_964556465.1 uncultured Cryomorphaceae bacterium | reverse complement strand
TTACCGTAGAAACCGAATACGGAGATGTAACTGTTCTCGGAACACAATTTTCCGTTTGGGAAAATGAAGATGCCGTGGTCGTCCAATGTCAAGAAGGAAAGGTAGATGTAGAAGGTGAAATTCTCATAGCAGACGATTATATCATCATGTCTTTGAAAAACTCAACACAAGGAAAATGGACCAATAACGAGCCGTTTATTTCTCAAACTGCAAAAGATCTTTCTTTTGATAATGCGCCCATCCATATTGTAATAGAGTCATTGGAGGAGAAATTCGGCAAGGACATTCAATTCAATTCAAACGCAGTTTATCGATTCTCCGGTAGTCTGATAGAGAGTGACCTGGACAGTTCATTGAAAATTCTTACTAAGCCTTTTGGGCTTGAAATATCTTCAAACGAAGGCGGAGTGGTTATCTTAGAGCCTTAATGCGTTTTGCCACTTTTCTGTTTCTTTCAATTCTCGGATCTCTGAACATCTTCGGACAATCAGAGGATGGAATAAAATTCGAACAATTTAGCGGTCAAAATTTAGAGGTTGCCCTAAAGCTAATCAGACAAAAAGAGGGGGTGGCCATCTCGTACGACCCCGATGCCGTTTCTCTTATTACAGTTCCTGAAATTGACCCTGGTATCGAAACGATGTCGGCTTTTCTGGAGCAAGCTTTGCAAGGTTCTACTTTGAGATTCGAACTGGTCGGCTATACCTACGTAATCGTCCCCATAGAATCGACTCCAATTGAAACCTCATTCCCGCTCAGCGGAATTATCCGAGACGAACTTACCGATGAATCCCTACCATTTGCATCGGTGAGAATTGCCAACACAAATCAAAGCACTACTGCCAATTCTGAAGGCCGATACACGCTTTTGGAAGTCCCTTCAGACACTTCAGTCATTCTGGTGTCATACATCGGATATGAAAAGACGGCTGTAACGGTAGGCCGATCTGCGGCCCTATCGGGAAAACTCAATTTTGATCTGAAGAGAAAACTCAAAAATCTACCTTCTGTTCAAATCAGTGCGAGAGGAAAAAATTTACTGGAGATTGATGAAAACATCGGCCAGCTTACATTTGATCCATCGGAAATATCCACTTTGCCGAATCTGGGAGAGAATGATGTTTTCTCAGCATTAAGAAGGTTGCCGGGAATTAGCGGGGGTCAAGATGCCGAAAGTGGTCTGCGTATACGCGGAGGCCAAACCGATCAAAACCTAGTCATGTTCGATGGTATTTCTGTTTACCACGTCGATCATCTCTTTGGCTTTTTAAGTGCCTTCAATAGCAATGTGATTAAAAATGTGCGTGTCAATAAAGGGGGGTTCGATGCACGGTTCGGGGGAAGATCTTCGGGAGTCGTGGACATTACCGGAATTGACGGAAACAAAGTAGACCCTTCTGTCCAAGCGGAGCTGACGATGCTTAGCGCCAATGTACTTCTGGAATTACCAGTGGTTAAAAACAAGGCCTCACTCGTATTCGGCTATCGAAGAGCTTTTACCAATTTGATCCAAAGTCCTACCTATCAAAACATTTTCAATAATATTTTCAATTCGAGCCTACCTAATACTCCTGAGAACAATACTGACATCTTTCAAGGAAATGATGTCCCCGATTACTTTTTCAGTGACTTGAATGCGAAATTCAACTTCACCCCTTCGGAAAAAGACGCCATCTCATTGAGCTATTATCAAGGTCAAGATGATTTGGACATCACCTTCGATGCAAGTCTGGACAATCTCACCAGAGTTTCAGAAGATCAAACCAACTGGGGAAATCAAGGAGGAAGTGTAAAATGGTCGCGTAAATGGAATCCTAAACTTTATACCTATGCCAATTACGGCGTTTCGCAATACTCCAGCAATCTGGAAGCTCAGGAAACATTCTTAGCCCAACAAGACACCTTTAGTCTGCGTTTTTTCGAGCAGAAAGTAGAGGTAAATGACAACACCTTCAGACTCGACAATAATTACAACATCAACAAAACCTCAAGCCTGGAATTCGGCTGGTGGAACACGGTCAATCGAATCGTTTCTCAAGCACAAGATCAATCAGAAATACTACAGGACTCTACCATTTCGGCAGTAAGTAATGCTTTTTACCTGCAGCTTCAAAAAAGATTTGGCAAGCTCGACACTAAAGTTGGATTGAGGGCCACGCACTATGATAGGGACGGAATTATCTATCCTGAGCCTAGGCTTGCAGTGAGCTATGAGTTGACTCCAAAGCTGACACTCAAAGGGTCTTACGGAATATTTCATCAGATGATCAGGCGATTGAACGAGCGAAGCCTCTACTTCAGCATCCCTGAGACCTGGACTCTATCAGGAGACAACACCATTCCAGTGCTGCGAAGTGATCACTACATCATGGGCGCCGTTTACCGGATGGATGATTGGGAGGCCTCTTTAGAAGGCTACCACAAGTATGAAAGGGGTGTGGTTGAATTTTTATTTCCTGAGTTTGGTATTCCAACAGGAAGTCTTGAGCAGTTCGCAGTAAATGGCAACAGGAGAATCTTTGGTGTAGATCTCTTACTCAAGAAGTCATTTAAAAATCAAAATTTCATGCTGGGCTACACCTTTATTAGCTCAGAATCAAAATACGACAACATCAATCAAGGAAACTATTTCGATAGTCCCGGAGTATCCAATCATGAATTGTCTTTGATTTATAATTTGGAATACAAGAGGTGGGATTTTTCCGCTGCGTTTGTATTAGCTAACGGTGT
>CAZKXG010000320.1:0-2731 GCA_964556465.1 uncultured Cryomorphaceae bacterium | reverse complement strand
AGAGATCGTATTGAGCAAGTTTAAAATCTCCTCAGTAGTATTGGGATCGAGATTGCCCGTGGGCTCGTCGGCCAGGATGAGGTCAGGATCGTTGAGCAAAGCTCGGGCAATTGCCACCCTTTGCTGCTCACCGCCCGAGAGTTCGTGAGGCATTTTATAGCCTTTGTTTCCCAAGCCCACCTTCTCCAACACTTCTTGCATACGGTCTGTCATCTCCGTTTTGTTCTTCCATCCTGTGGCTTTCAAAACAAAAAGCAGATTGTCGTTGACCGAGCGATCTGTTAAAAGTTCAAAATCTTGAAAAACGATTCCCAGCTTCCGTCTGAGAAATGGTACCTGAGATCGCTTTAATTTTTTCAAGTCGAAATCTCCGACATAGCCTTCGCCTTCTTTCAGGGGAAGTGCTCCGTAAAGCGTCTTGAGTAAGCTGCTTTTGCCTGTTCCCGTTTTCCCGATAAGGTAAACGAAGTCGCCTTTATCCAGTTGGATGTTGACATCCGAAAGCACGAGGTGATCGCCTTGAAAAATCTTGGCATCCTTAATTTCGACGATGGTATCTAAGGCCATGGAAAAGAATTTTGGGTAAAGCTATAATAATTTGGCGTGTCGTTTGGCGTTGGAAGAGCTATTCAATGTGAGATTTCCTCGGCTATTCTTCACATTTCCGAGTTCAAAACTTTAGACCGCAAACCCTCATAAAACCTGCTATACGACGTTACCTTTACTTGTTCTAAACTGACTATTCCATTATGCCAAAGGTATCGCCGGCGAAAAGTCTGCTATTCGTTTTTATGAGCCTCTTCTTGGGCTCTTCTTTTGCTCAACAAACCGAGAAATACCGTTCTGATTTGCTGCCTTATTACGAAGCTTTGGCTTTGATGGAGCGGAATCATTACGAGTCTGCTCGCAAAGGATTCGAGGATTTTCTTGTTTCAAACGAAGTTGATCATGGAGAGTTTAAAGTCAACGCTTCATACTATCGCGCAAAATCTGCCATGGAACTTTTCCATAAGGATGCTGAATTCTTTATGGAGGAGTTTGTACTCGGCTTTCCCGAGAGCATTTGGTACAGAACTGCTGTTCTCGATTTGGGGAGGTACAACTTCAATCGCCGCGATTACGATGATGCCATACGCTGGCTCAAAGAATTGGATCAGCGCGATCTTGATGCCACCACTGCCGAAGAGGTTGAGTTTAAGATAGGTTTTGCCGCTTTCGAATTAGAGGATTACGAGCAAGCGAAAAAACCTTTTTACCGATTGAAAGACAGTGAAAGTGTCTATGCGGGTCCTACAAATTACTACTACGGGCATATCGCCTACACTGAAGGAAATTACCAAACAGCCCTCGAATCATTCAAGAAAGCAGAATCTGACGAAAACTTCGCAAAGGTGGTTCCTTACTACGTCACTCAGATATACCATTATCAGGAGAAGTACGATGAGCTCATAGCCTACGCTACACCACTTCTCGAGCAGGATAATGTTCAGCGAGGTGGGGAGATGGCACTGCTTGTCGGAAACGCCTATTACTCGAAAGAGCAATATGCAGAAGCAGTTCCGTTTTTGGAAAAGTATATGGCTTCGACTTACAATCCCGCTCCTGAAGACTCTTACCGTATGGGCTATTCTTATTACCGAACAGGTGACTACGCAAGGGCCATAGATTACTTCACGAAGGCCTCAAAAGAAGACAATGCCTTGGGGCAGATTGCGACATATCAACTGGCAGATTCTTACCTCCAACTCGATCAGAAGAAGTACGCGCAGAACGCGTTCAAACTGGCTTCCAAGCAATTTCATGACCCTGAAGTGACGGAAGATGCCCTGTTTAACTATGCCAAACTAGCGTACGAGTTGAGCTATGACCCATTTCACGAAGCGATTATTGCCTTTGAGCAGTATTTGGAGACTTATCCCAACTCAGACCGAAAAGACGAGGCTTTTGAATTTTTGCTCAAAGTGCACTTGGCTACCAAGAATTACTCGGCAGCACTTGATGCACTGGATAAGATCAAAACGCTCGACCCCATTCAGAAAGAGCATTACCAGCTCTCTGCTTACAACCTCGGAGTGGACAATATGAACAAGAAAAATCACGAGGAAGCGCTGAAGTATTTTACCATGTCAAAAAAGTTCAATGTGAATCCGCAGGTGAGTGCATTGGCCGAATATTGGAAAGGAGATATTGCTTACCGCGAATCGGAGTACGACAATTCAATCGCCGCTTACCGCAAGTTTTTGAGCAATCCATCGGCATATGGCACGGAATACTACAACTTGGCCAATTACAATATTGGTTACTGCGCCTTCAAAAGCGGGGATTATGACGAGTCACTTGTGGCCTTTCGCAAATACGTTTCTGCTTCGGGTATCGACGATAAGCGAAAGAATGACGCATACCTGCGAGTCGGAGATTTACACCTAGTCAAGAAGAACTACAAAGAGGCGATTGAGAGTTATGACTTGGCTGTAGGCGCTAAAGCGGTCAATGTTGACTACGCACTCTTCCAGCAGGCGATGGCAGAGGGTTATTCCGATAATTTTGACGGAAAGACGAAAAAGCTTAGGGAGCTATTGAACTCTTTTCCGCAGACCAGCTTAGCACCTGTAGCAAATTTTGAGCTTGGTACGGCCTACTTCATGCAGGATAAGTTGAACCCGTCTTTGGATGCATTCAATACAGTGGTTGAAGATTATGCTCAGTCTCCTTATCGAAAGCGCGCCTTGCT
>CAZKXG010000319.1:0-2736 GCA_964556465.1 uncultured Cryomorphaceae bacterium | reverse complement strand
AAGATTTTTTAAGGTTTTCATTTGTTTGTGTTTTGAATTGAAAAATACTAAAAATTCGACAGTCTGCCTTGTCAGTTCACTCCTGTTTATGAACTTCCAGTTCGATTTCGATCATCAATTCGGGTAAGGCCAATTCTTTGACGCCAAGCCAGGAGCCTGTCGGAAAATGTTTGGTGTAAATCTCATTTCGGTACCCCGCTTTTTCTAAAAATAAGGGCATATTGGTGGTAAAAATGTTCTCAACGACCACGTCGTCAAACGTACATCCATAATGCTTCAAAATCTTTTCCAGATCTGCATAGCAGTTTTTCATCTGCTGCTCAAGATCACCTACGGCCGTTGGATTTCCCTCATCGTCCATGCTCACGGCACCTGAGACTTTGATGCTGTTGCCGATTTTCACGGCATGCGAGTATCCGTAGGCCTTCTCAATTTCAGGTCGCAACAAAAAGTATTCGGGCTTTTCAGGTTCTGTAATTTCTTTTTCGACTACCTGGGACTCTTCTTTTGGCCTTTGCTCACAACTTTGAATTCCAAGAACCAGAGCGATAACGATAGCGACTGAGGTTAAAGGTTGGGTTATTTTTTTCATAATGGTATCTGATTTGGGTTTAAATGGTTTTGCCACTATGTGGGCGGGTTTTTGGATTTTCCTTTTTTGGGGTCAATACTTAGTTTTGGGATTCGAATTACTTCAATTGTCGAGGAGGCCAATTCAACTTTCCCTTTTGTTTTTTCTATCTCTTTGCCGATCAAACTATTCAATAGGTGTTTCACATACCTCCTTTTCTTGTAATCAACTATATAGCGCAAATTAAACTCGATCCAATTGTCGGTCATCGTTAGCGCCAAAGTGGGTTCAACCTGCGCATCTTCAATATAGTATCTGTCGACCACCGTTTTCCATTTCGAGATCGATTCGTCAACGTATCCGGATAATTGTTCAGATGCAACACGAATAATGATTTCTTTCGCCATTTCAAGATCAGAGCCATATCGAATGGGCAAATTGAATTCATCCCAGATAAAAGGGAAATCTTTGGAATAGTTGTAAACGGGGCCTTTGAAGACGAAAGCGTTGCTCAGTTTTACGATTCTACCGCTGTAATTATCGCTCGTGACCCATTCGCCGATTTCCATCATAGTCGTATAGATGCTATCTATATCAATAACATCGCCTTTAATCCCATTGATTTCAATTCTGTCGCCTGGTTTATAGACCTTGACAAAGAAGATGTAAAAGGAACCGGCAATACTTAAAATCAGTTCCTGCAATGTAATGGTGATTCCTGCGGTAAGAAGCCCAATAGCCAAAGTAAAGTCTTTGATATTGCCGGTAAAGTATGATACCGTAAGCAAAATAATCAAGACATAGCCAATTATCTCAACCCCTTTCTGAGACTTGTATCGAACCGAAGTGTTAGGTAGGTTTTTTCGTAGGAATCTTCTTAAAAAGCCGATTAGTGCAATGATCAGGATTACCCAAACAACGAACTTGGTTACTTCAGTCGCAACCGGATGCTGTAGCGTCCATTCTCTGATGAATTTGAATACATCCATAGTTCAGTGAGTGAGATAATTCCTGGTTTTGCACTCCTGCATCCAGGTCCTGCCAAACGCAAATTACAGACCAAACCACTTGTCTGAAGCTTAGCGCTAAGCCTGAAAATTTGTTTGGTAGAGCTAAGTTAGTGTTTCTCACGAAGGTAAACGAATCCTGGCATAGTAATCAAGTGATTGAGCCGGATTTAATGAAGGTTTTTTTTCTTAATTGAAAAGTCAAATATGGAGCAAGGAATATCCAGATCAATACCAGCAGCCAGAGCCTCCCGCTGAAGATATTGTAGTCATGGAAAAGAACACTCCAGGAATGCCCCATTGCATAGTGCCCAAAAACAAATTCAAAGAGAATGGTCAGCGCAATCCAGAATGCACCGACTTTGAAAGAATCCTTCTGCGACTTGAGCCGGAGCCGAGGAAAGACGAGCCAAACATATAACCCGAAAAGAATGACAAAGCTCAGAACTGACAATTGGTGCGCCTGTAGCTCATTGAAATATTTACTGTAAACATAGGTTCGGATCGATGCATTGAGGATTGCGATCGGAATACCGGGGAGCCAAGTGAGAAAATACCTCCATTTCATGACTATTGAAATAAGACATACCTCGGGGGCTTCAGTCCATTGAGTCGCATGTAGACCAGCATTTGCCCCCGGTGGTGGGTTATATGATCGGCAAGCAATAACAAGACCTGCCTTTTGGTTCTCTTTAATCCGAAATAGTCCAGCTCGTCGTCAAGTTGGGACGTATCGAATTTGGATATGAATTCTACAGTTTTATCGAATGTTCGATCAATGGTGGCAATCATCTCTGCTTTGAACCTTTTAAGTTTTTGTTGAGATTATTTCGTAGCTCTAAGTTCATCTAAAGTTACAAATAGCTGTGACCTTATTTTCCAGGCTCCGGACTCTTTTGTCCACATGGCAGAGTAGTTGCCATTGATCAGAGGACCATCTCCTTCGTCCGGATTGTATGCATTCCAGGATCCGGTTTCCCAGGCCAATCCTCGATTTGCATTGACCGTGATCTCCTTGGTGTCGCGTATCCAATACATCCTGCTCTTTTCGCCAGCAAGAATGTATGCTTCCAATTCTTCTTTTCCGCATAACAGAGTTCCGTTTCCGGTTGTGGTCAAAACATCATCGGTAAGATAGGAAAGTACCTCTTTGATGTC
>CAZKXG010000318.1:0-2764 GCA_964556465.1 uncultured Cryomorphaceae bacterium | reverse complement strand
GTTTTATTTTAGTTCGTGATGGGCCCTCGAAAACATCAAAAAAAAACGCCTCGTTTCCGAGGCGTTTCTTAAACTCAATCTTGTTTAATACTATTCCAATATTTTCACTTGGACAGTCGAACTCAATGCCTCACCGTAAGACCGGTGCAGACCGTCAGCAAATTGAAGTGTCAAGGTGTGAACTCCTGCCGGAAGATCCAGCGTATCGCCGGTTTGACCACCACCGTAGTGAATGTGCGTATCATCGGCCGGAACGGCTTCGCCCATCGGAATCACATCACCGTTAATGATGATGTGGTGATGTCCAAATCCTTCTTTTACTTCTCCGGCAGGTTCAACTCTGATCCCGTCTGCACCAAATTCAATATATACAGGAGAATTGACTGCATCACCATCATTAAGATTGGCAAAGAAAATTTTTGAACCTGCAGGTACAGCCGGCATTTCAGGTCCTGACATTTCATCTCCATGATCGTGATCATGACCGTCATGGTCGTGTCCATCATGCTCGTCTACCGTGCTCTCTACTTCCGTTTTTTCTTCTACAGCTTCAGGTGTGCCTCCGCAAGCGGTCAGTAGACCAAAGGCAATTAAGGGGATAAATAGCTTTTTCATGTTCAATTTTTTTCGTTTGCGCAAAGGTAATCAATGAATAACATTATAGTTATCACATTCATCTCTTTGCCAACAAAATCTTGTAAAAAATGGCCGCAACCCAAATCGGGATGCGACCATCAACACTAGTGAAAACCGATGCTCGGTTAGCGCGCTACCATGATCTTTGTTATGGTTGTTTTAGATTGGCCGGTGTACCGGCAGATATATACGCCATTGGGTAAACCAGAGGCGTCAAAGGTTAAGCGGTAGCTTTGTTCAGCTTGGATTTCACCTGTGTAAAGTTGGGCAACCTGACGTCCGTTCAAATCGAAAACGGAAATCACTGCATGGTCATTGATGTCTGAAGATACGGTTACTGTGGTATGATCAACTACAGGATTTGGAGAGGCTGTGATGCTCGCTCCAATGGCAGTCGAAAATGGTTGCCATGAGGTGAATGGTCCTGCAATAACAGGGGTTTGCGAACAACCACAGCGCACTCTCCATTCATAGTCCTGATTGATATCGAGTACGCTTCCCGGAATCGTAAATGCATCAGCATCACCACCTAAGATCGTAGAACCTAAGAGTGAACCTGCACCTGCCAAGCGCAATTGAACCTGGCAACCTACTTGTCCCAAAACAGATTCCCATCCAATACCGACATTGGTAGCGTTAACCTGAGTGGTTAAGCTTTCTTCGCTTAAGGCAGGGAAGGGAATAGGGCAGCAAGCTTCTTGGCCCGTGTTTCCGCCTACGCATTCATCGCAAGTATCAAAGAAGGCTGTGCCGCCAAAGTCGCCGTTGCAATCGGGCAGACAAGCTTCAAGTCCCGTATTTCCTTCCACGCAAGTGTCGCAATTGTCCACGAATGCAGTTCCTCCGAAGTCGCCGTTGCAGTCTTGAACACATGCTTCCAATCCAGTAGAGCCTCCTACACAGTCATCACACTCATCTATGAAAGCTGTCCCACCAAACTCGCCTGTACAATCGGGAACACATTCTTCGAGACCTGTTGTGCCACCAACACAATCATCACAATTGTCAATAAATGCCGTTCCTCCGGGAGTGTTATTGCAATCTACTTCAACAACACACAAACCGAAAACTCCTCCTATGGTGCTGTTTCGGTTCCATACGCGTAGGTATATCGTTTGTCCGGCAAGGCCCGGACTATCGTAGATGTTCTGGGCTGGATTGGTCGCACAAATCTCAGAGTTGAAGTTTCCGCAGGTGCCTGTGTATAAGCTGTATCTGAAATTGCCCACCACATTTTGTCTTTGGATGGCGAATTTTCCATTGGCAGGAACTTCAAAAGTGAACCATACATCATCGCCCTGGTAAAAACCACAGGAAGGGTCGGTGGCTATACCGGCTTCATCGGTTGCATTGTAGGATCCGAAAAAACTATAGTCGCATCCCGATGGATTTACGCTGAGTTCAACAGCGTCTGCGCAATCGTCATTTGGCGAGAGTTCATCAGTCAGTAGGCACAATTCGAAGTCCGAACCTTGGCGGCTATTGAATCGGAAAGCACGTATGAAGATTGTTTCGCCACCAAGACTCGGATTATCAAAAATAATTTCATCATCACCCTCACATAATATTTCGGTGAAGTCACCGCAGCTTCCTGTGTAGAAGGCAAACTGTTGTGTTCCTGAAGGTCTGTTCAATGTGAATTGTCCCATTGGTGGTGCCTGGAATGAGAACCAGATATCACCACCTTGGTAGAAACCACACGACGGGTTTGACGC
The DNA here is from genome assembly GCA_964556465.1 of uncultured Cryomorphaceae bacterium. GTDB lineage: Bacteria > Bacteroidota > Bacteroidia > Flavobacteriales_D > Cryomorphaceae > JAKVAV01. The sequence goes on along the minus strand of CAZKXG010000318.1, from coordinate 413 downwards.
GATATCTTCTGATTCAGCAGTCGCAAATTGAGTGGAAAAGGCCTCGGCTAGACAGGTATCACTGAAAGCGATTTCCAATGCATTGGCGCAGTTGTCGTTTGCGGGAACATCAATTGCCGTTATGCAAATGTCAAATAATGATCCTTGGTCATTATTGAATCGAAAAGTTCTGAGGTATAGTGTTTCACCTGCTAGGGAAGGGTCATTGAAATTCAACGATCCGTTATCGCAGACGAGTGAAGAAAAGCTGCCGCAACTGCCTTCGTACAATACCCAATAGATGTTTGCGTCAATTCTGAATTGCCCGGTGGCCGGAACAGTGAAGGTAAACCAAGTGTCTCCCCCTTGGTAAAATCCACACGATGGATTATCAGCAACGGAAACATCTTCTGCCGTACTCAAAGTTGTGCTGA
>CAZKXG010000317.1:391-2765 GCA_964556465.1 uncultured Cryomorphaceae bacterium | reverse complement strand
CGTAAGCCAAGCATACGGCTCCACTTCGGAGCATGGCATGAGTCAATGGTTCGCTGGAGGCAAAATGAAAATAGGTAAAGACCAATTGTCCTCGGCGGCATTTGGCATACTCTTCTTCAATAGGCTCTTTCACCTTCATGATCATATCGGCTATAGCCCAAACTTCTTCGGCTGTAGCCAAAACTGTAGCACCTATGGCGCTGTAATCCTCATCAGGGAAACCACTCCCATCTCCGGCCATGGTTTCGATAACCACTTCATGGCCCCTCCTAATAAATTCATGTGCACCTGAAGGTGTCAAGGCCACTCGGCTTTCATTGTTCTTTATTTCTCTTGGGACCCCTATTCTCATCTTGACTAAATTTAATCTATTTTGTACTTTTTCAAACACCCACCCTTTCAGACACAGGGGTGCGATTGCAAATAAAGTATTTTTTCAGACGAACTACCCCTATTTAGAGGGGTAGTTTTAATTTTTTTATCTTTTCATCATATTCGCACCAGTAGATCTTTGAGAAACCGAACAGAACATTCAAGTTCCTTCGAATCGATGCATGTAGACGCGATTTTATTGATACCGCTATAGATTAACCTATCAATATATTTCTGACCGGGCTTAATCAAAATCGAATGCGAAAAAACATTATATTGTGTTGACTGCTCCAAGAACCTCAAAATGAAACCAAACAAGAAGCCTACATATGAAGAACTCGAGCAGAAGCTGAAAGAGACTCAATCGCGAGCCTTAGAGCACCAAGAGCGGTTTCGTATTCTGATGCTGAATATGGATGCGGGCGTGGTTATCCACTCACCTGATACTTCAATCATTCAAAACAACAGACGAGCTTCGGAGATACTCGGGTTGAGCGACGACCAATTGAGAGGAAAGACAGCCATCGATCCCGATTGGAAGTTTGTATACCCTGATAAGTCACCTCTCCCTTTTGAAGACTATCCTGTAAATCAAATTGTAGCGGGAAAGACATCAATAAAGGATCTACAAGTAGGGATATTCAAGCCCGGCCAAGATGATATTTCATGGCTCACCGTGAATGGATTTGCCGTGCTGAACGGTACAGGAGATCTAACGGAGATAGTAACTGTTTTCGTAGATATAACAGAGCAGAAAAAGCACGAAGAAGAAAAGCTTGCCAACCAATTGAAGTTGGAAAAAACAAAAAAGGAACTGAACCAAGCGCAGAAGCTGGCACATGTGGGAAATTGGATTTTCAATCCGGGCATGGACAAACCTGATTGGTCTGAAGAAATGTTTCGCATCTGGGGCTTTGACCCCAAGGAGAGTGCCCCTGATTACAAACCTGATATAATCAATCGAGTACACCCAGATGACCAACAGCTATTTAATAGTGCATTTAGCAAAGCCATAAACCCGGGTATTCCTTACGACATAGAATTCAGAATCTGCATTCCGGGTGAGGGAGAAAAAATAGTACGCTCCATTTTTGAACCGGCTCAAGACGAAAATGGAGAGAAGATAATATCCGGCACGAATCAAGACATCACCGAGCAGAAAAAGTTTGAAAAGGATCAAGTGAGGCACCAAAGGCTCAAAGCCATTGGTGAGATGTCTTCTTCCATTGCGCACGATTTCAACAATGCCTTGCAAGAAATGATGGGCAATATGGAAGTGATCAATCTGGAAAGCGGCTTATCCAAAAATGCCCTCGAGCGTTTGAATACTGTTAAGGCCATCATCAATGACACTGCAGGCAGGGTAAGTGCACTTCAAAAATTTGGTGATCCGAAAAGTGATGAGAACAATTCCAGACTCATCAATCTCAACACACTCATCCAAGAAAGCTTAAATCAGTCCCGACCACTTTGGAAAGACGAAATGGAGAAAAAAGGACAACGTATAAAAGTGAAAACGAATTTTCAAGAAATTCCAAAAATCTATTGCCCGGAAGGGGAATTAAAGACAGTGGTTTTTAACTTGATTAAAAATGGAATAGAGGCGATGCCTGAAGGTGGTGAAATAATTATTGAAACCGGCACGAGAGATGATTTGGTCTACACCACATTTACAGATACGGGCGTTGGTATGGATGCTGAGGCTAAAATGAAATTGTTTGAGCCGTTCTTTACCACCAAAGGTTTCAACCCGGGGAGAGGCTTGGGAATGAGCGGTGCTTACAGTATAGTTAAGAATTGCAATGGTGATATAGAGGTTAGTCACTCTGAGATAGGCAAAGGAACAACTATTGAGATGACCTTTCCCATAAGCCAAAAGGCTGAGCTGAAAGTATTAAAAGAAAAAGTGTCGAAAGAAAAAGTATCGAAAGCTCATGAATCCTATCGCACTTTATGGGTAGACGATGATTTTATAATTACCAAATCTTCAAGCAAAATGCTG
>CAZKXG010000317.1:0-381 GCA_964556465.1 uncultured Cryomorphaceae bacterium | reverse complement strand
CTCTTGTGACATCGTATTTACTGACATTGGAATGCCAAAAATGAACGGGTGGGAACTGGCAGAAGCCATTCGCGAAAAGTACGGAGATAGCATGAAGATAGTCGCTGTGACCGGATGGAACATGAAGGAAAAAGTAGATGAAGAAAACGCAATTGATCACTTTCTGCAAAAACCATTTACTCTCGATGATCTTAAAGTAATTCTCGGACAGATCGTGCAGGATTATGAAGGGATTAAAACCTCAGTAAAATGAATATTTTAAATAAGTATGCACATAGTCATTACCGATATAGATAAACAATTAAATAGAATTAATTTCAATAAAAACAAATGATGAAAAAAATATTAATCACAGCTTGCAGCTCCGGTTTCGGATTCGAT
>CAZKXG010000316.1:0-2792 GCA_964556465.1 uncultured Cryomorphaceae bacterium | reverse complement strand
GATAAGATTTCTCAAAGCGGTTACGACAGCTTGACGAAAGCAGAAAAGGAGTTTCTGTTTAACGCAAGTAAGAAATAGTGATCAAGCGCCTCAGGTCTTTCAGCAAGTCCGCCATGTTGACCATCAATATCTTTATGGTTACAGGGATTGTGTTGGCCTATCTGGCCACCGAAATTAGCCCCGATACATTCCCTTACCTCGCCTTCTTCGGAATCGCCTACGGTTTCTTTTTAGTTACCAATATCATCTTTATAGTTTTCTGGCTATTGGTTAAAAAACGATTCGCTCTGATTTCAGCTTTAGCCATACTACTGGGCTTCTCTTACCTCGCTTCCTATTTTCAAGTCATACCAGATTTGAGTTCAAAAAATCCTCCCTCCAGAGCAGTCAAAGTTGTCTCCCAAAATGTCAAGCTATTTGGGTGGTACAATTGGGGGGAGAACATCGCCCTGAGGGATCGAATGATGCAAAAATTGGAAAAAATGAACGGAGACATCTTTTGTTTCCAAGAGTACTTTCACAATTCTGGGCCGGGCATTTTTGAAACCAGAGAACTTTTAAAGTTGACCTTGGGTGCTCCATATGTGTACGATGAGTACACCTCCACAGTCGGAAAGAATCAACATTACGGCATAGCGACTTTCAGCAAGTTTCCGATTGTGGGTCAAGGGAAAATCCGATTTGAGGGAGAAACGAACAACAATATGAGCATCTATACAGATGTGGTGGCTTACGGCGATACGATTCGTATATACAATGTGCATGCGGCTTCCATACGATTTAGCGACTCACAGTACGCTTTTATCAAAGAGCTGAACGAAGAAAAACAGGAAGCACACGTCGAAATTGATGAGGCTTTGGGTATCGTGGAAAGAATGGCAGGAGCCTTTGCACGAAGGGCCAAACAAGTGGAACAAGTAAAATCTCACTCTATGGAAAGCCCTTTTCCGGTGGTGATCTGCGGTGATTTTAATGACACACCTGTTTCCTACAGCTATGCCACTATTTCAGATGGACTTATAGATACCTTTCGCGAAAGCGGCGGATTGGGAATCGGCAGCACATATCTGGGTGCCTTTCCTTCGTTTCGAATCGATTATATTTTCCATTCTCCCGAATTGGAATCCGCAGAATACACCCGATACGAAGAGGGGGTTTCAGATCACAACGCGATTAGTTCGTTGCTGTGGACTAAAAAGGAGTAAGACTTTCCATCCAGATCGATAACTGTTTATAGCTTGACAGTATTAAGTGTTTTAAATCAGCGCTGAGACCGTAGAGAAAATTGAAGGTTAAAACTTAAAATATGAGGTCACAGAGGATCGCAGTCGAGATCGATGAGAGTACTGCGACCGGCTCTCATCAGAACGCTTGCGTTCCTCAGCGAACTCATCATACCGGGCTTTGCTTGTCCATTTTCTCTGCGACCTCGGCGCCAATTCATTTCCCGTGTAATCAGAGCGAACCGAGTATATTTGATTTGCAGCGGTATTGTTTTAAGATCACAGTGAATAACGGAGAATCGAGGCGCATAATTCTCTGCGAAAAAGACACACGCATGTTCTACAGTAGCATAATCACTTGATCTTGACCCGACGCAGATCGAGCACATTCATCGGATTGGCATCAAGACCTGAAACATCTTTGGAGACAAACCTCATCACCACATCGTAGTATAGCGGAACAATGGGCGCTTGAGCCATCATCACGCTGTCCATTTCAGCATACAGAATCGCACGACGATTCGGATCAATTTCGCCCAGGGCCTTTCGGTACAGTTCGTCAAATTCAGGGCTATCAAAATGCATATAATTCGGGCCTTTCGGTGATTTATTCTCCGAGTAAAAAAGCGCCATAAAATTCTCATCGTCGGGATAGTCAGCAAGCCACGATTTGCGAAAGAATGGCAGGTTTCCTTTTGAAGTGCTTTCGCGATGGACCGAAGCGGGAAGAACGTCTACTTTGATTTTAATCCCGAACTCACTCAGTTGATGTTGGGCATATTCACAGAGATCAACGTAGTCCGTAGTCGTGCTCAAAGTCAACTCCGTGAGTCCTTCACCATTGGGGTAACCCAATCGATTGAGAATGGCTTTCACCGAATCGGGACGATACGTGTAGCCTGCACTTTCGTTGTACCCTGGCATCCCTTTAGGAATAAAACCACCGTGCGCAGGAGTGTACACGTTGTTTCTGAGATAGCGGACCATGGCGTCACGGTCGATGGCGTAGTTTACAGCTCGGCGGAGATCGGGGTTGAGCCAAAGGCTACCTTCGTTGAGTGAATCACTGATTTGAAAACCGAGATAGTCCGTTTTCAAAAACGGGTGGCGCTGCAAGTAAAATTGGTCGGCATATATTGGGTTCAGTTCCCCAACGGCCGTGAGCAATTCATCTTTATAACTGGCGTGCAAGCCCGACATGAAGTCGAAATTCCCCTTGAGGAAATCCAGATAGGCCGCACTTTTATCGGGAATAAACGATACCGCCACCGCATCGAGATAGGGCAGCTTCTCTCCCATTTCGTCGACTTGAAAGTAGCTCTCATTCTTGTGAAGCGCCAGTCGAGAATTCTCAATCCAAAAATGAAACTTAAATGGGCCGGTTCCAACGGGATTGCTCCGAAAATCGTCTCCGTATTTCTCGACTGCTTCTCTCGGAATAACGGAACAGTACTTCATTCCCAACAAACCGAGGAAGGGTGGAAACGGTCGGCTCAACCGTATTTCAAGTGTGGAGTCGTTGATAGCCTCAAAAGGATTGCTTTCGCGCACATTACCGAAAACCCAAGC
>CAZKXG010000315.1:2205-2809 GCA_964556465.1 uncultured Cryomorphaceae bacterium | reverse complement strand
TTCAATAACCTCATCAGGCACAAGGGATTTGTACATCCTTGTGAGGTTGGCTTGTTCCTGGTCAGTGAAGTAAAAAGTTTGTTCTTCCTGAGGGTGATTGAATGTGAGTATATTGAAACAATGGCTAGGCATAAAGATGTACTGTTTGGTTAGTTCATTTTTTTAATTGCAATTTTTTCAATGCCAGTTCTATAATTTCCTCAGCTAGCGGTTCTTTGATTAAATCGTATGCAATTTTTTCACTATATGCTTGAACGAGTAATTCCTCTTCTGTAACCTTTAAAATCAAAGCGAGCTTTTCAATTTGTTTTCTTGTTGGAAGTCGATCACCATTCTCAAACTTGCTTATCATAGAGGTGTCCACATCTGTAGCAGCAGCGACTTGTCGCATTAATAGCCCTTGTTTTGTTCTTAATGCTTTCAGTCTAGAACCGAAGTTATCCATGTTGGCAATATATTACTTGACAAATAATGCCAAATATAGGAAAGAAAAAGAAGAAACGAAGTAGGTAGATTTGTGGATTTAATGTTTCAGGATTTTAAGGAAATGGAGGATACCAAGGATTAATTTTCCTTAGCATCCTCAGAATCCTGAGTATCCTCA
>CAZKXG010000315.1:1039-2195 GCA_964556465.1 uncultured Cryomorphaceae bacterium | reverse complement strand
ACCTGATTTGCAGAAGTCAGTGATATAACCCTCTGCCGTTTTGTGAGGAATGCTCAAAGCTGCTGCCACTTCAAGGTACTTTTGACGGTTGAAGTGTTTGGGTAGCTTATTCAAGAATTTCTCTTTCCTATTTAATCGAGTAGGTTTCTGTACGTCTTCCGGGAGTTCTGCAAATACTTTACTCGAATGCTTTACCAACACTTTGACCATTGCAAGCGAAGCTTGAAAGTCTCTTTCTTCACAAATCATCTTTGATGATGTTTCACCTGTTTCCATGATCCGCAAAGCGGAGAATATCATGCAGAAACGATAGGCAATCAATCCTAATCTTCGGATGGTTGCCATATAGTCGATTCCCTGAATACTCATGTACTTCTCTTGTATCTGACCAAAGAATTGATTGAACTGGTCTTGCTGGTCAGCGGTGAGAAAGAATTGAACATCCTGTCCAGCTTTCAACGAACTGTAAAGGTTAAAGAACTCATTTCCTAACGCATCAAAGTAGTCATCTAATCCATTGGTAGTTTGCGAAGCAAATACATTCTTCCACACTGGCCGAACATTCATGTAATAGAATATGAAACGGCTGAATAAGCCGTTTTCTGCATTCGGGATTAATGCCGCTACTTGCTTGGGTGTACCTGAAAGGACAGTAGAAAGACAAGGGCTTTCTATGTCCACATATTCACGATCTGTTCTACGATAGTAGGAAATAGTCTCATGGTGAAAGGCTTTTCTAAAGCCGTCACTATAATTGCCGTAATCGCTCTTAAAAGCATGTGCAAGTGTGTCACCCTCAGTTTCAAATATCAGTCCTTTACCGTCACTATCACCCAATAATTGATAAGCTCCTGTGGAGCTGTTATTGGCAGGGATAAAGAGCATCTTTTCGGGTGGCTTCTCGGGTTTCTCTATTCCTTCAACTTTCCCTTTGTTGGCGTTGTATTCAGCCAATTCCAGTTCGTAATGTTGCTTGTGAACTTTGGCTTGTTCCCGAAACTCTTTGTGTACTGGATTCACTAATTGGCGACAATGCACCAAACGACCTTTACCTGCCGAGGCTTGGGCGGTAATGAATAGAAACAGATTGGAATAGACACGCTTGCCATCATAGATGCCTGACGCTTTGGGTAAACAAGCACTAATGGCCACTAAG
>CAZKXG010000315.1:0-953 GCA_964556465.1 uncultured Cryomorphaceae bacterium | reverse complement strand
TGTTTGGCATGAAAAAAGAAGGTTTTCAGGGAAACTCCCTGACCTCTTGCCTTCATGCAATTATCAAACTGCTTGTCGCATTCCTGTGTGGAATACTCAGGATGATATTGACTAACACGGTGGAACAGGTTTCTACCTGTCTCACCAAACTCATCCGCAAAGGCAAAGCCGATGTTTACCCAATCGCTGTAAGCGGAGGTGACATCTATGTGGCTGGCCTCAATGCCTTGAATGATTCGTTCAACTTCTTCGAGTTGTGTACTTGTATTGTATTTGCTTTGCTCTGTAACTTTTACTTGCTGCCCTGGCTTATCAAGCCATTCCAACGGATTGAATGTTTTTCGCTCCATAACCTATATGTATTTAGGGTTGATGAATATGTCTGTATCGTGTGGAAGGAAACATGCTCTTGAAATGTCCTTTCCTGATTGGTCTACTTCTAATTGATAGGTGTGGGAAACGTAGTTTGCCACTGCCTTGAAATAGTCCTGGTGTTTTGCCTGTGTCAAGTCAATCGGTATTACCCATTTCAACCCATCACCTGAAGGAGATACAAACAGTAGCTCCGTTTCAAAATAATGGTCATTGAGTAATGATTGCTTGAGCGTTGGGATGTCCTCAATGTGGTCAAAATCGATTGTGAGCAAACCTGAATGTCTTTGGAGGTTTGCATCATTCCGCTTAGAGAATGAGCCTGAGAAGGTCACATAATCGAAGTTTTGAGCCTTGTATTTTCGGGCATCTTTTGGCTCTGAGATGTTGCGAAGTGTACTTGTACACGAAGCAAAATCATTGCCTTTGATGAGGTGGTACACCTCAATCAAAGAGACTTGGCGACTTGGCTTCACATTAGATACAGGCTTTTTGAAATAGCTGAATACTGGCGGTGTAGGCTTTTGAATTTCAGGAATAGCAACCACAGGTTGCGTTTCCTCTTGATAATAAAACCCTCT
>CAZKXG010000314.1:2188-2874 GCA_964556465.1 uncultured Cryomorphaceae bacterium | reverse complement strand
TTTCGAATGCCCAGTGACGATCAAAGAAGAGAACTGCTCCCGGACTTACTCCTAGGGCGCCTTCGAAGAAGTTACCCTCGATTTTATCTACTTCGTTTACCGAAAAGTTGCGTTGAAGTGATTCTCCAAAGGTGAGCCCCAATTCGGTTTGAACCAGAATTTGCAACTTGCCCTCACCCAGTGGAATATAGTTTCTGAATGTAGGCACCACTGAAAGCCCCTGTTGTAGTCGTTTTGTGGTTACCTCTTCGCCGTTTTCATCTTCGAAAGTGATTTCTTCTCGCTGTCGACCATATCCAACTCCGAGTCCCACCGTCATATTGTCTTTTATCGCATAACCGCCGCTTCCGACAATCCTGTAGTTCAGTCTGTCCTGATCGTTGACGAATCGCAATAGCTGATCTTCATTTTCTGCTTGACGTTGATTTAAGGAAAAGGTGAGGGTGGAGAAGTAGCGCCCTTTGGTAACGACGAAGTTTTCTTCCTCCTCCTGCCCAAAAATGAGCAGAGTTGAGGACAGGAAGATGAGTATTGTAAATATTCTTTTCATATGCATTTATTATTTCCAGTCGTTCTTTGATTTCAAGTATTTCGCCACAGCATGATAGGCGGGTAGTGAAGTAGGATCAATTTTGGAATTTGCCGCGCTTGGATGGGAAGCCAGTCTCACGAGAACCATCTCAGCT
>CAZKXG010000314.1:1809-2178 GCA_964556465.1 uncultured Cryomorphaceae bacterium | reverse complement strand
TGGATGTTGGGTCGATCTTAGCGTTTTTTGCTTCAGGATGTGATGCAAATCTTACTATTACCATTTCTGCTTTTGGATCAATGTAAATGGTTTGCCCATGCACTCCTCGGGCGGCGAAGGCATCGTGTTCGTTGTGGGTCATCCACCACATATTTCGATAAGACCAGCCTTTGAGCTTTTCACCATAAATGGAATTAGCAAAAGCTTCCCGATTACCACCTTTTTGAATATCGTCGACGGCTGACTTTGGTATGATTTGCTCTCCATTCCAAATTCCATTGTTTCGAATCATTTCGCCAAAGCGAGCCAAGTCTCTTAAACCTGCGCTTAAACCACCTCCCGCGAAAGGTGTTCCCAGGCCATCCACCT
>CAZKXG010000314.1:0-1751 GCA_964556465.1 uncultured Cryomorphaceae bacterium | reverse complement strand
GGGCCGTCGTAATCCGTCGCGCTCAATGAAGGATTTCCTGCTGCCGAAAAAGCCCAAATCTCGGCCTTCGGGTCGGCATAGTTTTCGCTGAATTGCAATGCTGTTGTCATATCCATGACTTCTCGAACGGTCGCATCTCCGAAAGCGGAGCCTTCCAATTCGGGAACATAATCCTTTACCAGGGCATTTTCATCGAGAATTCCCTCGGCTACCAAAATGGCGGCTAATGTTCCCGTAAAAGTTTTCGAAACCGACATCACTGCATGAACCCGATCCTGAGCCATTTCGCCAAAGTATTTTTCGTATAAGATTTTACGGCGATGAAGGATTAGCATTCCGTCGGTGTAATTGGCTTGCAGCGACTCTTCCCATGTCATAGGAATCGAGTCGTTCCATGGCAAAAAGGTAATTGTGTCAATATTCTGATCAATGTCGTAGCTGAGTCTAGCTGCATCTTCTAATCCCCGACTCACGTTGATTGTTGGCAAGAATTCGCGCATGTGCACAGTGCTGTAGCGCAAAGCGGGAAAACGGAAAAAAGAGCCATCAGCAGCAGCTAATCGCTTATCTTTTGGAGGTGGGTAGCCCTGCATCCACCCCATCTCGACCGGGTCAGTTTCGCCGGAGTGTTCTGGTAAGAGTTTTATGTGTAGTGCTTCTTTCTTTAAGGAATCCTTGTCATCAGAAGAATTTTGCTGAACGTTTTCACCACATGAACTAATAAAAATCAGTCCCAGAACAAGAACACTTGAACATGCGGTATTATTACTAAGATTAATCAATTATTGTAGGTTTAATATGATAAAAATAATAGCCAAACTATTGTTTTATTATGCACTGAATTTATATCTAAGTTATAGAAATAAAAAATTAATCATGCGGCTCACTACGCTTGAATCCGGAAACTAGAAAATTGTTGCTATACAAAGATTCGTTTTCCGGATTAAGAAAGATCGGGTTCATTCTTCTATCTTCACCTAATGGATTTAATCGAGTCTTTTCGCCAAAACGAATCACTCAAACACCTCACCAACTCTGATCTAAAGTTTTTAGAAGAGCAGGGCGAAGTGAGGCAATATAAAAAGGGTGATTTCATTTTTAAGGCAGGCGAACCCGCCGATGAATTCATGTTTGTGTTGAGCGGTCGCTACCGAATTTTCATGACCCGCAACGGCGAAAACCGCGAGGTGGCCATGCTTCATTCGTTTGACATAACGGGAGTGTTACCGTACAGTCGCATGACGCATGCGCAGGGAAGCGCCGAGTGTAGGGAGGAAGGTGAGATATATGTGCTTCACAGAAAGCATTTTCGCGAAATAATTGTGAATCACGAGCCTCTTGCTTCGGCGTTGGTACACCACATGGCAACACGTATCCGAACCTTTACGAAGCTGCGCATGCAGGACGAGAAACTCATATCATTGGGCAAGATATCTGCGGGTTTGGCGCACGAATTGAACAATCCCGCCAGTGCCATGGTGCGCAGCTCGGAAGAGTTGGTCAAGCACTTGAAGTTGCTTCCCGATGGATTCAAACAAGTCATGAACTCCAACCTCGATCCACAAAAAGTCGACTTGGTAAACGATTGGCTCTTTAAAATTTTGGAGTGTGAGCGTCCTACGTTGACCTTGTCCGAGCGCAGTGATCGGGAAGACAAAATAGCCGATCTCCTAGAAGAGTACGATTTGGAAGATCCCTACGAAATGGCGGAGGAAGTGGTAGACTTTGGTCTCAGCGCAAAAGACGTAGAA
>CAZKXG010000313.1:0-2878 GCA_964556465.1 uncultured Cryomorphaceae bacterium | reverse complement strand
CTAGAAGGACTGGAGGGGACAGTTTCAAGATTGGAGTTCTCAACAATGGAGACCGAGAATTCAGACCAATGTGTATCAAGTTGCAAGAGGAACTGGTTCATCTGAAGAAGTATAACGCAATTCCTCAGGATGACAATAGAATATTGGTCCTTGCTCCTCATATAACTAAATACACTGCTGAAATCATTTATTACATCAGGACTGCTACCCTCGCCAGGGGTTTAGAACCGATTTTTGCTTACCCCGATGAGAAAATGAAGAAAGAAACTTGTGAAAAATGTTTCTTCAATCGGTTTATGGCACAGGTTGACAGATCTGAAACTGTGAGAGTTCCGAACGTATACATCGCAATCCCAAACAGGGAAGGAGACATTGATGAAAGCTATTTCGGAGATCGGACGGAGCAAAATGAACAAGGATGCTTTTCAATTCCAACTGGACAAGTTACTTGGTCAAGATTAAATAGAAATTCTTATTTCTTCGTTATTCACCACCCTGATGTCTGGCTGAACTTCAGAAAGCTTAATCTTGCTTTAATGTCAACGATAGCATCCATTAAGCCATGTTTTCCCAGAACAAAGGTCACCCTTTTAACATCGGAACCAAAACACAGAGGTTTGGTAACAGAAACCATTGCAGCCTCGGTGAAGTATTGTCTTCAGAGATCCGAATTGATTGAGGCAGAATTGAGACCCGGAGAGTTAAATCCGATGAAGCTCAAAGATTTATCTCCGCCTACAATTGGAAGAATACAAATGAGACTCAAAAATTGCTCATGTTACCTATGTCGCAAAGACACTCCAAACGAGGCAAAAATGTTGGAACTCGGAAAATACAAGATGAAGGTTCAACCCTACATGCTTCAAACATTCAATGGAAGGGACTTTGTCAAGGACAATCATTCTGAAGTTTCATCAACAGTCAGCACAGTAGAGAGTGAAAATCATTTGGCAAATGGGCAGTCTCTTCCTAATCATGATTTAAAATCGACAACTTCGACGGAGTCATCCGACGGAGCGATCCGGCGGGGTGATTCAACGGAGCAATCCTCAAATGATTGGCCTTCGGAGGAGGATTTCTTTAACATTTCGGACCGAGAGTTTCAAAGGATAGCTTTTGCCGCAATTAGCCAACCTAAACATGAGATTAAGATCGATGCAATTAATGATTTGAATGGAGATGAATTGCCAACATTGTTCGCTGCCGAGATACAGAAGGAGATTTCTGATGAACAACCTAAACTCTACGTGGACCATACCCCTGACGATACTTCTGACGCACCCGTGGTGTACCGAAAAAGCTTTGATGAAGAAATGGCACCACATTTGAAGAGTTTAGAAGATGATGAAACGTTCGATTCCATACCGAAGGCAGCATGGAGCAAGGACAATGATTATGGAAACCCTATGGATCACATTGATTTGGAACATACTGAGCCAGAGGATATTCCTGTTATTGAAAAGTTGGTTAAGAAGTTTTCCGACAATCTAATATCGTTTAACAAGAAAGATCACAGTGTGATAATAGGACACTGGCTAAGATTAAAGATCAAATTTGATGGAGTTCATTTTGCTAAGCCGATACCATACAATGCTGACTCCCTGGATGTATTAAAAGGACTCATTAAACATCAAATTAGTACTGGAATCATTACCGAAATCGATACCTTACACTTTTCTTCGGCAATCTTTTTGGTGCCCCACAACTCCCAAGAGAAGCAAAAGTTAATGGACTACAATAGACAAAGGGCTAATGGAGTAAAGATTGCTCCTCTGTCTGATGAAGAGCTCGCCAATGCACCAATAGGAACTCACAGAATAAATCACGTCCGATACCGTTTGATATATGATGCAGTTAAACTTAATACAATCATATGCCCAGTACCTGGAGATCAACTCATCCAAGGAACTCAGTTATCAATAACCAATGTTGCCAAAGCGGAAATGATGTCGTTGATCGATGCTAAGGGAGCATTTACATCACTCCCAGTTGGCGTTAAGTCAAGAGCATGGCTGGGAATATCAATGATGGATCCACGACTTCTGTGCTTCTGTTTTGCACCTTTAGGAATCAAAACAATTCCCAGTGTATACTCGAGAGTTCTCATAGGAGCGGTGCGACCAGAAGTGAGAAAATACTGCCGGTTTCATTTGGATGACATCATTTTATGCTCCTCACGCGCCATTCATCCTAAACTCCTCGAGATGCTTTTCGAAGACTTATTAGCAGTTGGAATGCTGGTGGAAGCAAAGAAGCTCAAACTTCTCAAAACCGAGGTGACGTACCTTGGATTTCGGATAAATGGGAAGACCCAGAGGATTACCCAAGAAAGCCATGACACGGAGATTGAGATCCCAAGAACTAAGGCTATGTTAGCCGCTTTTCTAGGGAGAATGAACTATTTTTCACATTTTATCAGTGGTTTTCAACAGTTGGCAGCACTTCTACATCCTCTTCTCAAAGCGCAGACTAAGTTCGAACCTAATGATCTTCAGATACGCGCAATGGAGGAAATAAAACGTCTGTTCCTCAAAGCCCCAAGTCTGTGGCTATTAGACACTACACTACCCCTTTACGTTGCTACTGACAGCTCGAGCTTCGGGAGTGGAGCCGTGTTTTTCCAGAAAGCAGAGGATGGAGACCGCACTATATGTTTCCATAGTTCGAAGTACTCTAGGAGTGTTCAAGCGAACTGCTCTTCGCTGGAATTAGAGCTTTACGCGATTTTGAAGACACTAGGAAGCCACAGACATTTAATAACAAGAGGAATGCCTATAATAGTATTAACAGACTGTAGAGTGCTCACATGTTTGAGAGCACTATCTGGGTGCATTTCTAACTCCAAATTGTCAAGATGGTTTTCATGTTTGGAAAGTAT
>CAZKXG010000312.1:0-2880 GCA_964556465.1 uncultured Cryomorphaceae bacterium | reverse complement strand
TAGAAGGCGTGGTAGGTTCGCTTCGCTCACATGATAGAACCACAGCGACACAGAGACACGGCGGAACGGCGAAGAGGGTGTGAAGTAGAAGGCGTGTAGCAGAAGGGCATTTATTTGCCCCTACCTTCATACTCTTTTTCAGCAAATTATCTCTATTTCCACTATGCAAATAACTAGTGATTCAGATCGTCGAGCGAAGCTCGATAGAGGTTTCCGTAGCCATCTTCATTGAGAATAAAGTAGAAATCTCCACCAAAGATTTTGACGTTCTCGCTTCTGCCAAGGCCTCTGGTAGACCCCACAAATTGCTTTTTCCCTGTTGCAATATCAATAGAATATATTCCACTATAAGCTCCATCCAAATTGAATGTATAAAATTGCTGAGTGGACGAGTCGAAGATTATTTCCTTGACCTTTTCAGTTCCATCTCCAAATGGTATTTGCTCAATAGTGGTTCCACCTTGATCCATGATAACAATGGAGTCATTAAGGCAATCAAAGGCGACCAGTTGACCGTTCATAGAAAAGGTTTTGACCTCCACATTCCGCAAGAGAACTTTGGTATACCAAGAAATTCTACTGAGCAGATCGGGAGTATTTGCCAAAGCAATCATATCTCCGCTCCAGCTCTTATTAGTGATAAGATTTTGATTGAGTGGTGTGGAGGCAAAGTAGAGAGCCAGAATCGTATCGTATTGAATGTGTGCCATTTCCTCGCCAATCTCATCCCAAACACTGAAATGGCATTTGGGTTCCTTCGAATTGGGCTCATAACCCAAAAGAGAATACATTTTATTTGATCTAGAATAACCCTCAAAAAAAGTATTCTCTTCGAATTTCGCTACACAGGATCGAATACTCTCGTCGAACTGCTCAATAGAGATGGCGGAAATAATATGCAACTCTTCATTAACGAAAACCTGATAGGCACTATCGTCATTGAGGATATGAATATTTCCAAAACAGTCTTCAAAAAGGGATTTCCCTTTGATCCTTTTGGTTGAGAATCGCTCCACCGAATCAAACTCCTGATAAAAAGAAAGATACCTTTTCCTGCCGATGGTCTCCAAGGCCAATACGAATTCAGGATAAGGACGAAAGTCCAAAACGTTTACTGCGTCATCTTTAGCAATTGGCTTAAACCTGCGGGAACGAACCACAAACTCTTGGAAGTTTTCTATTTCCCTTTCCATTTGGATGAACTGCCTGACGGTATCAACGAAGGAGATTTGGTCAATTATCACTGATTTGAATCCGACGTAACGGATTTCCAGAATACTCAGTGAATCAATTGTGAGAGAGAATTCACCTCGACGATTTGAAATGGTGGCGAATCCTGATGTCTGATCCTCTATCGTAGCTCCTTGCAATTCACTCCCTTCAGAGTCGACTATGGTTCCATAAAAAACTGATCGCTGTGCGGTAACATTCGAAAAGCAAACACAAAGTGAGAACAAACACAACCACAGATATTTAGGACATTCACCGAGTGAAAGTTGATGTATGATCTTGCTTTTCATATCGTTCCTTGGCTCTATCTTTTGGCAAAAGACAATAAACAAGGTAAGCAACGCAGGTGAGTGATATTGCTAAAAAACTGTTAAGAATTGATCTTGGTCTCTGTTGCCATGGGCAGGCTTAAGTCAACATAAGATACTGACTTCTTACCGAATACTTTGCCGGACAAGGGAGCTCTGATAATATTTTACTAACTTAAAGTCTTAATTATCAACCATGAAATACGAATGCGAAGTAACCATCGACGCTCCTGTGGACGAAGTTTGCGAAGCTTTTCTCGATCCCAAAGGAATTTACGAGTGGATGGAAGACTTGGAATCGACTGAGCTTCTGGAGGGAGAAGAAGGAAAGAAAGGTGCCAAAACCAGGATGAACTTCACATCAAAAAATCGCAGTTTCTCCATGGAAGAGACACTTTGGGAGAATAATCTTCCTGAAGCATTCTCGACTTCATATGTAATGGGAGCGGTGACTAACAATATGACAGTTTCATTTCAAAATATAGACGAGAATCGAACGCGCTACGTGAGTAAGCAGGAATTCATCTTCAGGAATTTCGGTATGAAGATGATGGGAAAACTCGCTCCCAGACTTTTTAAAAAACAGACCTTGAAGTATATGAAGGCTTTTAAAACTTATGTAGAATCAAAATAAGTCAGTTACCCTATTTTAACCTAACCTCTCTTCTCATGAAAAACCGATGTGCTCACTGCTTTTCGATATTAATCTTTTTCGCTCCTTTTCTTTTGCAAGCACAGTCGGTTCCCAACGAATCGATCATTCAAGGGACCGAAAACGCAGAACAATACTACGATGTGGCCATTGATGGGCTAGGTGCTAACGCTTCTTCTCTTTATATCGGGTATGGGGTGGTAGCCGAGACTGCCGATATTATTGTGAAAAAGGAAGATGGCACGGGAGTAACTGAATGGATTCGCAATTATGATAGCTCCGGCAGCGAATTTGGCCACAGAATTATTTTCACTTCTGATGGTGGCTTTGCCTTTACAGGATGGACTACGGCAAATGGATCGGATGATCTATTGGTAGTTAAATGTGAAGCTGATGGAACCATAGAATGGACTAAAGCAATTGGCGGTTCGGGCATAGAGCGCGGTCGGGATCTCAAAGAAACTGCCGATGGCGACATAATCGTAACAGGACATACCAATACGCTCACCATGGGTGTGAATGACATATTGGTCGTGAAACTAAATGCAGATGGTGAGGTACTTTGGAGAAATCGATACGGAGGCAGCGGCAATGAAAACGGCTGGGGAGTAGAGACCTTGTCAGATGGTTCGCATGTTATAGCGGGAAATATCGGTACCTGGCGAATAATCAACCTTGTAATAGGTTCCT
>CAZKXG010000311.1:0-2884 GCA_964556465.1 uncultured Cryomorphaceae bacterium | reverse complement strand
CTGAACGAAGTAAGTCTTTGGAATAACCGCAAAGGCGCTTGACGTCAATTGTGGACTGAAGTCGGTGGTGAAAAAATTATCGAAATCCTCGCTTTCGTGGTCTATGTGAAAAAAGCAAACCAAGAGATCACCGATACCTTGGTGGTGATCGTCGTGTTGGTGCAATGTCTCTTTGAGACTCGTATCCTCGTGGTTGTGAGGTACGAATGAATGGCCCAAGAATATAAGGGCAGCCAAGGTGATAAAGATGTGGTGAAGCACATTCATTGCGGCAAAGGTATGGAAAAATGAGTTTGCAAGTCCACCTTGTGAAATGACAGTTAGTCCCTCTGGTTTTTTACCCTAATTATTTTCATGAGTCAGGAGTTTCAATCTCAAATTAAGTGTAAGAATGCGTATTTCCGTCTTTGTGGGAGCGATTTTTTTCTGAATTAGGTAGCCCGATTTCAAGCCATAAACTTAATTGTATCGGCAGCTTTATTTTTCTAAAAAATCTTTCAGCTATACTTGCATTTATTGATAGGAACACCGCCGAATAAATGGAAAACAAAATAACTCTTGCCCTCGATTGGACCCCAAACATTAACCACATCGGCTTCTTCGTAGCCCGTGAAAAAGGCTACTATGAAGAAAGCGGAATCGAGGTGGAGATCATCGACCCTTCGGTGGATAATTACGCTGTGACTCCTGCTAAGAAGGTAGAGAAAGGCGAAGCGGATTTTGCGCTTTGCCCCACGGAGAGTGTCATCAGCTACCGCACGAAATCTACGCCATTTGATTTGATTGGGGTAGCGACTGTTTTTCAAAAAGACCTTAGTGCCATTGCCGTAAGGGCAGGAGAAGGAATAGAATCTCCGAAGGATCTGGATGGCAAATCTTACGCGAGCTATCAGGCGCGCTACGAAGACCGTATTGTAATGCAGATGATTCGAAATGACGGGGGAATTGGACTGTTAAAAATCGACTATCCGAATAAGCTTGGTATTTGGGACACCATTCTAGGCGGTACATTCGATTCTACCTGGATATTCTTAAACTGGGAGGGAGTAGAGGCAGAAGTTATGGGGGCTCCCTTAAAGTATTTCACCATGGCCGATTACGACATTCCCTATTCTTACTCGCCGCTTTTGGTGGGCAGTGAGGCAAAGATTGGCACCAATAGAGAAGCCTATAAAGCTTTCGTAGAGGCCAGCAGAAAAGGCTTTCGCTTTTGCCAAGAAAATCCCGCTGAGGCAGTAGCCTTGTTTAAGTCATTCGTTCCTGAAAAGGACGAGAAGATAGAACTGATGAAAGCCTTGGAGATTTCCAATCCTGCTTTTGGGTCGGACTGGGGAAGGATGGATCATAAGGTAGTCTCGGACTTCTTGGATTGGGTCTACCAAAACAAGCTGGAGTCGGTAGTATTAAAACCGGCTGACGTCGTAACCAATGAGCTTCTGTAGCACATAGGTCTGCCGGATTGGAACAGATTAAAACCGATACCCGAAATTGAGACCCAATCTGGGATAAACTTCGATAAACGATTCATCTACGAATTCACGTCCAATACCGGTGTAGATTTCGCCGAATATACCTGTCTTGGAGACGAACTTTCCCCCTATGGCTATTCCCAAACCAAAGGATACGTATGATTCGTCGCCGTAGGTCGCTACCCCATTGTTGTCAATGAAAATGGTATTGTCATTTTCTGAGAATATCACCCCTGTGTTGGCTTCGAGGAAGAAACCCGACGCCACTTGCTTCTCGGAGGGATAAAAACGGAAATGAGGCAAGATAGCACCTCGATAGTTCACGCCTTCTTCGGTCAGAAAGTTTGCCGAAAGGCCCACGCCCATATCGTTATTCAGAATTCTTTCATAGCTGAATTCGAAGAGCTCAAATATGGAAGATCCGATATTGAATTTCACTTCGTTTAGGCCATATCGCTTGTCTTTGGGCTCTTCTTGGCCAAAGCATAAAGTCGTGAAAAGGATAAGAAAAAGAGATAGTAACTGTTTCATAGCGATCGTTTAAAGTTTTCCTGAAAGAGTCTCTGTTTGGGTTGAAAGGTTGTTATTTCTATCCAAATGTATAAACTCCATGTGTCGAAAAAAAGCCAAATTTTCATCAAAATGGTGGAGAAACATATCCTATTATTTTGAATAAATCCACGCTTACAGTGTCTTAGCGACTCCACGAAAGGCAGTGGCGGTGTTGGACCCATCAACTAACGAAGCGACTAAAAGGAAGATAGCCGCCACTTGTACCGTACGGCTAGAATTCGAATCACCACAATGCTCGAACAAGCCAAGATAATATCGATCTCAGCAGAAAGGTTAAACTCTTTTAAGACGAAGTAGAAGCACCCGCCCAACAGGCAAGTCACAGCGTAAAAGTCTTTGCGGAAGATGAGTGGAATTTCATTGCAAACCACATCACGGATTACCCCTCCGAAGACAGCTGAAATCATTCCCATCATAATGCAGATAGCCGGTGAAACGCCTGCGTTGAGTGCTTTTTGAAGACCCAAAATGGTGAAGACGGCGATTCCGATGGTATCGAATAGAAAAAAGGTCTTCCGAAGTTTTTGGACGTATTTTCTGAAAAGTAAGGCAAAACTTATTCCCACAACGATCATGAGCAAGTAGTTGATCTCCTGCATCCAGCCCACGGGAGTAGAGCCTAACAATACATCTCGTAAAGTACCTCCACCCAATGCCGTGATAAATGCAACGGAACTAATACCAAAGAAGTCGAGTTTCTTCTCTGAAGCGGTTAGCGCTCCCGAGATTGCAAACACGACTGTTCCGAGAAGGTCGATGTAGTAGAGTATCTCCATTTTTGGGGTGCAAAGATGGTTATTTGCTTCCCAAAAACACTAATCCGCAAGCGTGTTGAATAAACA
>CAZKXG010000310.1:0-2886 GCA_964556465.1 uncultured Cryomorphaceae bacterium | reverse complement strand
AGCGATCTTTATGCCGCCACTAACAACTACAAAAAGGCATATCAGTTTCTACAAGTAGTAAAGACGAAAGACGATAGTCTATTCAGCCTGAATCAATCAGAGCGATTTCAAGAAATTGAGGAGAAGTATCAAAACGAACAAAAACAACGTGAAATAGAATTACTGAATGCCGAGAATCAAGTAGCCCAATTAGAAATTGAAAAGCAAACCAATCTGCGAAACTACCTTATCCTCGCAGCCATTCTCCTGGCTTTACTCATTGGCGTTGTGTATAATCGATATAAGCTCAATGCGAGGGCCAACGCTCGACTTAAAGAACTGGATACGCTGAAGACAAAATTTTTCACCAATATTTCTCATGAATTCAGAACCCCGCTAACGCTGATCAAAGGGCCGATAGAGCTGGCCGAAGAATCGCCTGAAAAGCCAATGCCTCTGGAGAATATCAAAATGGTGAGGCGTAATGCCAATCGCCTGCTAAAACTCGTCAATCAACTTCTCGACTTGTCTAAGATTGATGCTGGGGGTCTAAACCTGGAACCATCTGAAGGAAATATATTCAAGTGCTTGAGGGCGGCTGCGTCTTCTTTCAGTTCGCACGCTGCGCAACGAAACATGGATTACCGAATCAAAATTCCTACGCGATCTCTATGGGCCTCCTTCGATCGAGATAAGTTGGAAAAGGTAGCCTACAACTTACTCAGCAACGCCTTTAAGTTTACTCCTGATAACGAAACCGTGGTTTTTTCAGCAATCTACGATAGCGGACGACTCCAAATGGAAGTTAAAGACACCGGCCAAGGCATTCCCGCAAAAGGATTGCACAAGATCTTTGATCGTTTCTATCAGGTGGATGATAGCTTTACCAGGGAAAAAGAAGGAACCGGGGTTGGGCTAGCCTTGACCAAGGAGCTGATCGAACTCATGGAAGGTGTAATTTTTGTCGAAAGTGAGGTAGACAAGGGAACCTTGTTTAAAGTGATTATTCCACTGGAAGAGATTCTTACGTCTCAACAAGACATAGATACGGATACCCTTTATGCAGAAGATGATTTGGAGGTTCTAGAAAGGTCTGCTCTACAGGAGCAATCCGAATCAGAAAAATCAATTCTCATCATCGAAGACAATGTCGATATGCGCCATTTTATCCGTCAGCAGTTGGTAGATGAATACCGCATTATAGAAGCCTCCGAAGGTCAAACCGGCCTCGAAAAAGCCAAGAATCACACACCGGATCTCATCATTACTGACCTGATGATGCCGCAGATAGACGGTATGACACTCTGTAAGGAGCTGAAGCTGAATATCCACACCAGTCATATTCCGATCATAATGCTCACGGCAAAGGCTGGGATTGAGAATAAAATTGAAGGTCTCGAAACGGGCGCAGACGACTACTTGACGAAGCCATTTAATACATTAGAATTGCAAGTAAGGGTTAAAAACCTCATGCAGCAGCGAGATAAACTGAAGGAGCTGTTTACCAAAAGCGGCTTTGTGCATCCAAAGGAAGTAACGGTGAACTCCATGGATGAGCAATTTTTACAGCGTGTACTCGACCTTTTTGAAGAAAAGTACGCAGACCCTGATTTCGGCACTTCCGACATGCAAGAATCACTTGCCATGAGCAAAGCGCAATTGCATAGAAAATTTAAAGCCATTACGTCCCAAACTCCCGGTGAACTTCTGCGCAACTTCCGATTGAAGAGAGCCGCTCAAATCTTAAAACAGGACGGCGAAAATGTCACCCAAGTGGCATACGCGGTTGGCTTCAATAACCTCTCCTATTTCGCCAAATGCTTCAAGTCACTTTTTGGCGTCACCCCATCTGTTTACGCTAAAAAAGAACATTCAGAGGGTCTTTGATTCACCCAACCTGGTCTCCTTTACCTCGAAAATACTGGATTGAGACTCCTGTGTCATGAAATGACACTCTGCTATTAGCGGAGCGAGTGGGCCCCATATACTTTTGGATCATGGCTCACAAAGATCACACATTGATATTACTGTTTGCCAACAACCTTTTTCTACTGAACCCGTGGCGCTGCTTGAACCAGCAGGGCTGCATAAATCCAATAATCATGGAAACCACTAACCATTTTTCAAGATGTGCAAAGCCCATCTTCATTCTAATGGCTACTTTTTTGGTAGCCCTCACGTCCAGAGTTGATGCCCAAACCATAGACATCGGGCCCAATGAGTATGCATTTCAATTTACTCAAAATCCCAACTATGGATTGTTTTTTAATGCGGCGAACTTACAGTATGAGTTCAGGAATGGAAATGCCGTGCCCGTACTTTCTTTTAATGCCAATAATGGCAATCTAACCACCAATCTTCAGTTTGCACAGGGCAATGACTACTTGGTAGGTAATAATAGTTACGCCTTCCGATCAGCGGCCAATCCCAATTACGGTCTGTATTTTAACGGCACTAACCTGAGCTATGATTTCAGAGGTTCAACGGGAAATTCGCTTTTTCAAGTGGATGCTTCCAACGGAGACCTTACAACCCCTGGTTCCATTGTAACAGGAGAAGGCTCTTCTAGTGATTGGGAAGAAGCGTTTAATTGGGGAAACCATGCCGATGCAGGTTACATCAATACAGAGAGCGACCCGAAAATATCTGAGGCTCTCGAAAGTACGGATGTACCCTACTGGAATGGAAGTGAACTAACTCCTTCGTCAATAACCGCGGGCACTTCAACTGCTATTGTTACCGGTGCGCCAGGCACTTTTACTTTCCCGGGAGTTCCATCAGAGAATTCCGGAAATCTTTTGCGTTTAGAAAATCCCGGAGCACCTCCACTCACAACAATAACCAGTGAGTCGCGTCTCGCCTTTTCTAAAGCTGGCGTGGTGACCGGCCGAATTGGAACTGCCGGGA
>CAZKXG010000309.1:0-2890 GCA_964556465.1 uncultured Cryomorphaceae bacterium | reverse complement strand
GAAGCTCTAATCAAGCGGAAGAAGAAGAGCCCGACTGCGCCGAGAGAATCGATTCGGCTTTTGTTGAGATTGATGGCGGAGGAACCTTAGAAAAGGATATCTCAAAAAGTGCAAATTGGCAAGTAGAGACGGACAAAACCCAAAATATCCCTGAGAAATTCGATCACAAATGCACATTCACGATTAACGAATCTGATATTGTTGAGTAACCAAACAGCTTGCTATTTGCTACTCCACTACCCAAAATCCAACGTTGTAAACTGAGTTGCTTCGGTGTGTGATCAAAGAATCTTCAGGCAGAGCAGTAAAACGAATCCTTTCTTCAGGGAGGCCTTTTTCCAAAATCAGATAATCCGAAATCGCGGTAGATCTTTGAAATCCGACCCGATCCACTTTTTCTTCGGCACGCTCCTCTCCTACCAATAACATACACTTTCGTTGAATCGGAAGCTCGCGGTCCTGCTCCATGATTTGCGCGTCCACAAAGGCAATAAAAAGTGAATCTTTCACATCAAAAGCCATAACCTCATCCATCACTTCTTGGGACACTTCTTCAATCTCAGGAATATCTCCTTTGTAGAGATAGCGGTACTTGGCCTCTGCCATGGCATAATTCTCAATGGCTTCATACTTCTTGGTGATTCGTTTGAACTCGATATTCAGGTCTTTCTTATTTTTCAGGACTTTGTATAAATCGTCCAACTGCTTTTCATTGCCTTTGTTTAACTTCATCTGCAGGTGACCAAAGTTGATTTTCTCCAAATCCTCCGCTTTCATTCCAAAGACTCCGGCGATAAGTCTAAACGGTGCAGTAACCGCTTTGAGGAGAATATTCTTTACCGTGTTCCAAATAAACTTTCCTAGCTTGTACTCTGGGTCTTTCAAATCTCCTTGGATCGGAATATCCATCTCAATGTTCCCATCCAAATCTTTGAGTAGACTAACAGCCAATTTTACCGGAAGGTTATAAAACGGCTCGCCGTCGTACTTCCCACCAAAATTAAACTGGTTGAATTTGACAATATTCTGGCTGTCAATTATTCCGTCTCTAATCTTCGTATCACATGTGTAAAGCAGT
This sequence comes from uncultured Cryomorphaceae bacterium, assembly GCA_964556465.1. Classification (GTDB taxonomy): domain Bacteria; phylum Bacteroidota; class Bacteroidia; order Flavobacteriales_D; family Cryomorphaceae; genus JAKVAV01. The sequence goes on along the minus strand of CAZKXG010000309.1, from coordinate 1,812 downwards.
TCTCCTTCAGAAATAGGGTAATCCACATAATCGGCAGTGTAGGGCGAGAAGAAGGACAGCTCAGTTCCCTTAATATCATAGTGCAGGTCTACATCTTCCAAATTGTCCGTAAATACTCTCAAATACCCTTCGAAGCGCCCCGTCTCATTCAGCGTCGCCTCAGCGTTGAACGTAAGTTGCTCATTGGCAGAGTTCAAGGAATCGGCATGTACCACCAAGTCAGTGAGTGCATACCGAAACGGCTGAGACGGGATGTAATCGTTAAAATCAAAAGAAGAGTTGGTCACTGAAATCTCCTCCACCTTGTAAGTCGACTCTTTGTAAGACTTTGCGATGTCTTTCAAATAAATTCCAACGAGTTGAAATGGATTCGAATAATCGATTTCTACTTCTTCATCGGTCGTGCTGGATGTATCAACCGCGGCAGTATCGGCAGAGGCTACCAACATGTTTGACCAGTTGTCGCCGTCGTCGTACATTTCGTAGAGGCTGTAGAAACCGTCTAGCGCAATGTGATCGATATTGTAAACCGCATCCTTCATCTGAACGGTATCGACATCAATCTCCATAGTTGTTAATGCCAAGACACGCTCATCACGACTATCGGTCATTTCGAAATCGTTAATTTCGAAGGTGCCACCGAGATCCAGCACATCCATATCTTCCCAACTGCCGTGAATTCTTAAATCAGAATTGAACAGTCCGTTAAGGCTGTTCAGCTTCATGTACGGATCGAAGTATGGACGGATCAGCGAGATATCCAGACCGTCCATTTCGAGTAAAACATCGTAAAGCGAGTGTTCCAGATCAATGCGATTGGTAGTCGAAAGGTGCCCCCCGCTACCAACATGGAGTGAAGCAATCACGTCAAAGAAACCAATGGTATCGCTAAAGAGAGGCAAGTCTATGCTCAGCGAATCAAATACCGCCTCAGGATGAATATCACTGGTGTAAGACAGGGAAGCATCGCGCATTTTGAAATTTGCCAGCGTGAAGTGCATCGGTTCCTCTTCCTCCGCTTCTGGCGCGGGAGCAACCTCATCGGCTTCGGTTAAATCGTCAAAATTGAAAGCGGCTTCATTTTGCTCTACTCGAGCAAAGAAACCATCGATGATGAAATCCTGAATATAAATGCCATTTGAAAAAAGGTGACCAATCTCTAAGTCAAGGTTCAAGGACTTAAATGAGGCAAACACCGTCGAAGCGTCTTCCTCGTACATTTTGAATTTCTCGACATTTACCTTACCGGTAAAGTAGTTGATGTCGATATTCTCAATTTCTACCTCTCTGCCAATCAGCTCGAGATCATTCTCCTGAATGTAATCCTCTAAAAAGGTGGGTAAATAAGAGAGTAAGACAACCACAATGACGACGAGCGCTGCAAGAATCCAGAGAAGAATTTTAAGCCACTTTTTCATGGTTGGGATTGGTTTGGTACAAATATGGGGAAAGTAGGGATTGAGAATTAAATTTCGAAAAATGAAATTCTTATTTTCGTCTTAAGCCTTAGCACGTGGGACTAATAAATCGAATTTTAGGCAATGCAAGCGAAGTCTCCATTGAGAAGCTTCAAGAGAAATATGGTCAACTCCTGATCGACCAAGAGGAAATTGAATTGGGATTCATGCTTATTCGCGACACCTACATTTTCACCAATAAGAGATTGATCTTAGTCGACAAGCAAGGACTGACGGGAAGCAAAGTCGAATACTTATCCTTGCCCTATAAAAGCATCTCGCGCTTCTCGCTTGAAACGTCAGGAACTTTTGATCTTGATGCCGAATTGAAAATTTGGATATCCAGCGCCGATAA
>CAZKXG010000308.1:0-2901 GCA_964556465.1 uncultured Cryomorphaceae bacterium | reverse complement strand
TTGGGAGTGTCCTACCAGTTTAATGTGTCAGAGATGATTTGCCTCGAGCCCTATTTCTACCTCGGATTCCGAGCCATGCGCTCACCACAAACTTGGCTTGTTTATTCAGATGATGGCACCACTTTCAATTACAGAACGAAGTCTGAATTTTTCTTTGCAACTAGCTTTGCTCCAGGGGCCAGAGTTCATATCAATGTCACCCCTAGTTTCGGGCTCAACCTAAACTTTGAGTATAGCACAGCTCCTTACTCAGAGGAAACAGAAAGGACCGTTATAACCAGTGACGATACTTTTATTATTTCCGATTTCAATCGAGAATACGCAGTGAATTCCTTTAACGTTGGGCTAGGTGTTTGGTACCGTTTTGGGCCATCGGTTCAGTAGTTCTGTCCAAACAGAAATACTCGATTCAAAATAGAGTACTGAAATGTTAGCGATTGTAAGATACTGAGCGGTACTTATTATAAGTCCACGGAATCTGATGAATAGAAAAGCTCCTAGTCAAGCATGAATACACCGAGTATGCTGACAATCATCTTGAAACTTATTTCGTAAATTGCAACAAAAATCCGGGACATGAAGCAGTTTAAAAGCATATTGGTTTGCGCCCTTTTGGCACTATTGTTTTCCTCATGCGAAGAGACTTTTGAAGGTGACAATGCAGAAAACGGAATAGAGTATATGGAATTCAAAGTCGACGGAGAGCAGTTTATAAGTGAGGGAATCCCATCACAATGTAACGCACTTCAGTTCAATTATTTCCCAGAGCCCTATTTGGATTTACCGGCAGGATTCATGGTAATAGGCGCGAGTGATTGTCCTGATTCCACCTCGCTTACTTTTGAATTTCAAGAAGTATCTCCTGAATATACGGGGACAAGTTCACTTGAATCGCTAAGTTTCGCCAGTTCTGTAAAACCTACTTTTCGTTCAGAAAATGGCATAGTTTATAACCGTCTTCTTGACGGGACGATAACCATTGATCAATTCACAGGAAATAAAAAACATCATTCGGGAAGGCTTACGGGTACTTTTGAGATGAGGCTGATTGACTTTGAGAAAAGCGATACCCTGCACATTACAGAGGGGAAATTCAATTTCTTCGTTACTCAAAAGCTTCATTAAACTCTCTCTTAGGCTAATGGTCGAAAACTAGCCCTTATTAACACTAAACTCTTCCATATTCAAGTCATTAAAACGCGAAGGAAGTAGAAACTGGAAATGGTCATTATCTCTTGGAACAAGGCCATCTTCGAGAATCCTCCATACCTTGAGACTGCCTAATTCAGCACCTCTTTCATAGATAGCAGCCAGACTGAAAAAAAGCCATCTGCTCACATCATTTGACTCTTCACCGAGGTTGAATTCATCTTGTGAACAGCAGAAGTTCTAAAGTTTCATAAAGCGGATATTCTCTCGCGTTTTTCCGTCGACAATTTCGATAATGTAGACTCCTTTCTGCAAGGTAGAAGTGTAAAGTGTGAAGTAGGAGCGCTCGTTAAAGATGATCCTCTCATGTTCCTGAATGACCTTACCTAGCGGGTTGTAAATTCGGAAACGTATTTGCTCGGCAAGTGGTTTTTGGCTGCGAATGGTTAGTTCATCAATCACGGGATTTGGAAACAAAGTATAGGCATCCTCTTTTCCTGTTACAATATTTCTATCGCAATCGGGATAGATCATTTTGCTGTCAAAAGCCGTGAGTCCGCCTTCATCCGTTACTCGCACATTGAATTCATACCAATAGTTGTCTTCTTCGCTACAACCGGTTGGTTCAACTATAGCCGTTCCATTCATAAAGTCATACTCATCCAGAAGGTGAAAATGATCATTGTGGTGAAGCAGGAATTCCCAATTAAACTCAAGTTCATCCTTGTCTTGTTCCTCATCATTTACTTCAAGCACCAATGCAAAGGGTGTTGGTTCCTCCACGGAATACAAGTGGCCATCGTCAATACTGATGATCTCCACCTCGGGCGGAGTGTTATTAAGCGAAACCAAAACTGTGATAACCCCTTCAGCATTGCCGGTATCTCTCGCTGTTACCCTAGCAGTAAAGCTTTCGATGCTTTGGCCAGATGAATAATAAGTATGGCTTACCTGAGAGCCCTCTCCAAAAGAACCATCACCAAAATCCCATGAGTATTCAAGAGGACCTCCTTCTGGGTCGTATGATTCGGAGGCATCAAAGTTTAAAGTCGTTCCGGAAGGTCCGTATGCAGTATCCGGGGTGCAGGACATGATTGGTTTTAAATTTCCACCGAAACAAATGCGTTTGATAAATGAGGGAAACAGAGACGTGATATAGATACATTCATCGTAGGGATTTATGGCCATGTTTACTGGTCTGCCGACACTATCAGTCCAATGTTCTATAGCTATCAATTCATCATTTTCCGTTAAGCTAAACGCTCGAAGCCAACCCAAAAAATCAGCCAGAACATAGGCTCCTTGATATTCCTGAGGGATTGATGATCCGTTTAAAAATACTCCTCCTGCACCGCTGATTCCTCGAAAGGAAGCGTTATTTGCCAAGGTGCTTTCTGTTATCCGAATGGTCGTAGCATTTCCTCCATCGTCAAAAGAGGGCAGCAGAGCTTCGGGCGGACCTCCCCAATCATTCGGGTAGGATAAGACAGCACGTTTGTGTTCAAAAGTTAACGCGGAGTATGGAATAGCAGTGCCTGATTCGCAAGGATTTTCGAAAGAATAACTATGACTTTGATTCTCCTCAGTAATCAATTCTTGGAAGGAAAAAAACTCTTGTGCGCAAGATGAACCGTCAAACAGCGGGTTCGGAGCAAATGGGTTTTCCGTGATGAGGTCGGCATAGCCAAGTTCGTGTAAGTAGGGACCCTCGTATATCGGCCAGCCGAAGTTGCCACCACTTTCGCGAACGAT
>CAZKXG010000307.1:0-2904 GCA_964556465.1 uncultured Cryomorphaceae bacterium | reverse complement strand
AGGTCTCAGCTCCATTGTATATTCTACCTACAAGTATAACGAATCGCAGACTGAAAGAAGCATAGCAGATGCCACAGGGTGGCATGCCCAGCGGAGCGAGCAAAACCAATCCCCCTAGTGATGATGATCATCCAAGTGTTGCTGCAAAAGATCCTTGCCGTAGTCATTGCCATTGGGGGTTCTCACAATGGTGTGTACATGCTTTTTGCCGGCTATCGTCCCTTCTAAGAAAATGGGCTTTTGATGATCAAACTCAATCAGCACTACCGGACTGTGAACCCGGTAGTAAAACGGCCCTACACCTTCCGCATCGCCTACCCAAGAAAAGTGCGTTTCGTTTAAGTGCGTACGTATCTCTTCCATTCTGATTTCGGCATGGCCGGCCTTTATATTGCCAATGTATTCGAAAATCAATTCTTCGAGAATTTGCCTTTGAGCATCATTCAGTCCCGACAGTTTCAACCCTTTGTAAGGCACCACTATGTTATCGCTAAAAGCGCCTGCTTGCAGGTAATTATACTCCTTCTTGTTAAAGAGCGTGGCCTCCGCTCTCTGCTCCTCGTTCAATGAATGGTAGAACTTCAGTCCCAATCTTTCTTCGTGCTCAAAAGTGCGTGTACCTTGGTTAGCGCCATCGGCAATGAAGTTGGGCTCTGAGCCCATAAATGTAGGGGTCATCACGATTTGATCGCCCAGAATGAAGTAGTTGATCACCAAATGGTGTCCATCGATTTGCCAGCCCCAAGGCTCCGTTTCAGAAGGCGAACCCATAAAGGAAAACCAGTAAAGGTCAGGACCTAAAAGGTCGGTCTCGCCCGTGAGCCTTGCCAAGTAAGCCTCCATCTTCATAATGTCCTGCGTCTTGTTATATCCTTTTGCACTCAAGCTTTCTTTCAGAATCTGAAAAACCAATGCCTTTTGTGACTCCGAAAGATCGTTCAATCCCACTCCTTTTCTTTCGTAGTAATCTATGTTCGACCACCTTCTCCACTCTCGGTCATCTATGGGGAAAGTGCAATTCTCTCGCAGCTCGGGTGTCAAGGAAGCCAGGAATTTCTCCACCGCATTCTTTATCCCTGTCGTGCTCACATTTGTCCTACGGATGGAATACAAATTTGACTCGACCACTCCCTGAGCGGTGACGCCCAAAAAGGGCGTATCCAGCATTTTCTCTTCGGCTTTGGTTTCCGCCCGCTCTACTTTGAGCATCGGGGATGGATTGGCACGCCCGATGGCCAGTGCGGGAAGATCTCCCCATTTTGCCAATGGCACTACCTGTTTTCCGGGAACGGGCTTAACCGTTCGGTAGGCTGCCTCACCAATGTTTCCCTCATCAAATGACGTATGGCTATGTATAAACGTGTACTCCATGTTGACTGTATCTGAAATGGGCCAATCGAACGTAACCGAATAGATATCATTCCCTTCATGTGCCAAGGGAGTAATCTCCCAATTCAAGGGGCCCGACCCAACGATCCCAATCGTCGAAGAATCTTCTATGTCCATGATTACTCCTGACATATCGATTCGAAAAGTAATTTCGATATTCTGTTTGTTCTCCGATTGGCAAGCCAAAAGCATGGCCATACCCAATACTGCAAGTACTTTTTTCATTTGTTTATGCTAAGACGCTTAAAAGAGAAAAGGGCTTTCTCTGCTTGGTAAGGTAGCAACTTAGCGACGAAGGAGCGATCTCAACGAAGGTAAACCTGTGCAGTGGATGCAGTCGCTCCGCTGGGTTTGTAACCCTGCGGTATTCGCGTTATTGCCGCAGGGTGGCATACCCAGCGGAGCAGGAAACACCTTCCCCGAGGTGAGTAAACCTATCCTCGCTCCCCGTATTCGGTTGTTTTGAAAACCGTTGAAACGGTTTGGGCAGATGAGGTCAATCCATAGCCCACGGGTTAACCCGTGGGCTATGGATGAACATTTCCGACCGCAATGGTTTCAACCATTTCCATCGCATCCACAAAGAGGAACTCCGATTGGTTTTATTTTGAATAGGGAGCAGAGAAGAACTCTTCGCTAACCTCACTCCTCCGTGTAGGTATGTAAGGATATAAAATATCCGTGCTTTCTGGCCAGTTTGTACGATTCAAGCGCTTCGCTCGATACATCTGCCACACTTTCTACTATACCGAGTTCTTCATCTATTTCGGTCACTTCCCATTCTTGCTGTTCTAAATAGTATTGTGCCAATTCTATGGCGCCCTCCTGCTTTATAAAGTCAATAAACACAGCGGCAAATCCTCCTGCTACTTTGCCATAGTCTTGATGTTTGTAGCCCGGCTTTATCTTTAATGAGATCACATACATGTAATTCTGTTTTTGTGGTTAGCCTCCTTCAGTCTTAATGGTTCAACTGCGGCATAAGAAAAAGAGGTAAAATGATTTCGGCACTATTTCTGCCCATTCCCATAAGGCGCAAGCGCTATAGAATACCCTTCCTTTTTCGCCCACTTGTAGGCGGGCAGCATTTCAGGAGCTAAGTCATTTTTGTTTTTGATTGTTGAGATATCTTCCTCGACATTTGTAACCTTCCAGTTGTCTTTTTGCGCATAAAACTGTGCCAGAATCAAAGCACCTCCAACGTCGGCAAAGTCTACTATCACCAAGGCAATCGCGCCATCTATTTGTCCAATGTAATCGTTATTCCATTCAGGTTTTAAATGCAGAGTATACATATACATCTTATCAGGTATTATATGGTTAGCAAAACAGCACTACAAATTACAACTGCAGCAATAGATATACTTAAAGATAAAAAGATTTTTTATTTCAGAAGTTCACTATAGAAAAAAGGGAAGACTTGGAACCCGTTTCACCCTCTCCACCAGGTTTACCTTCGGTGAGATCGCTCCTCTGTCGCTAAGTAGTAACCCTGCGGTATTCGCGTTATTGCCG
>CAZKXG010000306.1:2429-2960 GCA_964556465.1 uncultured Cryomorphaceae bacterium | reverse complement strand
GGATGGGGCATCCCCCAGAAGTACGACTATTCTTTTGCTACCCGATTGCCAAAATCCTTCTTGAAATGCGGCATAAATGCCGTCGTATACCGACTCGGGGAAATCGCCTCCATTGGTCATTTGAATGGTTTCGATAAACTCCATCGTCCCCTCAAAATCGGTTTCGAAATTCTGATAATCATACCACAGCGCCCCATCGGTATTCTTGTCGCCGTAGGTAGAAACCGACAAACGAATGTTTTCATACTGCTTCAACGAGTTTAGGACTTGGTCCAGACCTAGCCTGATATTGCCCAAGTCATCAGTCATGCTGCTGGTTTTGTCAATGATGAGCATCAAATCGGTGTGGTCTTCGGCGTAGTATTCAATGATATCAGCAATCTCTTTGGCTACAAATTTTGAGTTGGCTACCACCTTCAGCCCGCCTCCTGTCTCTCTGGCCAAGGCATTGAACTGCGCGAGGCATTCGGGAGAAATGACCACGGTGTCTATCAGCTGTGGTAGCTCAATACGGATGTTCATGATGGAATC
>CAZKXG010000306.1:0-2419 GCA_964556465.1 uncultured Cryomorphaceae bacterium | reverse complement strand
AGCTTTGGTAAGCTCGGGCCTGTCGGGCGATGAGCACGAAAATGCCATTAGGCCGATCAGCAATAGAATGGTAGTGGTTTTCATTGTAGTCGTTTTGTGCATAAAACCAGCTGAATTATGCGGTTTCCGTAAGGCATTGCCAAAGGTGATTTAAGGTTTTAATTAATTGGCGATGTAGTAATAAAGATCATCCCCTACCTCTTCGGAATACATGATTTTAAACAGATGGCTTGCAGCTTTTTCTATTTCATCCGAAGTAAATATATAGCCATAGGAGTTATCGAGCAACCCGTCCTGCAGCAAGTAGATTATTCCATCATTTCGGTATGCGGCATACAGGTTCAAAGCCCTCAATTGCTCAAGAATACCCATTGCAGCTTCAGAGTACGCATACTCCCTGATGGACTCTTGACTAGCCGACATGGGAAACGGCGACTGATCAGAAATGACATACTGCCAATACGCACCGTTTTCGAGATACACCGAGTCTACTCTCTGCAATGCCTGTTGAGAGACGAATACGTCGTGTGGCGATTCACTGATTTGCCTGATGAGTTTTTTTAAGGCCTTCTTATCTCCTTTGGTGAGCACGATGGCCGATGGCTTTTTTGAATTGGCAGTAGATAAAAACGTATTGGGCAGGGCCATTGCTTCTTCCAGCGATAGCCCGTAATACATGGAAAATGAACCCCAAAAGTAGTTTGTGATAATGCTGCTTTGCTGAACTTCCCCCATTATACTTGTTTGACTGACCTCCACAGGCCTGGAGTCCCATTTAGAAAAAGGTTTCGTAAACTCCAGATAGTCACTCATGGCAGTTTTATTCTCATCGACATACTGCACCAAGTATTCGTAGATCTGAAGGTCGTACTCTTGGCCTTGAGTAGCATCAGTCTGCGTGTAGGCTAGTTGAGAAATAAATAATGCCGCTATCAATAGTATTCTCATGTGTTTGACATTTACACCAACGGGCTGAGATACTCTACTGAGCTCAAGGTTATTTATGATATCTCCATGAGGTACTCAATAGATTCCGTCTCCTGTTTGGTCAGTATTTGTATGCAAAAGCCAAAGTAAGCATTCGAGTGCTTTATTGCTCTACCAGTACCACACTCCCGAATACATCGGCATTGATGTATCCAGCATCGTTATTCGCACCGTGTGTTTCGCGGGAGCCCATAAAGTTTTCGCGGCTATTGTTGCCATCGTTATCGCCGTAAGCTAGTGAGAAACCGATGGTCTTTTGGGCGGTGAGCTCTACCGGCACATTGTCAGCGCTGTCCTCGTCGTATTGATCGTCGTAGACTTTGATGGCCATTTCCCAGAGGTAGCGGTTGCCCTCGCGGGTGCGCATCACGGTTACATGGTCGTCAAAGAAGATGGGTTCTTGCTGCGTGCTTTGATCAATGGCATGGCCCTCGGTGCTCACGTGGTAGGCAAAGGCCTGATGGTTGTACTGATGGTTTCCACCTGATTGATCTTCGTCGAGGAATACTTCTACATAATCGCCTTTCCAGTAATTGGGTAGTCCGTTGGCCAGTGTGGGGCTCAGTGAGTCGTCCGTCACTTCTACCAGAAGGTAGAGGTAGTCGGCATCCCACGCCAGCTTGAAGCGGCCGTAATAGTCGGCAGAATCAGGGTTTGCACCCATCCAGCGGTAGTTCAAGCTGTACCAGTCTTGGGCAGCCCACACGGCATCTTTGCTGCAGCCGTCCACCTCTACCGCCACGGCGGTTTTGGGCGCCTCGAATGCGCCGGTGGCTACAGCCACCTCTTGCTCGTCAGCCGATGTGGTATGGCAAGGTACTTCCACGGGGTTGGGTTGTTGGTCATCGTTGTCATCGTCATCATTGCAGCCAAAGCTGAAGAGGGAGATCAAAATTACAGGAGCGACAAAATAGGAGCTAAAGGACTTCATGAGTGTTGGGTATCTGGTAAAGATGGGGAAAAAAGCACGAGTTTTATTGGGCGTTACCTTTTCAAAGTAAAGTTTCAATAGTTAATCTCGCCTTTTTTATCGCTTTTGTTAACTTACGCTCAAACAATTCCCCATTTTAGGAGTTAAAAATTCAATCCTTGCCATCCATGAAATCCCAAGTCTTCCCTCTTTCAAAGTATTTCTATGTGTTGATTACCTGCCTTATGGTAGCTTCGTTCACACCAACTTTTGTTTTGGCACAAGATGACGTGACATACGATAAAATCTTGATGAACAACGGTGAAGAGAAGGTGGGTAAGGTAAACGCTATGAATGAAACGAGCATTTCATTTACTCACAAAGGGGAAACACTAAACTATACTCTAAATAAGCAAGACGTCAACAAAATCGAATTTAGCAGCGGGCGCATTGAATTCGTCCACCCCGAAGGTGCAGAAGCCAAGGGTGATGGAATCGGAGTGCAGGACCACCACAATCTGG
>CAZKXG010000305.1:1452-3005 GCA_964556465.1 uncultured Cryomorphaceae bacterium | reverse complement strand
AAAACTAAGACACCATGGCACATAAGAAAGGAGTCGGAAGTTCGAAAAACGGACGTGAGTCTGAAAGTAAACGACTCGGAGTAAAAATTTTTGGTGGACAGCCCGCTATCGCAGGAAATATCATCGTGCGTCAGCGAGGTACGAAACATCATCCCGGAGTGAATGTAGGAATGGGTAAAGATCACACCCTTTTTGCACTTACTGATGGTACTGTTGAATTCCGCAAGAGAAGTGGAGACAAGTCTTTCGTTTCGATTGTTCCGGCGAACGAGCAAAACTAGTCTTTCATCAATCATATTATAAAAGGGGTGTTAGTCACCCCTTTTTTTATGCCTATATCAAAAATGGAATCAGCCTATTAATTGCTAATTTCGCTGATCAATTTTCAATCAAATGTTGCAGACAATCATTCTCAGAGAGAATACAGAAGACCTTATCAAAAGGCTCGAAAAACGAGGCGACGGCAATCTTAAAAACTTGGTTGCTGAAGCATTGGATCTGGATAAGAAAAAACGCGAAAAACAAACCGAGTCTGATGCTCTTTTAGCTGAAATGAATAAGGCCTCCAAGGAAATAGGAAGTCTTATGAAAGACGGTAAGCGCGAAGAGGCAGACCTAGCAAAAGAAAAAGTAGCCGAGATAAAAGCCAAATCTCAAGAGATGAAACAGGAGTTTGCTTCTTTGGAAGAAGCGCTCAATGAGGTCTTGTACCAAATACCGAATATCCCCAATGAACTAGTACCACCGGGTGAGACGGAAGATGACAATGAGGAAATTTACAACGAAGGTGAAATTCCCGACTTAGGAGAACACGCCAAGCCGCATTGGGATCTGGCAGAAGAGTACAAACTCATCGACTTTCAGACTGGAGTAAAAATTACCGGAGCGGGATTCCCGCTGTATACAGGCAAAGGAGCGAAACTTCAACGTGCTTTGATCAACTTCTTTTTGGACGAAGCCGACAAGTCAGGCTACGAAGAGGTAATTCCACCATTTGTAGTAAATGAAGATTCAGGGTATGGCACAGGGCAGCTCCCCGACAAGGAGGGACAAATGTACCATGTCACTGAAGACGACCTTTACCTCATCCCCACAGCAGAAGTACCGATCACAAATGTTTACAGAGATGTAATTCTCAACCCGAGTGACCTTCCGGTAAAGCACTGTGGATACTCCCCTTGCTTTAGAAGAGAGGCGGGTTCTTACGGCAAAGATGTAAGAGGCCTGAATCGATTGCACCAATTTGAAAAAGTCGAAATTGTACAAATTGCAAAACCTGAAGACAGTTACCGCCTATTAGACGAGATGGTTGAACATGTGAAGGGAATATTGAAAAAACTTGAGCTGCCTTATCGCGTTCTAAGGTTGTGTGGTGGCGATCTTGGCTTCACTGCTGCGATCACCTATGATTTCGAAGTTTACAGCGCCGCTCAGAAACGCTGGTTGGAAGTTAGTTCTGTTTCGAACTTTGAAGCTTTTCAGAGCAACCGATTAAAGTGTCGTTACAGAGTGGAAGAAAAAAAGACGGAATTGCGTAAAAAGATTACAGAGGC
>CAZKXG010000305.1:0-1442 GCA_964556465.1 uncultured Cryomorphaceae bacterium | reverse complement strand
GAATTGGTACACACTTTAAACGGTTCGGCAATGGCTTTACCGCGAATCATGGCCGCATTGATCGAAAACAACCAAAAAGAAGATGGAATCGTCATCCCTGAAGCATTGCAACCGTACACGAGGTTTTCAAAAATCGAAAAGAAAAAATGAAAAGAGGAATTGCATTAGCATTTGGAATTGCTGTAATCTTCACTAGCTGTCAGCGAACAAATTTTCAAAAAGAAATCATTACCATTGACTCATTATTGGTGAGACTGGATACAATTGATCTGATGCATCGTAGAATTGACACAACGGATTTCTCCAAACTGGGCCAAAGGTTCAGCGAAAATCTTTCCTATGTGCAAAAAGTCTATACCTCGAGAGAAGACACGATGCCAAAAGACGTGGCTCTCCTCATGTCGGATTACCGAGCACTCAAAAAGCCGTCAAAAGGACTCAGAGACAAGTATCAACGAACAAACGAAGAACTCAAATTTTCGAAAAACCAGCTAGCAGACCTTAAGCACGATCTTCAAAACAATCTTTTGGACTCAACCCTCGTTCAAGAGATGCTGCAAGATGAGGTTGAAGCAGTAGGTGCTATTGAGAGTTCCGTACAAGAGCTTAAAATAAGCAGCGAATTTACAAAGACAAAACGTGAAGAGCTGGAACCCCGTATAGATAGTCTGATCCAAGTATTAAAACAAGAGGAGTCATAAAACATCTGTTTACCATATTCTTTTTTGCTTTATCCATTTTTGCTTCTGCTCAAACGGGAGATGAGCAGCTGGCTTCATATTACCTCGATTCGGGTGAATATGAAAAGGCCAAACTCTATTATGAGAAGCTTTATGACAAAAAGCCCACTTCAGAATATTACAAAGGACTTTTGTTGTCTTACAAAGAACTGGGTGATTTCAAGGAAGCCGAAAAACTAATCAAGAAACAAGGGAAGCGTAGCAATTCGAATACCCTCTTTATCGACTTAGGTGAAGTCTACGAAGCCCAAGGAGAGGACGATGACGCTCAAAAAGCTTATCGCGAAGCTATTGACGCACTTCCCCAAAGCCAAGGAATTGTAATTAGAACGGCTAACGAATTCATTCGACTCAACAAACTCGAATTGGCTCTGGAAACCTACCAAGAAGGAAAGAAACTACTTGAGGGGAGATATCCTTTCAGTTATGAGATAGCCGGACTTTATGGTACTATGGGAGACCAAGAGCGTATGATAAGCGAGTACCTTGATCTACTTGTTTTCAATGAAGCCTATCTGCAAACCATACAAAACGCACTAAATCGAAGTATCAATTTCGAAGAGGATGATGAAGGTGCAGAAATGCTTAGAACGGAGCTGCTCCGTCGAGTTCAAAAAAATCCCGACTCCGTTATTTATGCGGAAATGCTCATATGGTTATTTCTTCAGGACAAACAATTCAACTCCGCCTATATACAGCTGA
>CAZKXG010000304.1:0-3010 GCA_964556465.1 uncultured Cryomorphaceae bacterium | reverse complement strand
TGACAGTGCGGAGCGCTCTCGGTTAATACTGGGAGTAGTGATTATGATTCTTTTCAGTGCGGTGTTGGAATTTGTTATTCATAAAATCAATAAAAGAAACAAAAACGCTACTTACACCGATCAATCGAAGGACCAATAGGACTAGCGGTAGCATTGGCTTGTTTTCACTAAAAGCAAATAATGCTTAAGCTTGCTCCAGCTCAAAAACGGTAATCTCTGGCCTCACATTAAAACGTATTTGATGCAAATGACCAAGGGCGCGGTTGATGTAGAGACTTCGTCCATCGTGTAAGTCAATCTTACCAGCCGTATAACGGTCATTTCTTACGGGAATAATCGGTGGATCAAGAAAAGGAGGTTTGCACTGTCCGCCGTGAGTGTGGCCTGATAGGATCCAACCTCGGTGTTCTTTCCAAACATCTAGATCGCAAACATCTGGGTTGTGGCACAAAACGATATTTGCCTTTGAGGGTTCGTATTGGTTCATTACCTCGTAGGGAGCAAAATTGAGTGACCAAAAATCATCGAGACCAATGATATTGAGCCCATTGGCCTCTGCCTGACTATTGCTCAAAATTTGCACACTAGCATTCTCCATAATGGCCGTGATTTCATCTGCCACAGGTTGCTCCGACCATTTCTCTCCGTAGTCATGATTTCCCAAAACACCGAAAGTTCCATAAGTTCCCTTCAAGCCATGCTCCATGACCGTTTTCAATTGGATAAACTGTTCTTCGTTTTCGTAGCTCACATAATCTCCTGTATAGACCACAAAATCGGGATTCATGGCTTGCGCTTTTTTGAAAGAATCTATGAGGTAATTGTAGTCGAATCGATTGCCAACATGAATGTCGCTGATTTGAAAAAGGGTTTTACCCACGAGGTGATCGGGTAGATTTGAGATTGGCATTTTGACCTTGACAAACTCCAGCCAGAATGGCTCCACTTGCCAGGTATACATTCCGCCGAGGAAGCCCACTCCTGCCGCTCCCAGAGCCGATCTCTTCAAAAATTTCCTTCTGTTCATCCTTTAAGGTTTGGGTTTAAAAGATCAACGTCGACACTACCCTTGAGTTGTAAGGGCCTTAACTAAAAACTGTTAACAAAAGGAAATATCAACTCAATTTAGCAATTCCTCTTCCCACCAGCCAAATGATAGCCATTCCAGCAATCATTACTCCAAGGAGTCCTGCTGAGTTGATGAGAACTTGATTCATCCCCAACTCTCCTACATTGAGAAATGGGTACGGGTAAAAGCCCGAAATTCCGCCACACCAAACCACAAATGAGATATAGATCAAGGGATACATAAGCCACAAGAGCATACTTTTGAATTTTACGCGGTATTGAGCTTTGAAAAACAACCAAAATACGAGGGTTCCAAGAGGGACAACGGTGTGGTGGATTTCGCTGAGAATCATTGTAAAACCTTCGGGATTCCATATGGGTTTGAGCGCTATGTGGTAAACCGCCCCGACGATGCTGATAAACACGGTGAGTGAAGCCAATGCCGAAGGCTTGGCAAAAAGTGAATTACCTTTCTTTGAAGCCAACTCCGTAGTGAAGTAAATCGTGACCAGCAGATTGGTCAAAATGGTGAAGTAGCTAAAGAATTGGACGAACGACTCGAAAGGATCAACCTCTTCAGTTTGCAAACGCAAAACCAATCTCACCAAAAAAGTGACCCAGCCGATAACGGCCAATGAAACAGCTAGAAGTTTTTTCATTTTTATTTCCGCTTTAACCCGGCAAAGAAAATGATCTTCACGGACTTTAATGGGTTTAGCTCAATAAGCTATACTTGACCAAAAGCCTGTGCTCATCGCGCCACTTAATCCAAGCGCGGCCTTCGTCATTGAAGTCTTCGCCGAGCAAAGTGACCTCAAGCCAATACCCTTGGACGGTTTCAGGCCGCAATAAGTTGTACTTCTTTTCTACCGCAATTGTGCTCGCATGATCCAATGGCTTGACTTTGTATTCTTGTGGAAATTCCTTTTTCAACTCAACAGAATGAACCGAAAGAATAAAGGGTTCCCAGTACACGATTTTGCCCTTGAACTTATCTATATACGCTGTCCTTCCATCAGCTTCGTTCAGGACAATCTCTGCATAATCACGTCCCTCGGAGCGCAATGAAAAGTACAGCAATTCGTAATCCAGTTTGAGATGAGAAGGATTCAGAAATGGCGGGGCATAGGCAATCTCATATTGATGCATATCAGAGTGCTGGAATACTATACTGTCCCAAGCCACCTGATCCGTCACCGACTTTCCGTGTGTTGGTTTACCATAAAAATAGAATGTACCCTCTTTGTAGAAATCAGGCGCAAAGAATCCCATTGACATCTCTGGACTCGCTTCGCCTGTATAAAACGTGGTTGGCGTCATCACCGCATCTGCGGCGGGAGCAGTTACCTCTTTCGGCAAGGTCTCTTCTTTTAGTTCCTCTATTTGGGTGGAGATTCTGTAATAGAGCGCGGCAGCTATTACCAACATCAGAACGCCTAAGCCAATGTTGATTTTCTTAATCACCTCCCACGAAAGCTTCTTGAGCAGAATGATCGCTAAAAGGATTCCTCCTAATCCTACCATCATTCCGTACCCGACTACGATAGCTCCAGCGGCAAGGCCTTGCCCATCTCCTGCGCCCGATAGTCCCGAAATGAACATCCCGATCACCATGAAGACAACGAAGGCCATCAAGCAGAAAATAAACCCAGATAAAAAGCGAAGCAAAGTCATATTATGAATATGAATTTAGTAATTCTTATCCAATGACTTAACTACGAGTTTTTTGGCCTAAGGAATTATGCTCAAGAATTTAGTACGATGTGGTAGAATAACAGCAAATGCACCGAAGAAGGGTGATCAATGAATTTGAACCTGCTTCTTAATTGAAGAAATTTATACTCGAGTCAGCAGCTATCATTTGCACCTTATCGGTAAATTCAGCGTGAACGACCAAAGCATTTTTATGGTGGTGCTCCAATTCGGCTAGCTTATTACGATT
>CAZKXG010000303.1:1795-3013 GCA_964556465.1 uncultured Cryomorphaceae bacterium | reverse complement strand
CCAGCTGCCCTTATGAAGGTGGCACGCCTATCCACAATCCACGTCTTGTCTTTGACGGTGATTTAACCGACGTAACATTCGACAATATTGTAGATGGAGAACCTTTCACTTTTGAAATAGATATCTGCAATGAAAGTGACTTTGCGAGGGAGTTTTTTGTAAAAGTTCCGCTCGAAACAAATTTGAGTGGGTTACAGGTTTCAATAGCGGGTGGTTCGCTCAATGTTAGCAACGGCGTTACAACGAATATCATTCCTGCCAATACCTGCCTTCAAAATGCTTTGGTGACCATTTCGCAACCAACCGGCAGTAGCATAACAGAATATCAAGATATACAGATACTGATGTTTACAGAGTGCCAGCCAAGTTTTGCAGGGACATCTTCTTCAATCACTTTCGATGCCATTTTCAACGGCAGTGGATTATCAACGCGTGATCTTTCGGATAGAAGTGATTTGTTATCGGTATTCCCTAATCCAAATGAGGGTTATTTTACCGTCAAGGTGGAAGACTTAAATGAGTTAAGTACACTCGAAATAAGGGACATTACCGGAAGAATGGTTTATGAAGGTCAAGTGTACCCCGGAAATTCAAACCTCGATATTGATTTGAATGATGTGGCAGACGGCATCTACATTTTGAATGTATTCAATACAACTGCACGCATGACTCATAAGGTTGTAGTCAATTAAAATCTTGGTTGACTCCATTCGCAGAACCCTCGTTTCAACTAGAAACGAGGGTTTTTTATACAGTATAGTTTTAAAAAAAGTCAATCGAATTAATGTTAAGACTTGCTGCATTCTAGATAAATCACCTCATATTTAGCTTCCATAATAATCAAAGCCTCATTGATGAGAATTGCCAAGATCACCTTCTTTTTTATTTTAACCACACTTGTATCCAGCTCTTATGCTCAGCCCAATCACAATGAAATTAGAGAAGACCTCGCTGAGATTCTGAACGACATCGAACAGAATTACGTCTATTTAAGTGAAAAGAACGTCGATCTTGAATGCATTAAAGATCATTACAGTATACAGGTGGATAGGATTAAATCAGAAGAGGAAACAGTCTTGTTCTTCGAATATCTTCTAGACGAGTTCTATGACAACCATCTAATGCTGATGACCAATCGAGAATCATCGTACCGGCTTTTTGCTCCCATTTATCTCTCTCTTGAAAACGACCGTGCGATAGTTTCAAGTGTTTGGCTCT
>CAZKXG010000303.1:0-1785 GCA_964556465.1 uncultured Cryomorphaceae bacterium | reverse complement strand
AAAGTGAAAGCTTTGTTCAAGAGCTGATTGGTGCAGAGCTTGTAGCTTTTAACGGTATCGCTCTCGAAGAGCAAATAGATGGTTTTCCCACCCATTGTCAAGACAAAGCAGATCCTGAAGTCCGCGAATGGATTGTGAACAAAATCATTTCGGGTAGATACAACAAGCCAAGGATACTTACGCTCAAAATGCCCGATGAGAAACAATTCTACTTTGATCTCGATCGGGTAGAGTTCCATAAGAATGAAGGTTTATTAAGTCAGACGGTCAAAGACGATACTGGTATAATTCGTATAAACAACGCGCTTGGACAGGATCAACTCGTCAACGAATTTGACAATGCTCTAAATTCATTGTGGGACACCAAAGGATTAATCATTGATTTGAGGAACACACTTTCAGGTGGAGATTCATATGAAGCCCGTGCCATCATGGGCCGTTTTATTTCGGAGCGAAGGCCATACCAACGGCATGCGTTTAACGAAATGGGCGATAATGCACCACCCGTAGAGCGATCTTGGGTGGAATATGTGAGTCCGCGTGGCACCCAATACCGAAAACCAGTGGTCGTGCTTGTGGGTCGGTGGACAGGTAGTATGGGCGAAGGACTCGCTATTGGTTTTGAAGGAATGGAAAGGGCTGCAATAGTAGGGTCGAAGATGAGAAGGCTGGCAGGTGAGGTCTATGATTTTGGTTTTGTCCATCAATCATATGGTTACAAGCTCTCTACGGCGAAGCTCTATCACGTTAATGGCACCATTCGTGAGAATTATGTTCCTACATATTTTGTCCCTCAGACCAGTTTGGAGGAAGATGAAGTCCTCAATAAAGGAATGGATCTAATTGCTCAGACTTATAATCGAGCAGATAGCTTGTTGGCTAAAGAATTAGAAGAGCTTGGTGTCAAAGATCAAACGCTGAGGAAGCTCCTTCCTGAAACCATTGAACTATTTGGGAGAGAATCGGAGGAGTACAAACATATTTGGTCATTGATCCATCAACAGGATAGCGTTTGTACAGTAAAGCTTTTGGCCATTCTTGAACAAGAAGGATGGGTTGGGACGAGTAGGGTTGGGGCTACTGCCAATCAAGCCATCTGGCTAATTCTTCAGCACGCCGAACTCTCCACTCAGGAAAAGTATTTGCCTTTGTTAGAAAAGTCGGTAAGTCAAGATGAGTCTCCCGGTTGGCACCTTGCATATCTTCAAGATCGAGTTTCAGTAAGAAAAGGCGATAAACAAGTATACGGAACTCAAGCTTTGTGGGATGATTCACTTCAGAAAAATGTTATTCAACCCATTGAGGATGTGAAAAATGTAAACCAGCGGAGAGCCAAATTGGGACTTGGCTCGATCGAAGAACATGCCGAATCAAACGGCTACGTATTTGACCAAAAGAAGTGACGATTACTGAAGACTACCTTTCAGTTCCTCTGCTTTTAATGTTTCAAATGGAGTTTGACCTCTATTGAACACTCTTACACTGTGCTCCCCAATAATCTTCCATTCTCCATCTTGAATCTCAATCGCCGACCCTTCTCGAATGCCAAATACGGGAATATCACTTTGGGTATGAAATTCTTTGATGCGGGTTTCTCTTGTCTCGCCCATGTGTTTGCTGGTAGGGTCGGGATCGAGGTAGTGGGGGTTGAGATTGAAAGAAACTAACCCCAATGCTTCAAAAGACTGAGGGTAAACGATGGGCATATCGTTGGTGTTGTTAATTGTTTTCCCTGCAATATTTGAGCCCGCGCTTGTTCCCATGTATGGGGTTCCTGACAATACC
>CAZKXG010000302.1:0-3016 GCA_964556465.1 uncultured Cryomorphaceae bacterium | reverse complement strand
GATTTGATAAGCTTCGTTGACCTGCTCCTGGACAATGCTGGTGAATTTGCCGCTTTCCACCTCGTATTGCAATTCGTCAGCATTCAGTCCGACTTGTATTGCTGCTTTCTTGAGGAATTCCCAATTACCAATATCTTCGCCTTTCCCGTAAAACTTATCGAAGATCACTTTGTGAAATTCCAAAGCTTTGCCATGCTGGCGAGCATATTCTGTGGATTCGTGTGCCAGACGAGTGTTAGGAATACGATTGGGAAAAACCATCTCTAACCCGGCATCATTTGCCATCTGTTTTAGATGTGTATTGGTCTGTGCCATATGCGCCTTGACATTTTCTGGTAAATCCATACCTTCAGGGGGTGTATCTGGGCGCAAATAAAATGGGCGCCAATCTACATCAACTGAAAATTCTTCCGTTAACTTTGTAACAGCACCTTGGCCTACATAACACCAAGGGCAGACATAATCAGAATAAATTGTTAGACTGATTTTCTTCATTCTTTTACTCCAAAAATAATTTATGAACCTGTTGAAAGTAAGGAACAACCGGCATCATTAACATCCTTCGATTCATGAAAATTTGGAAAGTTGAAAGGATTTTGAAAAGTGAACAATTCTAAAATCGTATTCACTACCTCAAGAGTACCGGTTGACACGTTTCTTTGATATAACAACGAGCAGCGCGATTTAGTGCTAATCATGTGTATAACCCTTGCGGTGATAATCATCGGGAAGATATTGATGTGGGTCTTCCTCAAACGCTTGTTGACAGCCAACAGAGCAAAAGTAGTAGGTTTGACCTGTGTGCTCACTCTTATACTGAGCAGTATCGATTTCAACTTCCATCTTGCATACGGGGTCAATTGCAGTAGTCATGAGATTCTCCTTTTCTTCACTTGCGAAACACTCACCAGTAAGCGGGTCACAGTAACCACCGAGATTCTTAGATCCAAAAATGGTTAAGGGGGCTTGTTTGGTTGTTTTCATAACACCTCTTCGGGATACCAATTGGATACCCAATTAACTAATGATGTAAATACACCTAGCAAGTCTTGACCTTTGTCTGTGAGAAAATATTCCACATGCCGTTGTGCATCTGGAACGACCTGGCGTTGAACAACTCCTTCCCGCTCTAGTACTTTGAGTCGTTGAGAAAGCGTGCGGGGATTAACACCGCCAACTCTTTCTTGTAATTCACAAAACCGTCGTCTTTCTTGCAGATAGTAAATCAACTCGAGGGTCCATTTTGACCCCAGAAATTGAGTGGCTTTACCAATTGGGCAATTATGAATCATTGTCCCTCCATGCTATATATTTTATATAATTTGTCCGATTATGTCAAGTAGTGAATTGCGACTCATGAATGAAAACTCCATTCCATTGACGCTCTGTAGTTTTCAACGTACAATACGACAATTCTTTGGTCTTTTTGGAAAAAATAATGAAACTTACTCGGCGCCAGGAAATCTTTATTCATCGTTTACTCGATCTTTATCGGGAATTAAAAGGTCCAATCCATTACTCGATTTTGGCAGAACGAGTTGGAGTAAGTCCATTTACCGCTTACGACATGATGCGTTTGCTTGAAGAGAAGGGTTATGTTACTTCTGAATATCGTACAGACTCCGGAAAACCATCTGTTGGTAGGTCTGAAGTTGTATTTATACCAACAGCGTTAGCACAGCGGCTTTTCGAAGAGTTGTCTAGCGGTGCAGACCTGGATAATTGGGACAATGTAAAGACGCATGTAATGGAGAGAATCCGAGCAGGCGAATTCCAGGATCGCATAATGGCTGAAGAAATGTTAGTACGTGTCCCTCCAGAGGCACTAGAAACGTTGCGCTTCTGCTTTGAAGTCATGACGATTCTCGTGCTCAGGCTTGGCAGGGATACGGGCCGTCGTATACTCACACAACGTCTCCCTCAGTTTTTAGAAATGAAAGGTGCAATTTCGCGTTCAGGATTGCTTTTATTAGGTGGTTTTGTTTTAGGTCTTCTAGCCAATGAGAATGCTGTAGATTTGGATAGAGACAAATCAATCATTGAACAAGTCGAACGGTATCAAGGGCTTGTAATGGAAATGGAACCTCGTCTTTGTCGACGTTTAGGCGATGGTATAAAAGACATGTTTGCGCTCGTACTTCAGAGTTAATTTTTTGTCTAATATTTTGGTCTTTTTGGGATTTTACAATGACAATTTCTGTTGAAGCTCTTCTTTTAACAAAACGGTACTCCTCTCAGACAAAGGAAAGTCGACCTGCACTCGATGCAGTTGACTTGCAGGTTGAGGCTGGACACTTGTATGGGTTGGTAGGTCCGGATGGGGCAGGCAAAACTACCTTGCTTCGAATTTTATCTACCGTACTCATGCCCACATCAGGTTCTGCTCGTCTGGCAGGTTTTGATGTAATAAAACAATCCGAGCAGATACGTGCTCGATTAGGATATATGCCGCAGGCATTTAGTTTGTATCCTGATTTAAGTGTGATGGAAAACTTGCGTTTTTTTGCCGATATGAATGGTGTGCCCCGCGGAAAGCAAAAAGAACACATAGAAGAATTATTGGAGTTTGCGCGCCTAACGGATTTCACCTCCCGGCGAAGTGAAAATCTCTCGGGGGGAATGAGGAAAAAACTGGCTTTAGCTTGCGCCCTGATCCACGAGCCTGAAATTCTTCTGTTGGACGAACCTACTACGGGTGTGGATCCAGTTTCCCGTCGCGAGTTGTGGCAATTGCTGGCAAAAGTTATTGAACGTGGTGTCACTGTTGTAGTGAGCACTCCTTACATGGATGAGGCAGAACGTTGTAATGTCGTCAGTATCATCTATCAAGGCCGGATGTTGACTACTGGCGCACCCGTGGAATTGGAACGGCAGATGCCTTTTAAACTCATCGAAGTCAAAGCGAAACCTCGCGGAACGTTACGACAAGTCGCAGACAAAGCAGAAGGCGTGATTGGCTGGCGCGCGGTAGGTGATCGGCTACGTCTCTCAGTGAACAATCCAATTGATGCACAAG
>CAZKXG010000301.1:0-3041 GCA_964556465.1 uncultured Cryomorphaceae bacterium | reverse complement strand
ACCGAAGAAGGAAAGAAGCCTTGGACAAAGATGTGAGAGGCAGGAAGAAACGAGGCGCTAGTCGAATGGCACAAAAGCGACTCAAAGCCGCTGAAGCTGCACTTAAAAAGGGAGACTCACCTGTTTTCTACCAAGAAATATTTAAAGCGCTCTACGGCTACCTTGGCGATAAGCTAGGTATTCCGATCGGGGCCTTGTCGCGTCAAAAGATCCTCTCTGAGCTTCAGCGAAACGGAGTAAAAGAGGCTACCGTAAATGATGTGACTTACGTGATTGACACCTGTGAAATGGCCCGTTTTGCTCCCGTAACAGAAACAAGCGACGAGGTATTTTACAAACGTACGGCAGAACTTATTGAAAACTTGGAGGGAAGATTAAAATGAAAAAGTTCATCCTTTTCTTTTCAGCGTATACGTTAGCTTTTGCAGCTATAGGCCAAAGCTTGGACTATGCCCGCGATCAATTCACCTTGGGCAACGAAGCCTACATGAAAGGCGATTACGAAACTGCTTTGAATCACTTTCTTGAAGCAGAACCCGGCACCGAAGGATTGGCCATCAACTACAATCTTGGCAACGCGTACTTCAAGCTGGGTGAAATACCGGAGAGCATTCTACACTACGAACGTGCACTGCGTTTTGACCCGTCTAATGAAGACGTTCAGTACAATCTGAGTATTGCCAATGACTTGATTGCAGACAAAATTGAAGTGCTGCCAAAAAGCAAGCTTCAAATTTGGTGGAAGACTTTCCGCTATAGCTTGGGGCCCGACGGATGGGCAGAGATTTGCATCGCCTTGGCATTGGTATCCGTTCTGCTGTTTTTGCTCTACTACTTCAGTCATTCCACCGGTCTTCGCCGCTTTGGGTTCTTCGGCGGTATACTGACCTTTATCTTCTTGGTGCTGACCTACACCCTGGCCCAATCGGCGGAGAACTACCGCTACGCGGAAAAATCAGCCATCGTTTTTACCGATAAGGTAGATGTAAAGAGCGAGCCTCGCGGAGGTAGTGTCAACGTATTTGTCCTACACTCGGGTACCAAGGTGGAAATCCTAAGCCAAGAGGGCGAATGGTACGAAGTAGAGATCGCTAGCGGAGCTCAAGGATGGATCTACCAGGATGAGTTGAGGTTGGTGTAATACATAGATTGTTAGGGTTCAAGTAGATATTGAAACCCAAACCCCTCGTACACGTATGTTACTTAACCCCTTAACTAGTAATCGTGTGCAGAATTCCCCCTAGAGTAGAAGTACTCATCGACAACGGACATCCGCCTTACTGCCTTTGCTGCGGTACGGACAAGCAACTCACTTTTGATCACATCTATCCCAAGAGCAAGGGTGGTCCTGATTGCAATAGCAACGGACAAATACTTTGCAATAGATGCAACTCAACCAAAGGAAGTATGATCATTTCCATACCCGAGCTTCGCGAGTATATGTTTATTCGCAAAGAAGCCAAGGCCATACCCTGGTATGAGCCGTATCGCTTGACGGCTTAGCGAATTTCGACTTATTGTGATCTTTACCTTCCTGCTCTTTACCGGATATGCCTATCTTGTTTGGAGTTGATGAAGTGCGCTCTCCATACCCTTTTGCTAGTTGTCACACTGACGCCATATTTGGCTTTCGGCCAATGCCACCACGATTCCATTCACGTACTTAGCTCGTCAATGAACTTGGTAGAACTGGTAAGACCTTGCCCTCACTACACGGGAACTGAGGTGGGCACTACCTTAAGCTACAGCGTAAAAGAGGCAGCTGGTCGCACCATAAACGACTTGATTGAAGAGTATGCCGCGCATATCGTAAACGGTGATGTAAAAGTATACGATCGGCACGATGTGCTTGTGCAGCATGCAGCGCTTGTAGATTCAAACATCAGTATTTACAAGAGTTTCCATGGCAATGGCCAGCTCTGCTCAGAAATGGTCTACTACCCAAATGATGTAACTACCTTAGACATGTTTTCGGAAGAAGGTGTTCAAACTTTAGAAGAATACCTTGCCCCCGATTCTGCTGCCTCAACCGCTTGGCGCGAAACGGGCGAATTATTCTCCCGAACTACCTCATGGAATGCGCTATCGGACACCAGTTACAATAAAACCTATCGGTATGATCAGAACGGTCAATTTGTATCGGGCGATTTTTTCAAGGCCGTAGTTTTAAACAAGCAAATCGGACGACAAGCGGTCGAGGTAGTTAAGATCAACGAAAAGGGTGAGGTAGTTAAGGAAGTTAAGCTAGAATAAAAGGAGTAGTTTTAATGGTTGAAATGGAAAACCACGAAACACCCGAATTTACTTTAAAAGGGAACAATCAACTTAGGTATTTGGCCATCGCGTTGATTCTTATCGTTCTTTTCGCTGGTTTCTTTGCCATGCCAACCGTTGGCGTAGTCATTCTCCTGCCCGTTCTAGCTTTGTTCGGGATGGGGATTTACACCATCCGCTTCCCGTCAGTCAGCGTTTACCGTCACTCACTAATCATTCGGCACAGCGCTCTGTTGAAACAGTTCAGCAATGAAGAGAGAATAGCTTTTGACTCCATTGAACAGGTAGACCACATAGAAGGCTATACCGACAGATCGCAGATGATTGTACAAACCTTCCTTGGCACCGCAGCTTACGGAGGTTTCTCTGAGCCGGAGCGCATTGTCCTTCTATTGAATGGTAACAAAAAGAAAGTGATTCTCCGATTTGGGAAAAAGTCTGAATTTGAAAAGCTGAGCGAAGTTTTAAGAAAGAAAGCATCTCGTCGCTAAGGCTGATGAGATACTCATTCTTATCAACAGTCCATCAGTACTCGGCGGCTATTCATTACCTTGTGGTATCGACCAAGGCTGTCAGGTTCAACTAGCACGGAGCCGTGCGCATGCTTTTGGAGAGCTTGGTTTTGCCCTGGCAATGGACGCGTTCAGAAAAATGACGCGACTCGTTGCCTGAAGGCAATGCCATAAGTAGAATAAGTAAAATCAGTAAGATAAATGAAAAAATAAGTCAAACAAGTAAAACGGGTAAAAATGTTTACCCGTTTTACT
>CAZKXG010000300.1:0-3041 GCA_964556465.1 uncultured Cryomorphaceae bacterium | reverse complement strand
AAATTGAGGGAATTGCTCTACTCTAAATAAGTCTAACGATTGTTCTAAACCGACAGATAAATAATCATTAATAATTGCTATTCCATCATTTTGGAATACAGTATTATTTGCAATGTCTCCATTCAACCCGACAGCTTGAGAATTTTCGTAATAAAATGTGCCTTGAACACCATTCGATGGACCTCCAAATAAGTCGTCTGTCCAAATATCCCCTATGGTTACAGCGTTTAATCTAACTCTAGATCTATCAGATTCAAATTCAGACAATCTATCCGAATATATTGAGAACAGCAACGGGGAATCAACATCAAAATTTGGTCTATCAAAGCTGTAGTTCTGAATCTGTTCTTGACTCTGATCTGCAGTATAAATTCTGATACAGATTGGCTCAGTGATCGTAACTGACTCGTACATAATCACCAAATGAACTCCCCAATATCCTTCATTTAGAATTTCCTCGTTCAGAGGTTGTGGAGGCAAATCAATTGTAAGCAGATCATCCGATACATCAATAGACGCAGAAATTTCTTGAATGTGCACGGCAAAGCTTTGGGTTCCGATAAACTCTTCGTTCAGTTCCTGTCCTACTTGACTGTCTAAATCTCTAGTTATAGGAGTTCCATTGATAAATATGGTATGTGGATTTGGTCTTCCATATCTATAAGTTATGGCATATGCAGATCTGAGCTGATAACCATCCTCCCATTTTATTTGGCAGGTAGAACCTTCCACTGAACCAATTGTGCTAGCCCCACCAGTTGTCACTCCACCTACAAAGCAATCTTCCAGAAAAAGATTTTGTCCGTAGGAAAATATGCTTAACAACAGAGGCAACACGCACGATAATCCAGATTTTATATAAGCTTTTCTTATCTGTAACATAAGACATTCTTATGATTTATTCAGTATATATACAAATATAGTATTTAATTTTGGCTATGTGCGGACATTAATCCCACATAACCTAAACTATATGTTATGAGAAAGAGTTGCCTAATTATTTTATTAAATCTTCTGGCCACGTTGGTTTTAGCCCAAAATGCTAATTGGACCATACCAGATCAATATCTAGAGTCTACTTCAAGTCTATTGTTTCCTCTACCAATTCCCGACCCTGGTGCGAATGATGAATTTGAGTCATATATAGGAGAAAGGGCTGAAAATTCCCATGGTGCCTATTCCGATGTCAACGGTGACCTCATATTCTTTACAGTAGACGAGCATATTTATGATAAGAATGGATGGGCGATAGATCATTTGTACGATGGGTCTTTTGGAAACCAATCAGATGCCTTAAGTGGATACAATGAAAGGCTCATTTTACCTATGGGTGATGATTGCACGCGGTACGCGATCCTTTTTATGAACACGGTCACAGGTAATTATAGCTCGACCAGCAGCTTTGCTAGCTTGTACATGGCAGTATATGATATTAATGGCTCTAATCCTTACAATTCTAATGCAATCGGTGGTCTTGAGGCAACAGTTGTTCCAGGCGGTAGCATCAATTATGTAGATATTGGATTAAGAGATGGGCAAGCTCATGGCAGTGCATTGGAGGAATACTATGGAATCGATTTTCCCTCAGGAAACAGAACAAACTACGGAGGAGAAATACAAATTGCAGCTACTGGATTGATAGATGGTTGTTTTTATTATATCTACGTTTTCGATGGTGTTTATGTAATGAGGTATAAGCTCACTGAGAATGACCTTGAATGGGACAATTACACATATGAAGTACCGCAATTTGCATCATCCCCTACCACTCGTTGCGAGCTAAGAACTGAGATGGAATTAATTCAGCTTTCTAGTGGGAATTTCAGACTAGCAATTCCCTATTGCGACGAGGGGGCTCAAATTGCAATTGTCGATATTGATGGGGCCAATGGAAATATACTGCCGTCAACATTGCAAGTAGCCGATTTATCTAATGATACAAATAGTAATGATGCTGACCCTCGAGGTGTTGAATTCAATGAAACTGGAGAGTACCTGTATATTAGCCATACACCGAATTTAAATTTACCGAATGTTTTGGATGTGTTTGATGTTAGCACAGGTTCGTTCGTATCAAACCTCCCAACCCTAACGGGAATTTCAAATTTCAGAGACGGATTTATAGAACGACTTGGCTCGAAAATGATTATTGCTGGAGACGATGTTCTCGGCGAGTTTTCAAATATTGATACTCCAACTAGTTTAAGTTTAGATGCAAATTGGAGGCCAATGAGTTCAGGTTATGGAAATGATGCAGGTGAAAATAATACTGATTTTTTAAGATATGTTCTACCTGACCAAATAGACATGCCCTACCCAGACCCTTTGACAGACATGAGTTGTGAATGTTGTCGTGATGCAATCGCTCAGGCAACTAAATATACAGCACCTGGATCAGATACATGGACGGCTTCTTCAAATCCATTTAACACAAATGGCGGGTCAGATGTGTATATAAGAGAAGAATTGAGAATTTTTATTTTGATGAAGATGCCAGAGTAGTAGTTGAAAAAGGAAGTGGATCTACTCCTGGTGGTCACCTGATACTCAACAATGAAACGCTGTTTTCACTGAACAAAGCTTGCAGTGATCGCATCTATACTGAATGTCAAGAAGGAGATGAGTG
Organism: uncultured Cryomorphaceae bacterium; assembly: GCA_964556465.1. Lineage (GTDB taxonomy): Bacteria > Bacteroidota > Bacteroidia > Flavobacteriales_D > Cryomorphaceae > JAKVAV01. The sequence continues at coordinate 415 of CAZKXG010000300.1, read as the reverse complement.
CGATCCTTTGACTTGGAGGGGAGTTTACGTTCTTGGTGACCCGACTCAAGATCAAGAAATTTCTGGCGGTGTTCAAGGTAGGTTTACTATGAAAGGAAATTCTACGATTGAATACGCCTTCGTTGGAGTGAAAGCTGGAAGTATTTCTGGCCTTGGTGAAGGAGGTGGAATTCTCGATATGGTCGAAAGTAATATGAAAGATAACATTACTGGAGTGGCTTTCAATGCCTATGTTCGAACCGTAGGTACGAATGAGACTTCCAATAGGTCGTCTATCAGACTTATGAATTTTGATCGAACACTAGATCATCTTCCTGCTGATAGTAAATTGACTCACGTGTTTGTCAGAGATTGTTCAACTATTCGGCTCCGAGCTAACACCTATACTAACTCTGCTTGGGCTTCTTACGGTCTA
>CAZKXG010000299.1:0-3168 GCA_964556465.1 uncultured Cryomorphaceae bacterium | reverse complement strand
AGAAAACGTGATAAAAGCCGAGAACGGGAATGATGAAAAGTAGCCAGAATAACACAGGGTAGGCATAAGTGTACTCACCGCGGAAGTAAAACCATAGCGCTCCTGCACCGATGGAAGACAGCACGGCGAAAACCAACCCTATTTGCTGACTTCTATTCATTGATCTCTTTGTCCATTAACATTCTGGCAGAAGTTGTAGCTACAAAGCTCAAAGCTTGCACTACTGCTTCCTCATTCTCATTATCATCGGGTCGATCTTTGGCAAACTTTACCATATCGGCTCGGTTCAATACCACACGCAATTGCAGTGATTCCTGATCTGTAAGACCAACGTACTTCAGCCTGGTCAAGATCTCATTGGACGTAAGCTCGTGAGCGGGAATTTCATAGATAACCTCCAGGTAGTCGCGAAGCACATCGGTAATTTCGGTGTGGTACTGTTTTATTTTGCTCTTTCGGTAAATCTTTTCACTTTGAATAGCGAGCAGTGCTTCTTTGGCGATCTCGTCTGCAGGTCTTGTCGGCTCAGGCTTCTCGATCACAGGTCTAGCCAATTTCTTCTTGCGTTGCGCACGAACCAATAGAATGACTGCAACCAAGAGACCGGCTAACGCAAAAGCACCGGCAGGATAATACCAATATGCCTGTGCGTAGTCCTGCCAACCTACTTCTACTTCGTAAATCTCAGCAGGTGGTTTGATACCTGCCGTGGTATCAATTTCTACTGTTTTCACTGTAAGGAGGAAAGCCTCGGTACTTTGCTTCTCACCGTTTATGGTAATCTCCACGGGGGGAATAGCATAGAATCCTGTATCCCAAGAGGTGAGGTAGAGTTTCTTCTCCAGTCGTGTTTCAGTGACGTCGTCTGCCGTAGCTAGCGTATCCACATCCGTTGCGCGAACAATCTCCACATTGGTAATCAGTGTATCGCCAAAGAGCGGAAATACCACTTGTGGCATATTATCTTTCTGATAGCTAACGCTGAGGGTCATGACAGCCTGCTCTCCAATGAGGATTTCTTTTGGCGTAAGAGTGGCATCAGCCTTTTGAGCCTTAACAGCCATGGCCATCAGCGTAGCCACCATCAAAATCGATATGTGCTTGAAGCGTACCACTATGATCGTTTGCTAAACAAGTTCCTTAGGGGTTGGATATAAGATTCGTCCGTAGCAATGGCAGCGGTGTCGATGCCCGCTCTGCGCAAAGCATTATCTGCTTTTAGCTCACGGTTCAATGCCGCTTGATGGTATGCTTCTCGTACTTTTCGAGAAGAAGTATTTACCCATCTCACTTCACCTGTTTCAGGATCAGTGAACTGAGCCATGCCGACATTGGGCATTTCGGCTTCTCGCTTGTCATGAATGCGAAGGGCTACCATGTCGTGCTTTTTGTTTGCCAACTTCAAAGCATCTTCGTACTCCTTGTCCATAAAGTCGGAAATGAGGAAAGCGATGCTTCGTTTTTTCACAACATTATTCAGGTAGCGTAGCGCCTCACTGATGTTGGTTCCACTCTCTTCGGGCGTAAACTCAATCAGCTCCCGAATGATGCGAAGGATATGAGATTTTCCTTTTTTCGGCGTAATGAACTTCTCTACCTTGTTGCTGAAAAAGATCACTCCAATCTTATCGTTATTGGTTATTGCCGAAAAGGCCAATACCGCGCAGATCTCTGTAATCAGTGATTTCTTGATTTGCGATGTACTTCCAAAGCTGTCACTAGCTGAGACATCTACTACCAAAATTACGGTGAGCTCTCGTTCCTCCTCGAAAATTTTGACATATGGATGACCGAAGCGAGCGGTTACGTTCCAGTCGATAGTGCGCACTTCGTCGCCCACAGCGTATTCACGCACTTCGCTGAAAGCCATTCCTCGTCCTTTAAACGCCGAGTGGTACTCTCCTGAGAATATCTGATTGGAGAGACCTTTAGTCTTCAGCTCGATGCGCCTAACTTTTTTAAGAAGCTCTGCGGTATCTGTCGCCATCTACGGTACTTCTACTGTGTTCAGTACTTGTTGAATAACTTCGTCTACGCTCACGTTTTCGGCTTCGGCCTCATAGGTTAGTCCAATACGGTGGCGCATAACATCGGGCGCTACGGCGCGCACATCCTCAGGGATTACAAACCCGCGTTGGTTCATAAAAGCAAAGGCCTTAGCCGCCATAGCCATGCTGATGCTGGCACGCGGTGAAGCTCCGAATCCGATTAGTTCCTTTAAGTTCTTGAGATTGTAGTCCTCAGGGTTTCGCGTAGCGTACACCAAGTCTACGATGTATCTCTCGATTTTCTCGTCCATATAGACTTCCCTTACAATACTCCTCGCTCGAATGATTTGATCAGGGTTGACCACATTTTTGGTTTTCGGGAAAGGTGCCAGCGATACATTGTTTCGAATGATCATGCTTTCCTCTTCCTTTTTCGGGTAATCCAATACCACTTTGAGCATGAATCGGTCTACCTGCGCCTCAGGAAGAGGGTAGGTACCTTCTTGCTCAATTGGGTTTTGTGTGGCCAGTACCAAGAATGGCTCGGGCAGCTTGAACGTTTCGCCGCCAATGGTGACTTGACGCTCTTGCATGGCTTCAAGCAGGGCGCTCTGCACTTTGGCCGGTGCTCGGTTGATCTCATCTGCCAAAACAAAGTTGGCGAAGACAGGCCCTTTCTTAACACTGAACCCTTGATCTTTTGGACTGTAAACCATCGTTCCTACAACATCGGCAGGAAGAAGGTCGGGCGTAAACTGAACACGACTAAAGTCAACGTTTATACAACCCGCCAAGGCTTTGATGGCAAGTGTTTTCGCCAATCCGGGCACACCTTCCAATAGAATGTGGCCATCAGCCAATAAGGCGATCAGTAGCTTGTCTACCATATCGTGCTGACCGATAATGACTTTTTCCATTTCGAGCGTAACCAACTTGACAAAGGCACTTTCTCTTTGGATCTTCTCGTTCAACGCTTTAATGTCAACTGTTCCTGTGGTGGCTCCTTGATTAACAGGAGTTTCAGTAGTGTCGTTCATTTCTTCGGTGTTCATACCGCGAATTTAAGTTTCAGCAATGAAAATTTAGGTTTTCCGCCGCAAAGTTAAGAAGCGACTTTTGAACAACGCAAAAATGAGAGTAATGCCTTTTGCGAAGCAAGATGCTGCAGTTAAAAGATGTT
>CAZKXG010000298.1:0-3170 GCA_964556465.1 uncultured Cryomorphaceae bacterium | reverse complement strand
ATTATCAGGAAGCGGAAATGCCCCGTAGGGGTATGTTGTGACAAAGGTGTACCCACCTGAAAAAGCCAAGGGTTTACCGACGTGATAGGTAAAAAATGGTCGAATCAGGATTTGCTGTGGATCCTTTAAGTAATCGTCAAAACGGGCATGAAATTCGTTTCCCAGGGTCCACTTCTCATTCAGGTCATAAGCTGTAAATTGGAGAAACCAGACATTCGGCTCTCCGAACACTTCTTGAGAATAGCTCGACTTTGCTATAATCAAACTAAATAAACCAACCGCAATAACCCTGAACATGACTACCTGAAATTCCTGAATGCACAAAGTACACAAAGAAGAGCTTCCCGCAGAAAATGATTATTCAGGGTGGGAATGGCTAGTGAGGAAGTCTCCTTATCAGCGCTCCGTAAGCGTATGTACCAAGTGCAGCTGCAGCAATCACCACCAAGAATACCATGTAGCCGTAGCCGAAGTTAACGAACATGGGACCGGGGCATGCTCCTGTCAGTGCCCAGCCCATTCCGAAAATGGTTCCACCGATAATGTAACGCCTCCACGTTTTTGCCTTATCATTGAATGTAATGGGCTTTCCTGCAATGTCCTTTAAACTCATCTTCTTGATGATCATATGAGCAATAACTCCAATGATCACTGCCGTACCAATAATCCCGTACATGTGAAATGCTTGAAACCGAAACATCTCTTGAATTCTATACCAAGAGATGGCTTCAGACTTTGTCATTACTATTCCGAAAAGGATTCCTGCGAGTATATATTTAATTGCTTTCATTGTCAAAATGTAAAGTTTGTAACGATGTTGTAGTGATTGTAATTGGATTGGTAGTACACAATCTCAGGCGGAACATCTTCTCTAGCCTGCTTGTGCACGTATAGCAAGCGAATGTCGAGCCCTTCAAACCACTTGTGAAAATGGTAGCACAACTCTAAATTCAGCTGGTCATAGTCGGCAATTCCGTATTTATTGTATTCAAAATTATCCCATCCGGGACCGTCATACCTTGAGTAGTCTACTTGGGCTGAAAGGCGATCGCTAAAGTCTTTTTTCAAACGTACATTATAGAGTTCCCCATTGCCCGTACCTTCGATTCGACCACGTGAGACGGTGGCAAAAAAGTTTTCTCTACCCCACTCTCTGGGAAAAAGAAAACGCCCCTGATCGTTTAACGACATGGCATTAAAGCTTAAATCAACCCCTTTGTATTTGATCCCAACTTGACCTCCAATTCCTTTGGAGTGATCTCCCGAACTCACATAAGAATAATGCTCTTTTTCATTTCCTCCCTCTCCAGTTTTCTCTTGAATCATGGCTTCAATACCACCGTAAAGCATGACTTTCTCTCCCAGAGGAGTCTGTCCCTCTAACTTACCGTAAAAAGTACTTACGAGATTGTGCGCGTGGTAATACCAACCCGAGGCTTTCAAATGTGAGTTAAACTCATGCTCAATTCCCAATATTGCAAGGCCACTGCTTGAAATGTGTTCGTGGTAGTGCGCAGTGTCACCTTCAGGCGTAAAACCTTCTGAGCCGATACCTACGGATTCTTCCAATGAATACCACTCTACCGTACTTCTTGGTGATACGTGAGTAATCCACATAGCATTGATTCGGGTATCTTTTATCTCGTTGAATTCCATTGTTAAGCCCTGAAAAGCGTATGGCTTCATGCGACCGTCAGTCAGGTTAACAAAGGGCGTTTCGATTACCTGTCGACCATATGAAACCACCGACTTACCAAAGTGATAGGCCAAGAAGAGTTCTTCCAATCGATCCAGATCATGTTTATTGGAAGGATTCTGTATATCAAAAAGTTGCAGCTCAAAAGCGGGATATCGTTCTGCAATGGGGTCCTTCACATCCAAGTCACTGCTGAATAAGTCGAATGAAAAAATTCCTCCTATACCCAATTCAAATCCTTTGAACCTGGCAGTCCGAAAATCGATACGCATACCGATGGCATTGGCATATTGGGTCTCAAAAGGCCCTGAATGATCAGTGAGCATGAAGTAATTGCGCACGTGACCTCCCCAATGACCATGGGTAAAAAACTCTTTAAAGCTGTGAATCTGCTCTCGGACTCGGGAACTATCCTGTCTGGAGGGATGGTCTTGATGGTGCTGAGCCATCAGCGGTGCCGAAAAAGCAATGATCAATATGGAAAGAGCAAAACGCTTCATTATCCAAGAATCAAGGGCAATAAAACAAAGGTTGAAAACAAGCCTCCTATAAAGAAGCCGATCACGGCTACTAAGGATGGAAGCTGCAAATTGGAAAGTCCGCTAATGGCATGCCCTGAGGTACAACCACCGGCATATCGAGAACCAAATCCAACGAAAAATCCACCCAAGACCAAGAGTACCCATCCTGTGGGATCGGCTAGAGAGCTCCAAGAAAAAATCTCCGTGGGCTGCATTCCCTCAGGTGCACTTAATCCCAATTCTGCTAAGTCAGCTTTGGTGGCCTCAGATATCTTCACCCCTTCACCATTGTTCATCCAAGTGGAAGCAATAAAGCCTCCGATAATAGAACCAATCAAAAAGAGTAAATTCCATCGCTGCGAGCGCCAATCAAATTTGAAGAATTCGCACTGCTTTCCACCTCCTGTGAGGGCGCAGATGGTTCTAAAATTGGAACTAAAACCAAAGGATTTTCCAAAATAAATCAGAATGATCATGACTAATGCAATCACAGCACCCGAAGTGTACCACGGCCAGGGATCACTTAACATTTCCAGCATAAATCTTTGTGTTTATCAGTTTATTTTAAAGACCCAAGCACAGAAAGTTGTACCTGAGTCTTTATAGAATTAAAAAATTTTCAGTCGGACTCTAGTAAGGCCAAGACATTACTCCGCCTTGCAGGTTAAAGGCGGTAAAGCCTTCCCCTTCCATAAATCTAACGGCTTGTCCGCTGCGGTTTCCACTTCGGCAGTATACGTAGTAATTCTTGTCCTTCGATAGTTTCTTCACCTCCTCACGAAAGTTGGCTGAGAAAAAGTCGATGTTTTTGGCATCGCCAATTTTTCCTTCTGAAACCTCTCCTGAAGTTCTCACATCCAGAAGCTGCGCTTTAGGATCTTGATCCATTTTGGACTTGCATTCTTCTGCACTCAAATCAGTGAGCGACTTTTTTGCAAATGAGAAAAATGACA
>CAZKXG010000297.1:0-3181 GCA_964556465.1 uncultured Cryomorphaceae bacterium | reverse complement strand
ATATTGTTGCCCGGCAATTCGTCGCCAGTGCCCATGGTTTCCAATTCGTCGCGCACAGTATCGTACTCTATCCTGAATTTCGACAAAGCACGAGTTGCCACATTGTCTTCATCCTTAAGTATACTCAATAGAAGATGCTCTGTGCCTATAGTCGGGCTTTTGAAAAGTTTCGCTTCAAGATAAGTGATCTTCAAAACCTTCTCAGCCTGCTTAACCAAAGGAATATTCCCCAAATTACCTGATTTTGCCGAAGCTGAGCGCGTACTTGATTCTACGGCGCGCCGCAGTTCTTTCAGATCAATGCCTAAATTTTTCATTATTTGAATCGCCGTGCCTTCACCCTCGCGGATGATGCCGAGCAGTAAGTGTTCAACACCTATAAAATCATGCCCTAGTCTAAGGGCTTCTTCCCTGCTGTAGCTGATTACGTCTTTTACTCTGGGAGAAAATTTTGCTTCCATGAAATCCTTCCTTTCTAATTAACTTTGCGCTCTTAATTATAACTCGTTTGAGGCAAAGGTTGTTCTAAAGTTACACCGATAATGAGTATTTTCAAATATAAGCCTGTCGATTCTGACAAGCTGTCATTTAGGGGTGGAATATTTCACAGATTTTTGTTGATAAAACACCCTTTAAAATCGCAGACAAACCTTGTTATATCACTACTTTCGGCAATTGGCTTTGCGTAGTGCAAAAACCGTACAATTTTTCAATTGACATTATAAAATGGCAGAAGGAGAAAAGATCATACCGATCAATATTGAAGATGAAATGCAGTCGGCCTACATCGATTATTCGATGTCGGTTATCGTTTCCAGAGCACTCCCGGATGTAAGGGACGGATTGAAACCTGTTCATCGCCGCGTTCTATACGGAATGATGGAGTTAGGGGTCTATTCAAACAGATCCTACAAGAAATCTGCGCGTATCGTCGGGGAGGTTTTGGGTAAGTTTCACCCACACGGTGATAGCTCGGTCTATGACACTATGGTGCGTATGGCTCAGCCTTGGTCTATGCGCTACATGCTGGTAGATGGGCAAGGAAACTTCGGTTCGGTAGATGGTGACAGTCCTGCAGCAATGCGTTACACCGAAGCGCGTCTGCAAAAGATTGCGGAGGAAATGCTTTCGGATATCGATAAAGAAACAGTTGACTATCAACTCAATTTTGATGATTCCTTAAAGGAGCCAACTGTTTTACCTACGCGCATACCAAACCTTTTGGCCAATGGTGCGAGTGGGATCGCTGTGGGGATGGCAACCAATATGCCTCCGCATAATCTCTCCGAGGTAATTGACGGAACGATAGCTTTCATAGACAATAGAGATATAGATATCGCAGGTCTTATGGAGCATATTAAGGCTCCTGATTTCCCGACTGGTGGAATTATCTACGGATATGAAGGCGTAAAGCAAGCCTTCGAGACCGGTCGCGGACGTGTGGTAATGAGAGCTAAAGCGAATATCGAAGAAATTCGAGAGGGACGTGAAGCAATCATCGTTACCGAAATACCTTATCAGGTAAACAAAGCAGAAATGATCCGCAAAACAGCCGATTTGGTTGTTGACAAGAAAATTGAGGGCATTAGCGATATTCGCGACGAGTCTGACCGCAAAGGGATGCGTATCGTTTATGAATTGAAGCGTGATTCTATTCCAAATGTAGTTCTAAACAAGCTGTATAAGTACACTGCTCTACAGACTTCATTCTCAGTTAATAATATTGCGCTGGTGAAGGGGCGTCCTGAGATGTTGAATCTCAAAGATATGATCTTCAATTTTGTGGAGCACCGTCACGATGTGGTGGTACGTCGTACGACATACGAACTGCGAAAAGCCGAAGAAAGAGCACATATTCTGGAAGGATTGCTCATCGCCCTCGACAATATTGACGAGGTGATCGCTTTGATTCGCGCAAGCCAAAATCCTGAAGAAGCACGTAATGGATTAATGGAGAAGTTTGCACTTTCTGAGTTGCAAGCCAGAGCAATCCTTGACATGCGTCTACAAAAGCTTACCGGTTTGGAAAGCGAAAAGATTCGAGAAGAGCATGCCGACCTGATGAAATTGATTGATCACTTAAGGCAGATTCTCAGCGATGAGGGTTTAAGAATGCAGATCATCAAGGATGAACTTATTGAGATCAAAGATAAGTACGGTGATGAGCGTCGTTCACGAATCGAGTACTCTGCAAGCGAAATGAGTATTGAGGACTTAATTCCCGACGAAGACGTAGTAATTACCATTTCTCACTTGGGCTATATCAAGCGCACATCTCTGAACGAATACAAGACTCAAGCCAGAGGTGGTGTTGGTTCTAGAGGGAGCACAACAAGAGATGAAGATTTTTTGGAGCACCTCTTTGTAGCTACAAACCACAATTATCTCTTAATCTTTACTGAGAAAGGGAAGTGCTACTGGATGCGGATTTTTGAAATTCCCGAAGGTTCTAAAACGTCTAAAGGAAGAGCCATTCAAAACTTGATCAACATCGAACAAGATGATAAGATCATGGCGTATATCAATACGCAGGATCTTCGAGATGAAGACTATATCAACGGGCACAATGTTGTGATGGCCACCAAGAATGGTGTGGTGAAGAAAACTTCGCTTGAAGCTTACTCTCGTCCTCGACAAAATGGAATTAACGCAATCACTATTAAGGATGGCGATCAACTGCTTGAAGCAAAGCTTACCAACGGAACTAGCGAAATAATTTTGGCTAAAAAGAGTGGTAAGGCCATTCGCTTCAATGAAGAGAAGGTTAGAGCAGTAGGCCGAACTTCTCAAGGAGTTAAGGGAGTTACCCTTGAAAGTAAAGATGACGAGGTAATTGGTATGATTTGTATCAGCGATACTTCAACCAATGTTCTGGTTGTTTCAGAAAAAGGCTACGGCAAGAGAAGTGATGTTGAAGAATACCGTATTACAAACCGTGGAGGAAAAGGTGTAAAAACCCTCAACGTTACAGAGAAAACAGGAGCTTTGATTTCCATCAAATCTGTAACCGACGAGGATGACTTGATGATTATCAATCGAAGTGGTTTAACAATTCGAATGAGTGTTTCAGACTTACGTGTGATGGGTAGAGCGACACAAGGAGTTCGACTAATAAATCTCAAAGGAAATGACGCTATAGCGGCTGTGGCCAAAGTGGTGGTTTCTGAGGATGATGAAGAAC
>CAZKXG010000296.1:2627-3188 GCA_964556465.1 uncultured Cryomorphaceae bacterium | reverse complement strand
TTGGATAGAATCTGTACACATATTCTGGCTTTTGAGGGAGATTCTCAGGTTTATTGGTTTGAGGGTAACTTCACCGATTACGAAGAGAACAAGAAAAAGCGATTGGGTGATGTGAGCCCGAAAAGGATAAAGTATCGGAAGTTGGTACGTGGATAATTGACGATAGTACAAAGTATTAAGTACAAAGACGGATTTTCAGTTCTTAATACTTAATACTGCCGTCTTAATACTGAAAAATTTATGCCATCAACCCCCAAAGGAACAAGAGATTTTATACCCGACGTGGTTCGCAAACGAAACTACATCTTCGGGACGATACGCGCTGTTTTCGAAAAGTATGGCTACCAGCCAATCGAAACACCTGCGATGGAAAACTTGGAAACTTTGACGGGGAAGTATGGCGATGAAGGGGATCGATTGATTTTTAAGATTCTTCAAAGAGACCAGAAGCTTCAAAACGCCTTGGCTTCAAATGCTAATGCAGTTGTTTCTGAGGGAGACAAGCGACCTGAGAAAGATTTAGCTGATATGGCCCTCCGCTACGATCTCACCGTTCCCTTT
>CAZKXG010000296.1:0-2617 GCA_964556465.1 uncultured Cryomorphaceae bacterium | reverse complement strand
TGAGCTGAGTTTCCCTTTTCGTCGGTACCAAATCCAACCCGTATGGAGAGCGGACAGACCACAGAAAGGCCGCTACCGTGAGTTTTTTCAATGCGATGCCGATGTGGTAGGCACCGACTCTTTAAGATGTGAAGTGGAGTACTGTCAGATTTTCGATGAGGTATTTGCCGAACTGGGATTGCCTGTGGAGATTCGACTCAACAACCGAAAACTACTGGCTGCCTTAGCTGAATACATCGGCGAGAAAGACCGCTTAGTGCCGATGACCATTGCTATTGACAAGTTGGACAAGATGCCGATGGATGCCGTTTTGGAAGATTTGAGAAAGCAGGAATTCCCTGAATCAGCTATCGAAAAGTTGAAGAGCTTTTTAGAAATCGCGGCCGAGAAATTGCCGAATGCCGAAATGCTCGATCGAGTTGCGACTCTTTTGGGCGAAAGCTCCGAAGGCCAAAACGGAATCGAAGAACTCCGATTTATCTTAGAAAAAATTGACCAACTGGGAATGGAATCGGCCAAAATCGTTTTGGACTTGAGCCTTGCCCGTGGACTGAATTACTATACAGGCGCCATCTTCGAAGTGCGGCCATTGACGGAAAGTCAAGTAGGAAGCATTTGTGGTGGCGGGCGCTACGACGACCTGACGGGAATCTTCGGAATGAAGGGCATGTCGGGAGTGGGAATCTCGTTTGGTGCCGATAGAATCTACGATCTTCTCGAAGCCGAAAATGCCTTTCCCGATAAGGAGACCGAAGGCACGAAACTGCTCTTTGTGAATTTTGGCGAAAGCGAAGCCGATTACTGCCATAAAGCTCTGGTGCAAATCAGAAAGGCAGGAATCCGCGCGGAACTCTACCCCGAGGACGCTAAGATGAAAAAGCAGATGAAATACGCCAATGATAAACAAATACCTTTCGTGGTATTGGTGGGGGAGAATGAGATGAATAGCGGCCACTTGACCCTCAAAGAAATGGAGAGCGGCGAGCAATTTGCTCTCGATATCGACGAACTCATCAAAAAACTTTCTTAATGCAACACGCCATTTCCGATGAATATTTAACCCTGGACAAAGTTGACGAAATCGTTCGTTCGGGAGCAGATTTGGAGTTGAGTGAAAGTGCCAAGAACAGAATCATCAAATGCCGCGATTACCTAGACCGACGGATGGAGAAATCCGATGATCCGATTTACGGTATCAACACGGGCTTCGGATCGCTGTGCAATACTACCATCAGCAAAGAAAGTCTGGGACAGCTGCAGCAAAATCTAGTGACCTCTCACGCGGCAGGAACGGGCAAAACCATACGGCCCGAGCTGATCCGATTGATGCTTTTGCTCAAAATTCAAGGCCTGTCATACGGCCACTCCGGCGCTACACTCGAATTGGTGGAGCGGTTGATTTGGCACTACAACAACAATGTCCTTCCCGTGATTTACGATCAAGGAAGCCTCGGCGCTTCGGGCGATCTGGCCCCGCTTGCCCACCTGGCTTTGCCGCTGCTTGGTCTCGGTGAAGTTTGGGAGAAAGGCGAGAAGCGCCCTACCGCTCAGATTTTAGCCAATTACGGCTTGGAACCTTTGGCATTGAAAAGCAAGGAAGGCCTCGCTATGCTAAACGGCACCCAGTTTATGAGTGCTTACGGAGTAGCTACTTGCCTGGAGGCGAAACGGCTACTCGACCTGGCCGACTTGATTGGTGCCACATCTCTCGAGGCGTACGACGGACGCCCCGAACCGTTTAACGATGCGGTGCATAAGGTGCGTCGGCAGCCGGGTCAACGACTGGTGGCCGAACATATCCGCAGCCTGCTGGGCGACAGTGAGAATTTTTACAAGGCCAAAGCCCACGTTCAGGATCCATACAGTTACCGCTGTATTCCTCAAGTGCACGGAGCTGCGCGCGATGCGGTGAATCACTGCCTCAGCGTTTTTGAGAACGAGATCAATTCGGTGACAGATAATCCCACCATTTTCCCCGACACGGATGAGATCATCTCAGCGGGAAACTTCCACGGTGAGCCCTTGGCGTTAGCCCTAGACTTTATGGCGATTGCCATGGCTGAGATCGGCAGCATTTCCGAACGAAGGATTTACAAATTGGTTGGCGGAAGCCGCGGATTGCCTGCCTTTTTAGTCGCCAACCCCGGATTGAACTCGGGATTTATGATTCCACAATACACCGCCGCGAGTATCGTGAGCAAGAACAAGCAGCTCTGCACGCCCGCCTCGGTGGATACCATCGATTCGTCAAACGGGCAGGAAGACCACGTGAGTATGGGGGCCAATGCCGCTGTGAAAACATTGGAAGTTGTCCAAAACGTGCAAAGTGTCTTGGCCATCGAGCTTTTGAATGCCTGCCAAGCGCTTCACCTCAGTGGAACGGACGGTTGTGCTTCTGCCATCAAAAACCTTTATGCTGCTTACCGCAAAATGGTTCCCGCTATCGATCAAGATCAGGAGATGTATCCACTGATTGCAAAGAGCAAGGAGTTTTTAGAGGAATTAAACACCCGCGAGTATTTCAAACCGAAAAAGGTTTAAAGTGTTAGTATTAAAATGACTACGAAACGGTTCGAGCCAATGGCTAAAAGCTAGTGGCTAACAGCCATAACAAGTA
>CAZKXG010000295.1:0-3188 GCA_964556465.1 uncultured Cryomorphaceae bacterium | reverse complement strand
GAAAAATACGTATTTTAACATAGTGCAAATTGTTGATAACAAATGTAATGCCGTTTTTTTGATTATCCGTTTATAAACGTTTATAAACGGATAAATCTGCTACCATTGCAAATATCATAATATGAGAATTATTCACATAAAATCTCAATATTATAAATTATATCAAAATTACGTCTTCTCTAGGGATAATTATTTTGTATGAAAATACTATTTCAAGTACGTAATTAATAGACACTTGTATTGTTTTATGCACGAAGATTTTCGCTGCTGAATTTTTTTTTCAAAAAAGTTCAATTTTTTGGTTTTGGAAGCTCAAGTGAGGTTCTATTTAGCCTCGTTTTTGCTTTAGAGTCATGCTAAAATTGACCTGATTTGGGTTGAGATTGTCTTCAATCGGTCGAGTATTGCATGTCCTTAAGCGATTTTTTGAAGCAAAAATGCCGCCCGTGCATGCAAAAAAGTCAAAAATGTTTTCAAAAATTTCTTCACTACATGCAAGAAAGATGCTAATGCATTCAAAAATGCCTCGTGCACTTTGTAAACCACCGCCAATGTGTTTAAAAGACAAGCAAATACTGTCAAAAATTTCGCTAAGGCATTCATAGACGCCTCTGTTGTATTTAAAAATGCGGCTGATGTATGCAGAAATGCCACAAAGAGGTATGACAGAAGCGACTACAACAGCTAAGATATTCTGGTACAGGAACCGGTACCTTGCACAAAAAGAAAGCTTCGGAGGTGAGGCTTGCCTATGACGAGCACACAACAACCCTTTGTAGTATTGCTTTTAGAAAACAGAGCGCAAAGGCTAGGTTTCAAAAAAAGTAACCTCGTCCAAAACCTTTTTTTCTTTACTCGGTTATATTGGCCAGCATGATAGTGCTGGTTGATAGGTTAGTTTAATAGTAGAGTAGTAGAAGAAAGCGGTCCGGAGAGACCGCTTTCTTGTTTTCAGGAAGTTCCCAAATGTATCAGCGCATCGCCTTGATTGATCACGGGCATATTGTTGTGGCAAATGACAAGCCCTCCTGCGGGCGCTTTAATGGCAGTGCTGAACTCTCCGAAAGGGTCGGTTATGTAGCCCAGCACATCACCCTTGCTTACCGTCATGCCCGATTTGATGACGCCACGGTAGATTCCGCTTCGCTTGGCCCGAATCCAGATGGATTTCTCGCATTTTATTGAGGGCGAATCCGCCGCAGGGGCATCACCGATCATGTCGTGGGCCTGCAGTAGGCGCAGGGCACCATCTACTCCTTGGCGCACCACCTCCTCATCCATTCGCATGCTCTCACCACCTTCGTATACCAATATGGATTTACCCATTTTGAAAGCTTGCTTGCGCAGGCTCTTTTCCAAAAGTCCGCTGTGCAGCGTCACGGGTGCGCCAAATTGTGTGGCTAGTTTGGCTGCTTTTTTGTCCTTAGGCGCGTAGCGTATTTGCGGGAAGTTAAAGCGAGAGGCACCGCCCGTGTGGAAGTCAATACCAAAATCGATTTCCTTCAATATATTGTGGCTGATGAAATGAGCTATTCGGGAAGCCAAGGAGCCTGTAGTAGACCCGGGGAAGCTGCGGTTTACGTCTTTGCCATCAGGCACATCGCGACTGAAGTTCAAGAATCCGTAAATATTCATGACGGGGATAGCTACCACTGAGCCTCTTTGGAGGTTTTCAAAATTCCCTCCGTCTATTAAGCTTCTTACTATTTCTATCCCGTTTATCTCATCGCCGTGAAGACCACCACTCAGCAGTACAGTAGGGCCCTCATTCTTGCTGCGAAATATATAGACAGGTAAGTCTATGACCGTTCCCGATGGAAGCTTGGCCAGGCGAATATTGATCTTGGCTTTCTTTCCGGCAGGGATGCTTTGACCGTCGATGATAATTTCTTTCTTCTTTGCGATGGCTATTAATTTTGCCGCGAAGATACTAAGGTTAAACTCTGTTGGTGTGCTTTCTTGACGGGAGATTGAAATGAATACCTTTGCGAACCCAAAAAGAAAGAAACCATTGGTAAACCGAGTTGGAGAAAAGCGAATAGTTGGCAATAAAGAGAAGGTGTCTTTTCCCGATCAGAAGCGCGAACATATTGTTGCTCGAATTGATTCGGGAGCCAGATCATCTTCCGTGCACTGCGATGAGATTTGGGAGGAGGAGATGCGTGGTAAGAAGGTATTGTGTTGCCATTTTTTGAAACGATCCAAAAAGGTGGTTCGATTCAAGAAATTCAGGCGTCGAAAAATTAAGAGTTCAAACGGGCAAATTGAAACCCGATATATCGTGGAGGTTAAGATACGGTTAGGCGATTGTGAAAAGCTGACACAAGTTTCGTTAAACGACCGTTCGACCATGAATTATTCCGTATTGTTGGGTCGTCGATTTCTGGCAGACGACTTCCTTATTGATGTATCCAGAAGTTACGTACAAGAAGAATCATGAAAATTGCTATTCTCAGTAGAAACAAAAGTCTTTATTCAACCAGCCGATTAAAGGAGGCTGCGATAGAACGTGGCCATGAGGCCATCGTTGTTGATCATATGGGTTGCTCCCTTATCGGGGAATACAAGAACCCCAGAGTGATTTACAATGAAAAAGACCTGAGTGATGTCGATGCGATTATTCCACGAATCGGTGCTTCGGTTACTTTTTATGGAACGGCAGTGGTGCGGCAATTTGAGATGCGTTCGGTCTTCACTGTCAATTCGTCTATAGCCATCGTTCGCTCACGAGACAAGCTGCGCAGCACGCAGATATTCAGTCGCCACGACATCGGAATTCCGAAAACGATATTTACCAATCACCCCAAGAAGCTGGATCCGCTTATTAGCGAAATAGGTGGTGCTCCTGTAGTTATCAAGTTACTGGAAGGAACCCAAGGTATCGGCGTAGTTTTGGCGGAGACCAAGAAGGCGGCCAAGTCGGTTGTTGAGGCTTTTCACGGACTCAATGCCAACATGCTGATTCAAGAATTCATTGCCGAGGCGGGCGGTGCAGACATTCGCGCCTTTGTAGTAAATGGAAAAGTAGTAGGAGCTATGAAGCGCCAAGGAGCAGAAGGAGAGTTTAGATCCAATTTGCATCAGGGCGGAAGTGCCTCTGCAGTAAAGCTCACACCGAAACAGCGCGCAGTTGCGCTTGCCGCCGCCAAAGGGATCATCATTGCGGACACCAAATTCGAATTCGGGCT
>CAZKXG010000294.1:1088-3233 GCA_964556465.1 uncultured Cryomorphaceae bacterium | reverse complement strand
GAGTGTTCCGAACGAGTACATCAAAAGCACGTTGACCTTCACTTCTCCGTGGGAATCTACATCTACGACAGCGTGGAAATTTGAAGAAGTGGAAGGAGGAGTTAAAGCGGTTTGGTCAGTGGATGGAGAACTTCCAGGCTATCTTTTTTGGATGGGTGAAGAGGAGATGGACGAAATGATGGGAAAAGATTTTCAGAATGGATTGGACCAACTAAAAGTGCTGGCAGAAGAAAAAGCCGCTATGTCTACCGGTATGCCCATCTCCGAAGTCGAAGTTGAGGCCATGCCGATTTATTACATAGAAGGTGAGACAAAAATTTCCGAAATGAGCAGTGAATTTTATGGTTCACGCTACGGTCAGTTGATGGCTTATTTGGGAGAAGATAGCGAGAACATGCTCGAAATGCCCTTGGCTGTTTACAATGAGTGGGACGAGGAAAATGACAAAGCGGTAATCGCGGTGGCCTTGGCCTGTGAATCTGAAAAAGGCGGAAGTGGTGACATCAAAAAAGGTATGACTCATGCGGGTAAAGCAGTCAAATGTGTCTATACAGGACCTTACGAAGAAGGTGATAAGCCGCACAACGCAATAGCCGAATACATGAAAGCGAACAGCTTAAATATGGCTGGTGCCCCGTGGGAGGTCTTCGTGACCGACCCAGGCATGGAACCTGACTCTACAAAATGGGTTACCCACGTCTACTACCCTATCATGTAATTGGATAAAACGATCTTTTAAAGCACCTCCTTGGGGTGCTTTTTTTATGCTTTGGGGTGATTGATCATCGACTTGTAGAGCTTCAGTAAGCGTTGTGGGCTCACGCCTAAATAGTCCAAGGTGAAAACAACAAAATTGGAAATATTGACTTTCCAGTAAGGATTTTGCTCGTATTTTCTCGCGGAGACGATGACATCGTCTTGGATGAGTTTGAACCTGGCCAATTTCTTTCCACGTCTCAGGATGTCGTAATCTTCCATTACGATATGATCTTCTCGGTATCCGCCGAGTTTTTGGAAGAGCTTTCGTGGTATAAACAAACTCTGATCTCCTCCCCTAACCATCATTACAGGTATGCGGGTGCACCAAGAATTGAAACGAAGGGCTCGCTTATTGGAGTCGAAGCGAAATCGAAAAGAGCCGAAGGTATTTCCGTCGGAAGCAGCCTCAATGATCTGATCGGCGTAGTTTTTTGGTGGCAGGGTGTCGGCGTGCACGAAATACAGCAAATCAGCTTGGGCCAAGTTTGCACCAGTGTTTAATTGTTTTGGCCTAGAGGGCTTGTTCAAAGTAATTACTCGACTTCCTGAACTTTCTGCTATCTCTCTGGTTCGATCCTCGCTATTGGCGTCAGCCACGATTATTTCTACTCGTCTATTGGTGTCGTTCAAGCGACTTATTAACCCACCAATATTCTCTTCCTCATTGAGGGTGGGGATTATTATCGATATTTCGGGAACGGTATTTGCCAAAGGCTAATCCAAACTTGGTTTGCGAACGTAGGTATAATACGCACCAATCAAAACAATAGATTTATGACAAGGTTTTTTTCTCTTCTTTTTTCCGTTTTATTGGTTGCTGCCTGTTCGGGTGTAGGCGATGTTCAGTCCGACTCCAAGCCTGTGAGTCACGCAACTTGGGATATGCTCCTTAAAAAGCATGTAGACGAAACAGGAATGGTCAATTACAAGGGGATGATGAAAGACAGCCTTGAATTGAATAAGTATTTGGACTTGTTGAGTAAAAATCACCCCAATGAGAAGAATTGGAGTAAGGATGAACGGCTGGCGTATTGGATAAACGCTTACAACGCTTTTACCGTAAGGTTGATTATCAGAAATTATCCAGTTGAGTCGATCAAGGATATCGCAGGCGGTATTCCATTTATAAATACACCTTGGGATATCAAATTCATCAACATCGAAGGAGAGACTTACGACTTGAACAACCTGGAACACGGCATCATTCGCAAGGAATTTGCTGAACCCCGAATTCACTTTGCATTGGTCTGTGCGGCCATGAGCTGCCCCCGACTGCGAAACGAAGCTTACGTGGCATCTCTACTTGATAAACAACTCGAAGAGGAGACCACTTACTTTTTTAATAATCCTGAAATAGGCCTTTTCAAACTCCTTGTTTTTAAAGTC
>CAZKXG010000294.1:0-1078 GCA_964556465.1 uncultured Cryomorphaceae bacterium | reverse complement strand
CGCCGAGAAGTTGGACGCTCAATTAGATGCCGAAGCGACTTATTTCTTTAATAACCCCAAGAAGAACAAGATCTCGGCGGATCAGCTGGAGTTGTCAAAACTCTTGGATTGGTACTGGGGAGATTTTAAAGACATTACAAAAAGTCGAGTAGAATACGTGAATCGATATAGTAAAGTGAAAGCGAACGCCGATGCGGATGTGGACTTTTTGGATTATAGCTGGAAGTTGAATGAGCAGTAGGCTAGAAAGCCTCCCCGATCGTCAGGTAAAAATTAGGCTCCTCACCTACTCCCATGTCCAGTCTTATGTTGATCCGATCTTCTGGATCGATGGCGAATCTCAAACCAGCACCGTAAGTGTACCTCAAATTATTTAGCGAAAGTTGCCCGTATTTGGGTGCCACCGCACCAGTGGCAGCAAAAGCTACCACCCCAAACCGCCAAAACAGATCTCTCCGGTATTCGGCCTGAACCACTGCCGAATTATCGTCTCGGTAACGGCCTTCGTAAAAGCCTCGCATTAATCGAGTACCACCCAGTAATGCTTGTGAAATAAACGGCGCATTGCCTTGGATGGACTCGGAAAAGAATCGAGTGGCCAGATGGTCTTTTGGACTGAACTCGAAAAATTTCCTCAAATCCAGCCGAAATCGTGTGTAGTCGAAATCGCTACCGATGTATCCGCCATGCCGGTCAATGGTAAATTCAGCGTACACGCCTTTTTGCGATTCAAAATAATTATCGCGACTGTCATAGTTGAGTAGTATGCCCAAACCTGTATTGAGGCCACCTTCATTTCCTGAAATAGTCATGTTGGCCAATTGCCCTTCCGGATCTAACTCAGTAATGGTGAAATCATCCAGAATGAATCGACCACCGATATAAAAGTCTTCTGAGACTTCTTTCATAGCCGTCAAGCGAATGCGCGGATAGTCCACTCCATAAAGCTCTTGAAAATCCTGGGGTTGATCATTTCCAATTCCGAAAAAGAAGTAGTTGTAACGGTACCAGCCCAGTTCTCCAAAAACGGAATACCGTTCTTCATTCCACCATAGCTGAAAAGGAAGATAGGCTAGGA
>CAZKXG010000293.1:0-3241 GCA_964556465.1 uncultured Cryomorphaceae bacterium | reverse complement strand
GGAGGAATCGATTTGGAAATAGCGGTAAAGGGTGACCTCATCGTCGATGAGCACCACACCATAGAGGACACGGGACTCGCTTTGGGAGAGGCTTTTCGAAAAGCCTTGGGTACCAAAAAGGGAATTTCCCGATACGGATTCACCTTGCCGATGGACGACTGCTTGGCGCAAGTTGCGCTCGATTTCGGAGGAAGACCTTGGCTCATTTGGGACGCAGAATTCAAACGAGAAAAAATCGGAGAAATGCCCACCGAAATGTTCTCTCACTTTTTCAAAAGTTGGGCGGACGCTTCTATGTGTAACCTCAACATCAAGGCTGAGGGCGAAAACGAACACCACAAGATCGAGTCAATATTCAAAGCCTGGTCGCGCGCCATACGCATGGCCATTGCCGATAACGGCGATTACCGAATTCCCAGCACCAAAGGAAGCCTATGATCGCCATCGTTGATTACAATGCGGGCAATGTGCGCTCGGTGCTGAACGCCCTCCACCGATTGGGTGCCGATGCCGAAGTGACGGCTGACCCTGAGACGCTGAAAGCTGCTGACCGCGTTATCTTTCCCGGAGTTGGGAATGCCAAACCAGCCATGCAGAACTTGAGGGAGAAAGGTCTCGACAAAACCTTGCTCGAATTGACACAACCTTTTCTTGGCATATGTCTGGGCATGCAACTCATGTGCAGCCACAGCGAAGAAGGCGATACGGATTGCCTCGGCATTTTTCCCGAAAAGGTGAAACACTTTGCGAAAGGCAAGAGAATTCCTCACATGGGTTGGAATGAGTTAATCAATATGAGCGGTCCGCTCTTTGAGGGTCTTGATGACCGAGGCAATGTCTATTTCGTCCACTCCTATTTGGTGGAGATCGGCAAAGACACTTCTGCGAAAAGCGAATACGGTCAGTCATTCACTGCAGCGCTTCAGCGAGCTAATTTTTATGGAGTGCAGTTCCACCCTGAGAAATCAGGAGAAGTCGGAGCAAGAATTTTGTCGAATTTTTTAAAAATAGAAGCATGAAAATTATCCCTGCCATCGACCTGATAGAAGGGAAATGCGTGCGATTGACCAAAGGCGATTACAGCACGAAGAAGGAATATTCCAGTGATCCGCTGGACATGGCCATGCGCTTTGCCGATGCGGGCTTAACTTACCTTCATCTGGTGGATTTAGACGGAGCGCGAACGGGAAAGGTCGTGAACCACAAAATACTCGAAAAGATCGCTTCAAAGACTGCCTTGGAGATCGACTTTGGAGGAGGAATCAAATCGGATGAGTCGATTCGAATCGCCTTTGAGTCGGGTGCAAAGAAAGTTACTGTAGGAAGCGTAGCCGTGAAGAACCGAGAGCTCGTAAAGGAATGGCTCGGCATTTACGGAAGTGAAAAGCTGATACTCGGTGCCGATGTGAAAGGAGAAAAAATCGCTATTTCGGGTTGGACAGAAACGGGTGATGAATATATTTTTGACTTCGTGAGAGAATACCAGGAAAAGGGGCTAAACACTGTAATCAGCACCGATGTGGACAAAGACGGAATGCTGGAAGGGCCTTCTTTCGAATTGTACAAAAAGCTATTGGGCGAAATAGAAAACATTGATCTCATTGCGAGTGGCGGAATCAGAGATTTGGATGATTTGGAAAAACTCAAATCGATGGGAATGTACGGAGCCATCATCGGCAAGGCAATTTACGAAGGACGAATTGACTTGAAAGACCTTTCGACACTATGCTGAAAAAACGAATCATCCCCTGCCTCGACATCAAAGATAGTCGTACAGTAAAAGGTATCAACTTTATCAATCTTCGCGATGCGGGTGATCCCGTAGAATTGGCAGAAGCCTATTCAAAACAAGGCGCCGATGAATTGGTGTTTCTTGACATCACTGCTACCGTTGACAAGCGGAAAACACTTGTTGATTTGGTAGAGCGAATAGCCGAACGGATCAATATCCCATTCACGGTAGGCGGCGGTATCTCGAGCGTCGACGATGTCGCGGCGCTGCTAAAAGCAGGTGCTGACAAAGTCAGTGTAAATTCCTCGGCTGTGAAACGACCTGAACTATTAAATGAGATATCCGAGCGATTTGGCAATCAATGTCTGGTGCTGGGGCTCGACGTCAATTGGCTCAATGGCCGATGGGTGGTCTATACCCATGGAGGCCGCACACCTACGAAGCTCGATGCCATAGAATGGGCGAAAGAGGCTCAAGAGCGCGGAGCGGGCGAAATCCTTTTGACTTCCATGCGAAAAGACGGAACCAAGAGTGGCTTCGATATTGAATTGACCGAGGCCATCACCGAGGCGACTACAATTCCCATCATTGCTTCAGGAGGAGCAGGTGAGATCCCACATTTTGCCGAGGTTTTCCAAATAGCCGATGCAGCTTTAGCAGCAAGCATTTTCCACTTTGGTGAAATACCCATACCCGAATTGAAACGATCACTACAAACACAAAACATTCCTATCAGATGAATCCCGATTTTGAAAAAGGCGATGGCCTGATACCCGCAATTGTTCAAGACAGTCTCACCTATGAAGTGCTGATGCTCGGCTACATGAATGAGGAGGCGCTCCAAAAAACCAAAGAATCAGGTCTGGTCACCTTTTTTAGCCGCAGCAAAAACCGACTTTGGACCAAAGGAGAAACTTCAGGAAATCATCTAAAATTTATTTCGGCGAAGCTCGACTGTGACCGAGATACCTTGTTGATTCAAGCCATTCCTGCAGGCCCTGTTTGTCACCAAGGTACAGACACATGTTTTGGAGATAGCGATGCTAAAGGATTTATTTACGAATTGGAAGCAACGATTCAAGACCGAAAAGAAAATCCGCAAGACAGTTCCTACACCACTTCGTTGTTCAATAAAGGGATGAATAAGATCGCACAAAAGGTGGGCGAAGAAGCGGTGGAACTCATCATCGAAGCGAAGGATGAGAACGACGATCTATTCAAAAACGAAGCGGCCGATTTGATGTATCACTTTTTGATTTTGCTACAAGCAAAAGATTTTTCCTTGAATGATATCGAAACTGTTTTGAAAAGTAGACAGTGAAGGTAAAGTACTGCCTTTTAGCTAGTACGGCTTAAGTATTTTTCTACTTTTGAATACAAACTAAACCTAATTTACCATGAAAAGTAGAATTATCATTGCCGGTGTTGGAGTCGCCTTGATGGCCTCCTGCAGCCCCACAGAGTGGCAAGTAGAGCGCAGCGCTAGTATCGACGCCCCTGTAGCACTAG
>CAZKXG010000292.1:0-3255 GCA_964556465.1 uncultured Cryomorphaceae bacterium | reverse complement strand
GTAAGCTCCAAATCGCTGCAGTCCGTGTAGATCGCTGCGCAGCTACTTGTTAGCACCACGCGCTTTACCGTCACTGTTTTATTGGCTTGCTCCAAAACGTTTTCGGTACCTTTCACTGCTGGATCGATCAATTCCTTTTGCGGGTCTTTCACGTCGGTGGTGAAAGGCGATGCCGTATGGAAGACCAGTTCACAGTCATCCATTGCTTCAGCATAAGATCCATCCTGCAATAAGTCAGATTTGAAATACTTGATCTGCCCGCTCGAGTTTGAAGCTATTAACTCTAAATGTGTTAGTTTTTCTTTATTGTTGGGATTTCTGACTGCTGCGTGAACCGTCATTCCTTCCTCCAAAAGCCTTTTGACTAGCCAGCCCGCCACATAACCCGTAGCACCTGTAACCAGGACAGGTTTAGTCTTATCTATTTGCATACTATCAGCTTATACATTCTACAACAAAGGAAATGGTTTAATGGCAATGCCAAAGTTTTAAAGGGTTGTAATTGTTTTTTAAATTCAAGGTTGTAAAGACTTGGATAATTTTTCTAGTTAAAAATTACCAATTGAGTTATCTTGCGCATTCTTAAAACTTTGTGATGAATCGATCTGCGCTGACAACCCTATTCTCTCTTTTCTGCCTTTTAGCTTTTTCCCAATCAAATAATTCTCCTTACACCGACTTGGTATGGTCAGACGAGTTTAATGGTAATGGCTCCATTAATACAACGAAGTGGCACCACCAAACTCAATTGCCTAATGGCAATAGCTGGTTTAACGGGGAACTTCAGCACTACACGAATCGCGATGAAAACTCATACCAAGAAGGCGGGTCATTGTTCATAAAGGCAATCAGTGAGTCCTTTTCTGATCAAGGCGTCACAAAGCAGTATACCTCCGCGCGACTCAATTCAAAATTTGCCTTTACATACGGCCGAGTGGTTGTAAGAGCAAAACTGCCTCAGGGTTCAGGAACCTGGCCAGCCATTTGGATGCTGGGAAAGAACATTACCGAGCCAGGCGGATTCTTTTACGACCAATTTGGCACCGTAGGATGGCCTGCCTGCGGCGAAATCGACATTATGGAGCACTGGGGTGTGAATCCAAATTATGTATCGGCAGCACTGCATACGCCATCGTCATTTGGAGGTACCTTCAACGTGGGAGGAACAAACCTTCTTGATGTCTTCAACACTTTTCACATTTACGAGATGGAATGGAGCCCCGAGCGAATCGTATTCAGCGTTGATGGCAATGAGTTCTATACATACGAACCGGCAGTGAAAAATGCAGACACATGGCCTTTCGACGAAGATCAATACCTTCTCTTGAACGTTGCCATCAATGGTGACATCACTCAAGGCTTTGATGAGTCGGCAATGGAAGTTGATTATGTTAGAGTATACCAAGAGGCCTCAGCCGATCTCAGCTTCAATCCTACTTCGCAGGTTTTCGTTAACGGCGTCTTGCTTACATGGGATCTTCCTGAAGGTGCGATTGGC
This sequence comes from uncultured Cryomorphaceae bacterium, assembly GCA_964556465.1. Lineage (GTDB taxonomy): Bacteria > Bacteroidota > Bacteroidia > Flavobacteriales_D > Cryomorphaceae > JAKVAV01. The sequence continues at coordinate 1,757 of CAZKXG010000292.1, read as the reverse complement.
TGTGAAGTTCGCGGAGGACAGGTAGGCGGAAATGACGGGGCAAGTCTTACCATTATCAATTCAGATCCTTCCTTCGCTTTTGTAAATTCAAACGCCCTTGGAAATGGTGATTACCAATGGAAGGTGCGTTGTGCAACGGCGATCAATCCGCCACAAGGAATTACAGAATTTTCAGTTTACGACACCTTTTCCTTTCCACTTGTAAACGGAGCAGTCGAAGCGCCTGAAGAAGTGTATAAAGAGACCATTGGCAAATGGTAGCCAGTCTTTCTTCTTGATTTCGTGTGGGTCTGAACAGATTCAGAGTAGGGTTAATACTACCTGTTCAGCTATAACTTCTTCTCTGTTTTTCGTAGGCTTATCCTCGCGGTAGCTCTCCACGTGGAAAACGCTGAACAAAAAGCCGACGTAGCGTACGCCGATAGTGCCAAACTCGTATTCGTAGATACTGAAGATGAGATAAGATTGGCGTCTACTCTCACCCATCTGCAGTAATTCAGCTGAGCTAAAGCCCATGCCTCCATGAGCCGCACCGTATTCTTGAGACACTTTGTTCAGAAACTTCTCCTCAGAGGGATTGCTCACAGCCATGAAGATGACCCCAACGATAATGACTATTCCCGGTCGAATGATTCGCTTGAGCATATACCTTGAACCAAATAGTGGGTAAAAAGGTTTTGACTTTTATGAAAACAAAAGAATGCCATACGTGCCGTAACGCGGGGGAGGTGATGTACCGAATTCAAATTATAAAAGGAAAAGAATGGATTTTTGTCTGCCCTGATTGTCAAGCTGTACATGCCAAAGGAGATTTCTATCGGTATGGCGGGACTTGGAAGGGGTATCGGCATTGAGGTCTTGATTGGACTATATTCAAACGACCAATTCCACTCGTCCTTTATCATAGCTGATCTTGTCATAAGGATCTCCCTTAATTAAGAACGGCCCGTCCAAATCGGCGTAATCTGCCAGCGGAGCGATGGCTCGGGCCATAGCTACCGACACGCTCGACTCGGCCATGCAACCTATCACAGTTTTTAAACCAAGTCGCTTGGCTTCTCGTAGGATTTCGATCGCTTCGATTGGCCCAGTGCTTTTCATGAGCTTCACCACTACCCCATCGAATGCGAAACCGCGTTCTTTTAAATCGTTTAGCCGCTTGATCGACTCATCGGCGAAGACGGGAACTTCAGTCGCTGCATTGAGCTTGGCGTGCAAAGCGATGTCATCAGCATGAAAGGGCTGCTCAATGAACAGACAATCCATTTCTTCCAGCAGCCGAACAATTGGCAGAGCCTTATCCAAACTCTCCCACCCTTGGTTCACATCAACCGAAAAGGGTTTGGTAGTCATTTCCCTAAAGGTGCGCAGCAGTGCCAGATCATCGCCGGAGCCCAACTTGAGCTTCAAGGTTTTGAAAGGGTCCGCTTCTTCGAGCTTCTCTTTCATCTCTTCCCTTTCGGAAATACCGATGGTATAGGAGGTATGAATGGGCCGATCGGCAATGTCGAAAAACTCCCCTACGGTCTGGTTTTTCAGTTGCGCCGTCATATTAACCAAGGCTATCTCTACGGCTGCCTTTGCGGCAAGATTATCGGCACGAAAATGATCGAGGTATGCCTTTGATTCGGAAAGGTTTTCGGGATTGAGTTGAGTGGGATCGATGGCATTGGCGAAAGCCAAAACGGAATCGACAGATTCGCCCAAATACGGTGGCAACGATGCCTCGCCTACCGACGTAATGCCATCCAATGTCA
>CAZKXG010000291.1:0-3255 GCA_964556465.1 uncultured Cryomorphaceae bacterium | reverse complement strand
CTATTTAGAAGATACGGATCTCGGTCATGAATTTATGGTGGGTGCTACATTTGATCATTGGGTGAGGTTCGTTTACGAGCACACTAGGCAAAATAATATGAGTATATAATAACCATGCTCCCCGATATTACCTCCCAAAAGGTCGCGATCCCCGCCGCTCTTTTTTTGGCACTCAGCCCAGGTGTTCTCTTGACCACCGACGGGCGCAGTCTCAAGTTCGCAAACGGAAAGACCTCCCAAATGGCCACTATGTTCCACGCGCTCGTGTTCTTCCTTGTCTACAGTCTCATCGCAAAGGCGATGGGTCTCGTGTTGACGAAGACCGACTTGATTGTGACGACGGCGCTCTTCTTGGCACTCAGCCCAGGTCTTCTCTTGACCATCCCCCCAGGTTCTGGTGGTCTTCTCCGATCCGGTCAAACGAGCCTCCCAGCGGCTTTGACCCACTCGATCGTGTTCGCGGTTGTCTTCGCGCTTTTGCGTCGTCAATTTCCTCAGTTCTACTAAGTAGGAGGATGAAGTACCTTGTTTTGGGTCCAGCTTCGATGGGTATATACTCAATGATTGGAGCCCTCAAGGTACGTGAATCTAAACTTGTAGATGTCAAAGAAATATCCGGATCATCTGCGGGTTCAATCTTAGCCCTCTTTTTGGCTTTGGGGATGTCCGTTGATGAGATTTATGACGTGGCTCTCAATTTGAATGTCTCCAAGTTTGTTAAAATATGCATAAAGTCCTTCTTTAACAAATGTGGTTTTGTTGATATGGGTCCTATTCGAAACAAACTTGTTGACATCTGTGGGTGTGATCCCACATTTGAGGAATTGGATATGAAGATTTATGTATCCGCATTTTGCTTGAATACGTCAACAACTGAATACTTTTCGCGTGACACCCACCCCAAGATGAAAGTCATTGATGCCGTGTGTATGAGTATGGCTATACCTCTCATTTTTGCGTGTGGTGAATTTGAGGGAAAGACATACGTGGATGGTGCTACACAAGAACAAATTCCAATGACACCGTTTCTTGGTAAGAAGCCACACGAAATTACATGCATCAAAATCAAAACAAAACAGATCTACCAAGAAGACATTGATAATCCACTACAATTTGTGAAGTCCCTCATTCGTTCAACTGTCTCGAATAGAGTTGAATATAGCAAATATACAAAAATTATTGAGATACACGTGGGTGACACGGACATTTTTGACTTCAAGATGTCTTACGAAGATAAGATTAGACTGTACAACGTGGGTTACTCCACTATTAAATAATTAGCTCTACTTTTTTGTTAACTTAATATAAAACAGATGGATGCGTGCGACCCCGACGCAGATATAGAAAACCTTAGGAAGTTGATTAAGATCAACGCTGGGGTAGATATTAAGCTAACAAAGGACCAAATATGTCAGGCCTACAAGGATATTCAGGACGGAAAATTGCCTCTTCCACCACTGATCATGAATTCAAGTAGGACTTACCTCGTTGATAAGAAGTCGCCATTGAAACCCAATGATTATGAACAACTTTTTGACGCAACCACAAAGCGCGCAGACCTCAAGAGGATTGCTCGCAAGGTTGAGTTAAAGAATGTTGAACAGATGACGAAGAGTCAAATTGTTGATGCCATTGGTAAGCGCCTCAGATATATGAAAATTCACGAACCAGTGAAGTTTGCGAGAAAGACGCGGGTCGTCCCAGTTAACAGAAATGTAAACACAGCAGTGAATAACACAGCAGTGAACAATGTTAACACCAATGTGAACACGAATGTGAACACGAACGTGAACCGGGTGAACACCACCAACAATTACAAGGCGAACACTACAGTGAACCGCCCAAAGAACTCTAAAGTTACATTTCCAACGGGTGGCCTCTTTGCGAAAGGGGGGCAGCCCAAATTTTTAGGTGGTGCTGTCAGCGCCGTAAAGAATAAGCCAGAGAAGAAGGGATTTTTCGCGAGTCTTTTTGGTAAGAAGGAAAACAAGAACTTTATTCCAGCGAATAAGTTTAAAAATTCTAAACCAGGTTATGCTTTTAGAAAAGGAAATGAGGGATTGGGTTACTACAAAAACACTGGCGGTCTTCAAGGACCCCAGTTACCACCAATAAATGATACCCAACCAATCCCAGCTATCGTACCAAAAAATGAAGATTTTGCTCTTGAATTGGCTGTCGCCAGAGTCAAGCAACTTGGTCTCAAGAGAGAACAACAATTCCTTAACCAGATACAACTTGGCAAGGCTAAGAGGAAGGATATTGTAGCCCAAGCTGAAGCGGCTAAACAGGAAGAAAATCAATTCGCTTCATTTTTGGATGGATTGGATATTTCAAATACGAACAAGAATGCCTTCAAGCGACGAATGGCTACCAATGACTTCAAGCAGATTCAAGTTGAAGCGCAGATCAAGGCTGATGAGAAGGCCAATGTCATACGTTCAAACGAAGAAAAGATGAATATGTTCTTGAAGACAACCGGTCTTAGTAACGTAAACAAGACTTTATTCTTAAACAAGGCTCGTGTGGAGGGTTCAAATATCAATGCTCTCATTGAAGAAGCCAGAAAACTCAACTCCGATGTCAAGAGTCAAAAACTCTCAAACAAACAGGATCAGTTCCGAACGATTCTTCAAAACTACAATAAGTTGAATGCCGCTGATAAAGAGGCTCTTGTTCAAACTGTGGCTGAAAGCGCAAATGTGAATACTATGCGAAAAATGGCGGATGATCTCGTCAAGAGGAGAATGGATGAAAAGAAGAATGCGACGGCACAGAATCTTCTCTCATTTTTGACACCCCTCGGGATTAACCAAAAAAACAAAGATGAATTTTTGCGTCGTTTCAGAAATGAAAATGTGAATATTAATTCAATCAAAACGGAGGCCCTCAAGCTCCAAGAGTCCAAGGGTTCTGCGAACATTGAAAATCTTCGAACAAAACTTAATACCCGCCTCGGTGAACTTGGTCTCAATCAGATCAATCAAAATGCCATTATGAAAAAGTTTAGCAACGGTAACCGTAATGTAAACAAATTGATTGAAGAGGCTAAAGCTCTAAAGGCGCAGAAAGGTATCACGAACCTTGAAGCGTCAAAGAAGGAGTACCGGGCATTCATAAATGAGTTACCAGGTCTCACAAATGAGGACAAGGCTGAACTCACGAAGAACAACGCGATGAACCGTAATCGGGCCAAGCAACTATCTAACAAACGTCTTGAACAAGTTAAGATTAATAGTAAACAGGGTTTTATCA
>CAZKXG010000290.1:1576-3269 GCA_964556465.1 uncultured Cryomorphaceae bacterium | reverse complement strand
CAGGCTTGCCTTCATACAAGACTGTCGAGCACCCATTCAAAAGCGGCCCATAAATGATGTAAGAGTGCCCGGTAATCCAACCAACATCGGCAGTGCACCAGTACACGTCACTCTCATCGGGTTGAAAAACATTGGCAAAGCTATACCCGGCATATACCATGTATCCACCGCACGTGTGCACAACACCTTTGGGTTTTCCCGTGCTCCCCGATGTATAGAGAATGAAGAGCATATCTTCCGAATCCATTGGCTCAGCGGGACAATCAGCGTCTACTTTTTCCAATTCGTCGTGTAGCCAGAAGTCTCTCCCCTCCTCCATCTTTACGGCCCATTGAGTGCGCTCTACTACCAAAACAGTTTCGACACACGGGCATTCTTTCAAAGCTTCGTTTACGACCAGTTTTACGGGAATTTCTTTTGTTCCACGGTACAAGCCATCCGCAGTGATCACCATTTTGCATTCGGAATCGTTGATCCTATCGGCCAATGCATTTGCTGAAAAGCCAGCAAAAACGACTGAGTGCACAGCCCCGATTCTGGCGCAGGCCAAAACGGCCACGGTCAATTCAGGAATCATGGGCATATAGAGTGCTACGCGGTCTCCTTTTACAATTCCCTTTGATTTGAGCACATTGGCAAGTTTGCAAACCTTCTCATGAAGCTCTCGGTAGGTATATCTGATAAATCGCTCTTTGGGATCATTGGGCTCCCAAATAAGCGCCAATTTATTTCCTCTCTTTTCTAAATGACGATCGAGACAATTCTCAGTAATATTGAGCTGACCGTTTAAAAACCATTTCACGGAGGGAGTTTCAAATTCCCAGTCAACAGTTTTATCCCACTTCTTTATCCAAGAATATTGATCGGCAATGCCATTCCAAAATTCTTCAGGTCGTTCCACGCTTCGGGCATAAGTAGCTTGGTAATCGTCAAAGCTCTTTACTTGAAAATTCATCATAATCGTTTAGTCTTTCACACTATTGGTACTGGCCAAGACCGCCAATTTAAAAAAGAATCAGAAATGTGAAGAACTAAAAATGATGAATCTGAATCAGTTGAAGTGAAATTGAAAGAATCAAAAGAGCTTAGGCGATGACATGACAGACACCCCGAAATCTCTTATTTTTCGATAATTACAATAGTTTTGTAAAAAATAACTCGTGTTGATGGGATGTATAATTCCCATTAGATATGGAGTAAAAGGCCAATCAAATTAACCCTCAATGACAGGTCCATTATCCGATCATTCAAAAATAGAGCTCTTCAGCGAAACCTTCAATAAATCTCTCATCCCCATGTTTTGGTGTAACTCGTCAAAATTTGTGATGTTTAATGAAGCATTTCTTGCCCTATCCGGATACGACCGGGAGGAACTACCTAATATAGGGTTTGACGACCTAAGCAGTGATCAAAACAATTTCAAAACAATAACGGAAATTCACGAAAAGCTTGAATCTAGGGAAGCTAAAATCGTGACCTGGCATATTCAGAATAAAGCAGGTAAGCCAGGAGTTTACGAGCTTCGATTGACCAAGCTGCCTTTTGAGGAAAAGGCTGACTATTACTACGGTGTGATGCGAATGATGGGCAAAGGTAATCTTGATACAGAGATTTTCTCTGATATGATCACTAAGCTCAAAAACTCACTGGAAGCATCAAGTCAAGCAGTTTGGGAGTGGTATTCATCCATTGA
>CAZKXG010000290.1:0-1566 GCA_964556465.1 uncultured Cryomorphaceae bacterium | reverse complement strand
TGTGTATGACGCTCATGTTGGTATTTTCGGAAAAGAAATGGAAGTGATCGAATTCGATCAAGAGTATTTCCTTTCGAAAGTTCACCCTACCGACCGTCAAAGGGTTAAACTTAATTGGCGGCATATGCTGGAAAGCCAAGACGATGATTACTCCATCGAGTACAGAATACTAAACAATCAGAACGAGTACATCTGGGTGCACTCAGATGGTAAGGTAATGGAGCGCGACACGAACAGCCGTCCGTTAAGAATATCAGGGATAATTCGCAACATCGATGAGCAAAAGCAGAAAGAGCAGATCATCATGAAACAAACGCAAAAATTGATTGACTATGCGTTTATGAATTCACATTTATTGCGAGGTCCTGCCTCTTCCGTTATCGGTTTGGTAGATTTACTATCTGAAGAATACAACGCCGACAATCTAAGGCATTTAAAAGATACAGCCCTTAAGCTGGATGAGAGAATTCACGAGATTAACAATATGATTGAATCTACTGAAGAGGAAAGTGGAATCATTAGTGCGCATATTCAAAAAGTCAGTCTGATTTCCAGAGACAGTTTGCAAAGTATGATCCTAAGGGATACCGTGAAGGACATTGCGCTCGAAATGAATTTTGATCTGAATAATGATCTGGATGAATATCTCTCTACCAATGAAGATACGGGTGTAGCGGAAGTCGTTATTCTCGATGAAGATTCATGTGATGACATGTGGTCTTTTCTAACTGGTTTTGAAGCCGCTCATCCACACACTCCAGTCTATATATTAGCTTCTCGGTTTGACATCAGCATAATAGATCGACTCAACAGAATTTCCTGTGTTCATGGCATCATTCTTAAATCTGATGACCATCACGGGCTTTTTGAATTTCTTAAAACGTTGAACAACTAAGCATCGATGATTAAATCCAGCATCATTGCTCTTTCCATTTTCATTGCCCTGACGGCTTGTGATGAAAGAGCGGTTCCGCAAACGGCGCCTGCCGAAAAAACTCCTAAGGAAACAAATTCGCAAGATTACCTCATCCACTCTACTCTCTACGCCCAAAGCGCTGCAGAGTACAAAGCTCTATGCTACCAAGCTTACGAGCTAGCAGAAATTCAGGTAGAAAGGGCTTTAGCCAAAGGGGTTAAAAAGCCAACGGTGATTCTCGATTTGGATGAAACGGTTTTGGACAACAGTCCATACACAGCTTGGCAAATAGTAACGAATAACCCCTACTCGCCAGATTCTTGGGCAAAGTGGGTGGAAGATGCCAAAGCGGAAGCTGTGCCGGGGGCAATTGAATTTTTAATCTGGGCAAATAACCAGGGAGTTGACCTCTATTATATCAGCAATCGAAGTAGCGAAGGACTAAGTGCGACAATCAAAAACCTGCAAAACCTGGGAGTACCTCGAGCCGATTCGAGTCATATCTTTCTAAAAACGACTACCTCTGACAAATCTGAAAGAAGGGCGAAAGTGAAAGCGGGAGCCGCAGACATCATTCTGTACATCGGGGATAATCTGGGCGACTACTCCGAGATTTGGGACAAACCTTCCAATGTTGCTGAGCGCCTAAG
>CAZKXG010000289.1:1973-3274 GCA_964556465.1 uncultured Cryomorphaceae bacterium | reverse complement strand
CTTAAAGGATTACAATGGGCAGACTGTTTGGTTGTCTGTTTCTCCCGGTTCTTTTATGAACAATGGAAATGTCCTGCCTCCTTGGCTTTGTTTTTCCTTCGGATACGGTGGTCAAAACATGCTGGGTGGAAGTTCCAACCCGCAATTTAACGAGGGTGGCACAACTATGCCCGATCTCAACCGGTATCGGCAGTACTACCTGAGTTTAGATATAGATCTCACAAAAATCAAAACGAAGTCACGCTTGTTGAAGACTGTCTTTTCGACATTTTCTATTTTGAAGGTTCCTGCTCCGACAGTTGAATTCAGTGAAGGGCAGGCTACATGGCACTGGCTCTATTTTTAATAAGCCAAAATGGTATATACAGGTAAGTGGTCGCTGTAACCTCCCAAATACTCAGGCCCGCCGTAGGTTCTCTTTGGCTTTACGTCTCCGTATTTCGGATGGGTATAAACCATGTTATCAGTGAAAAAAGGCGCCGTGCTTCCGCTCACAATGTCAGGAAGATTTCCATCAATGAGTGTTCGAGATACGATGATTTGATCTAGAAAATCCCAGTCTCCTCTGTAATTGTAAGATCCCCTTTTGGATTCTTTGAGGCCATTCATCAAATTCACCAAATTGTCATCTTCGCCCGTTGGAAGAAATTCGGTCAATGATCTATTGTCAGGGTAGTCATTGAAATCACCCATGCATATGATTTCCTCATTTGGGAACAATCGATGAATACTATCGGTTTTCGAGGCCAATACCCGTGCTGCAGCGATTCGCTTAGGCTCACTTTTTTCAGCTCCACCATAGCGAGATGGCCAGTGATTTACAAAAATATGAACGGTTGGCCCACCACTTTTTAGTTTTCCTCTCACATGTAGGATGTCGCGAGTAGGTCTTTCTTTGTCACCAAGGTTTATGTGATACGAGCTTGAGGAGATCAGCTTAAACTGCTTTTTTGAGTAAAGTAGAGCCACATCTATACCTCGGCCGTCAGGTCCCTCAATGAGGATAGGTTCGTACTTGGCTTTTTTGATTTGTTCATGTGCCGTTAGGTCCTCGAGAACTTGGATGTTTTCTACTTCGCAGAGCCCTAGCAGAGCAGGGAAGGAACCCACGCTTATTCCGACTATTACTTCTGAGAGCATTTCAATTTTTCGATTGTAGCGCACTTCATTCCAACCCTTGGCTGAATCGGGAGTAAACTCGTTATCGTCTTTTAATGGATCATCGATGGTGTCAAAAAGATTCTCAACGTTGTAGAATCCGATAACAGCAGTTTTAACTTGCTTTTCATCAAGAGGTTTGG
>CAZKXG010000289.1:0-1963 GCA_964556465.1 uncultured Cryomorphaceae bacterium | reverse complement strand
AAGCGTATAAAGAGAAGCAAATAAGGACTCCGAATAAAATGCGATAAAACAAGGTGGATTTCATGGAAAAACTGATAAGGTTGCGAAATTAGCATTTTGAATGAAGTGCCATTTATAGAATTAGATGAATGAAATTTAAAGTAGGTGATCACGTAGAATTTCTAAATGAAGTTGGTGGTGGACTTGTGATAGGTTACAAAGGTGAGTTAGTTTCTGTAGAAAATGAAGATGGCTTTACCTTTTTGTTTCCTGAGAACGAATTGGTGCTCAAAGTGGATTGGCACCCAAAAGGGGAAGTCACCGAAATGAAACCTCAAAAATTCATCCGATCAATAGATGAAACGGATGGATATAGAATAGTAGCAGGCAAACTGCCCTATATGGAAGTCGATTTACATATCCACATGGTAGTGGATTCCACCCGAAATCTTTCCAATCACGATATGGTATTAGTTCAGCTCAATCACTTTGAAAAGACACTTGCAGAAGCGAGGAGAAGGCGGCTAACCAAGGTGGTTTATATACACGGAATCGGTAAAGGGAGATTGAGAAATGAGTTGAGGAAAAGACTCAAGTCTCTTTCAAACTGTGATTTTGAAGATGCGGACTACAGTCGATACGGCTTAGGTGCGACACAGGTCAGACTTTGGTACAATTGATAAGATAGTGATGGCTGAAACAGCCAACTGAATTAGCCCGCACACCCATGGCAGGACGCTATTGCGAAATGGCAAATGAACGAGCGAAATCTACAAATTCCATTGATTTCAGATCAGGTGCTGTATTGAATACTGCTTCGTCAATGGTGGTTTCCTTTACCTCAATAGCGGTGTAGACCATCTTCACCCCACCTCTGATAAGCTCATATTTAAGCGGTATTCCCTCTACTTTTGCAAAGGGTGGAGTTTTTGATTCTGATTTCAACTCAATGGAATAAAAGAATTCGAGCGTATCAGCACCGGAAATTGCTAAAGCTCTGGCGCAAGTGTAGCCTGCAATGGTTTTTGTCTCATCGGTGGTCCAAACATCTAACTCTTTCGCCTTCTTTAAAGACTCCATTTCTTCCTGACTCATTTCAACCTTATAGCCTTGCCCTAAGAATTGCATAACTAAAACTCCTGATCCTTTTCCTGCATCTATGAAGAAGGCTTGTCTTCCTCCTCCTGCGACTTCTTGTTCGAAGAGAGAACGTTTGTCCTTCACGTACAGAAAGCTTTTCTTCGGAAGCATAGAGAGCATTTCTTTTTTATCTTCTTCTATTGCTTCATACACTACTTCATACACTACCAAACCCTCAAACTGTGAAAAGGACGAGAATGGAAACGCAAAAGTCAATAAAAAGAAAAAAGACAGTCTTATCATAGTTCAAATGTTTCAACCAGTTGCTCAAGTTCAATATCCATCATTTCACGCGTGATTTCTGAATACTCGTTTTCAGCTTGGAGCAATTCAAGATTCTCTAGTGGAGTTTTTACTTCTTCAGCTTCTAATCTCATTCTTATTCCGAATTCTTCTATTTCATAAGCCATCAACACACCTTCGATCTCGTGGTATTGAGTACACCAGTTTGGTGATTCCATTTTTATCTGGTCGGTGTAGTACACCTCAATTTCCTCTATGCCCATATCTTCGAAAACAATCAAAGCTTTTTTGCAGAAGTATCCGGCAATCGTGTCAGTTTGATTTGTTCTGATGATAGCGGCTTTTGGGTATTCTGCAAGCATTTGGTTGACGTCGGTTTCTCGCATCTTAGTTTGAATTTTCTTGCGAAAAACCTTCAACTGATGGTCTACCGTCTTATTGTCGCGATTGGCCACAATTCTATTCTTAAAAACACCTCCTGCAGTTTCGAAATTGGAAGCGAAAGAGGTTGGAGTAAATGCATAAGTCATCTGGTCTGGCAAAAGAGTTGCCGTGATGCTTTCATCAGATACTTCGGGAAAGGAAATTTTGTACTTGATAA
>CAZKXG010000288.1:0-3320 GCA_964556465.1 uncultured Cryomorphaceae bacterium | reverse complement strand
ATTTGAGTCGCTTTTTTTATTCCTAATCGAAAGGTTTTGTTTTCGATCCTCCGATGTAATCATCCAGTTTTTTCAACTCTTTGAGATAAGGCTTCACTGCTGGCCAGTCCTCTTTAAAAATGTCAATGTAAGCCTGTCTTTGAACAACTGATTCCATCATTGCATCTTTCATCTGCTGCTTTTGTTCATCGCTCAAGTATTCATTAGCGTCAAACTCGGCAAACTGTGCTTCTCGATCGCTATTTTCCAGGTCTAGTTCTTCTTGTGCCTCAATCGAATTGGCTACGCCTAAAATCCATTCTTCGGTGGCATCAAATTCTTCGCCTGTCCATCCTTGAGATGGCAGCCACTCATTCCTCTCCTTGTAATAGGCTAAGATCACGTCTTCGTATTGATCTTCCTTTGCTTTATATTCGAGCTGGAGGTCGTGGGTTTTTACTCTTGTCTCTATGTAATTTTTGACCTTTTCTTTGGTTAAGGGAATTCGTTGTACTGAATCGCTTTCGCCGATTAATGCGAGAACCATTAGGAGTGCGAATGTTTTTACCATGTTTGTTGAGCTTTGGCTCGAACATACAAAAAGTTCAGGTCTGGAATCACTTGATCACTAGTTTTCGCGATTCACCGGCTTCGTTGGCAGTTTGAACATTGAGAATGTAGAGTCCGCTGGCAAAGTTTTGAACATCGAGCCTCATCTGTGATGCGACCGAATAGGATTCAAAAACCGTTTGGCCCGCTATATTGACAATTCTTACAGTTGCATTTGGAGCTATTCCATCCAGGGTGATGTAATCGCTTGCCGGGTTAGGGAATAGAGAGAGGTCATGATCCATTACCACAATACCATCGCTGAGTGGACCTTCAAAACCCATTGCGTCTACCGATATCGAAGCACTTCCCGGGATTAGGTCACCTACTTGAGCCTCCACTCGAATAACTGCATGGGTCATAACGGGCTCGATTTGGCTCAGTGGAAGAGAAACCAAAGTCCATTCACTTATCGTTTGACTGCTATTCCAAGATTCGGAATAGAACATGTTTTCTTCATTGAAAAATGAAATAGTAACACTTAGTCCACCAAACTCTGTTTCGGTTTTAACATAGAAATCCAGACTTGCCGGGATGAATGTATTCGGAAATGTGCATTCGGCCCAGCCAAAGGCGCCTAATCCATCATTCACCGCATCTACGCGCATTGCGAAGTCGCCTTCATACGAATCTGTATCTTGGTAGACAACAGGAATCAATTGACCATTGGGGGTAGTCCAACCTTCAGGTTCTAGTTGCCAGTTGCCCACTATCCACGATTCAAATCCCGGATTCGGGATTTGGGCGAGTAAAGAACTTGATAGAAAAATTGAAAAAAGTAGAAGAAAGCGCATAGTCGAGATTTTAAGCTTTGATGGTAGAGTGCCAAAAAATACAAAACGTTACAGATACCGATCTCATATGATGGCTCATCCCTTCAAGTTTCTAACTTTGTCGGCGTTCAAAATTGAAAATATGAAATTACTTGAAGGAAAAGTCGCTTTAGTCACGGGAGCATCACGAGGAATCGGGAAAGCCATTGCCAAGACTTTCGTCGATCACGGAGCAACGGTTTGTTTCAGCTACGCCAGCTCTGACGAGAAGGCGCGTGCTCTGGAAGCCGAACTATCTGAAGCAGGTGGAACCGCAAAAGGCTTTAAGTCGAATGCGGCTGATTTTAACGCGGCTCAAGAACTAGTAGATGAGAATGACGGAAGAGCAGTGGGATGAGGTGATGCAAGTCAACTTGAAGTCTGTGTTTAATCTGACCAAAGCTTCTTTGCGAACCTTCCTGAAGGCACGCAAGGGATCTATCATAAACATGAGTTCGGTAGTAGGAGTGATGGGTAATGCGGGTCAAGCCAATTATGCCGCTTCAAAAGCGGGAATTCTTGGTTTTACCAAGTCGGTAGCTTTGGAGTTGGGCTCCAGAAACATTCGTTGCAATGCCATTGCCCCGGGATTTATTGAAACTGAAATGACGGGAGAACTCGACGAGAAAACTGTTCAGGGATGGAGAGATGCCATTCCCCTCAAAAGAGGAGGGACACCGGATGATGTTGCCAATTTAACCCTGTTTTTGGCGAGTGACTTGAGCACTTACATCACGGGGCAGACGTTGAATGTAGACGGAGGAATGCACACATAATTGGGAAGCTTAACACTTGAATATCCAACTTGGGCGCTGATATTGTGCCCTATAGCGGGCTTGCTCTTTGCAGGCCTTCTCTATTTTCGCAATCGGTCTATAGCCGAATTGTCAAAATCAGCTTTGTGGACGCTCAGCATCCTGAGGTTTCTAGTGGTTACCATTGCCATTTTTCTTTTGTTGGGTCCGCTGGTACGGTATTTTGATATTACCATCGAGCCCCCCGTCATTGCTATCGTTGCTGATAATTCTTCTTCACTTGTTATGGGAGAAGATTCTGCAGCAACAGCCCAAATGGTCAAAGATGTTTACAGTCGGTTGTCCAATGACTTTAGTGCAGATTTCGAAGTAGTGACCTACACATTTGGTGCAGAGCTAAACGAGGGAAATGTGATTGACTTTTCCGAACCGGTGACAGACATGTCAGCGGTGTTTTCTTCACTCAATGACCGTTATACCAATCGAAACCTTGGCGCCGTGGTTCTTCTTTCAGATGGGATTTACAATCGTGGAAGAAATCCGCGTTACCTCAATAATGGCTTGAATGCGCCGATTTATACTGTGGCATTTGGCGACACTACCGTGAAGCGTGATGCTCGAATCGCCGAGACTGCGGCCAATCGTATTGCTTTTTTGGGAAATAGCTTCCCCATTGAAGCGGTAGTTGAGGCAGATAAAATGCAAGGTTCATCTGCTCGGTTCTCTATTTCTCATAAAGGGGAAGCCCTCTTTTCTGAAACGATCGAATACAGCCGAGAGGACTTTTCGACTACCATTCGAGCAGTGTTGGAAGCAAAAGAGCCCGGATTGCAGCGGTACTCGTTGAGCCTCCAGTACCTCAACGAGGAATCGACTGAGATCAACAATACGGCCTCAGTTTTTATTGATGTTCTAGACGATCGCCAAGAAGTCCTGATCTTGGGTAACTCTCCTCACCCTGATCTCAAAGCCTTAAGAGAAGCGATCGTTTCTAACGACAATTACAAGGTAGAAGTCGCTTTGGCGTCAGATTTTGAAGGCGACTTTAGTGATTTCGATTTGGTAATTCTTCATCAACTGCCTGCGGCTACTGCGGCAGGTAGGAAGATTGAAAAAACTCTGAGTGAAGGGACTGTGCCGGTTTGGCTTATTGTAGGAAAACAGA
>CAZKXG010000287.1:0-3361 GCA_964556465.1 uncultured Cryomorphaceae bacterium | reverse complement strand
TTTAGCAAAGATTTACGCGCAAATTGACCGACTGGAAAAAACAAAAATTAACGTAACCGAGCATAGCCGAAAGGCCGAAGAATACTACTTTATCGCCTTCATAGGCAGCCTGCTCTTGCTGACTGAATTCTTCTTTAGAAAAACCATTTTACAAACGCTTCCATAAGTGAAAAATACGGCCAAATACAACCTCACAGGAATCCTGATTGCTGCTTCTATTTTAGAAGTGGTTTTCTGGCTGGCCTTTGGTGTGGTGTATTTGGTGGTAATGGATGCCGTTCCCGGACTGCGTATCGGCCGACCTGAATTGTGGTGGTTGTTTTTGCTGGGCCCGGTGATGTTTCTCTTCTTTTGGATTTCAATTTGGTCCAAGAACCGCAGACTTGATCGCTTTGGCGACAGCAGCTTGCTTAGTTCTTTGGTTACGGAACTGTCCAGCGTCAACACAGGTATTAAGTACATATTGTGGAGATTGGCGGCGGGTTTTCTAGTGTTGGCCTTGATCAATCCGCAGCTGGGCTCAAAGATGGCTGAAGCCAAAGTAAAGGGAATCGACATCATTGTGGCACTTGACGTGAGCAACAGCATGATGGCCGAAGACCTCAGCCCAAACCGACTGGTAGCTGCCAATAGAGCCATTTCGAAAATGCTCGAGAAGCTACAAGGAGATCGCGTTGGAATCATCGTCTTTGCCGGACAGGCCTTTGTTCAGTTGCCCATCACCAGCGACTACTCAGCAGGCAAGCTGTTTCTATCAACCATCGACACCGATGTGGTGCCTGTGCAAGGAACGGATATCGGGGCTGCGATCGATCTTTCGATGTCAAGCTTTAGCGAAGATAGCCCCGCGCAGAAAGCCATAGTCGTAATTACCGACGGAGAGAACCACGAGGCCGATGCTGTTGTAGCCGCTCAAGAAGCTGCTAAAGAAGGGATTCGTGTTTTTACTATTGGAATGGGTTCTCCCGACGGAACACCGATTCCGCAGTACAATGGCAATACACGAACGGGATTCAAAAAAGACCAAGAGGGAAATATCGTAGTCACCAAGCTCAATGAGCAAATGCTACGAGAAATCGCAAAGGCGGGAAATGGCGCTTACATCCGTGCATCGAACGCCGAAGTTGGACTTGAGCCACTACTTGCCGAACTCAACCAGATCGAGAAAACCGATATGGGCTCCGTAGCTTACGCCGAATACGAGGATCGATTCCAGATCTTTCTGGCTTTGGCTTTGGCTTGTCTGGTTTTGGAGTTTTTCTTAGGCAATCAAAAAGGAAGGGTAGCCAAACGCTTAAAACTATTCGACAGATGAGGATAAAACTGAGCATATTGATTTGTCTTCTCCTCCCCTTTTCGGCTTGGAGCCAAAAGGAGAAGATCAACACCAAAGAGGGAAACGAAGATTACGCGAGTGGTCGCTACGAAGAAGCCATTCAGGATTACACCGAGGCATTGGAAAATGATCCGGAATACATGGAGGCGCTCTTCAATACGGGCAACGCATTGCAGCAAATGTCGAGAAGGCTTCAAGAGCAAGCACAAAATGCCGGTTCAGAAGAGGAGAAAAAGAAGCTCATGGAAGGAGCCAAAACGGCTAGCGACAAGGCTGCTTCGCAATTTGCTTCAGTGGCTAAAATGGCGAAGACCAATGAGGAGATCAACAAAGCACAGTACAATTTGGGTAACTCACGCTTGATGAGCGGAGAACTCGAAGCCAGCATAGAGGCTTACAAAGAAGCCTTGAGAAAAGTGCCCGGCGACGATGATGCGCGTTACAACTTGGCATATGCCCAGCATTTGAAGAAGCAGCAGGAACAACAGCAACAACAACAGCAGCAGCAGCAAGATCAGAAGCAGGACCAACAGCAAGATCAGGAGAAACAGGAACAAGAACAAAATCAAGATCAACAAAATCAAGAGCAGCAGAAACAGCAGGAGCAACAGCAGCCTCAACAGCTCTCAAAAGAAGAGGCCGAGCAATTGCTACAAGCTTTGATGAAGCAAGAGAAAGACTTGCAAGAGGATTTGAAAAAGAAGAAAAAACAAAAAGCGCAAAGGGTAAAAATTGAAAAGGACTGGTAGATATAGTTGGATCGTATTCCTTTCTTTGGTTCTCCTCCCTCTCTTTTCGTGGGGACAGGCACCTACGTTGGTGGCTACCGTAGACAAAAACCCCGTTTCTGTTAGTGATGTCTTCACATTGAAAATAACACTCTCAAACGGTAAAGGGAATATCGAAACGCCTGACTTGAATGACTTCAGAGTGGTGTTCGGACCATCGCGCTCGTCAAGCTACCGTATAGTAAACGGACAGCAGTCGAGTTCCATCACATTTTCATACACCTTAAAGCCGAAGGAAACAGGGACTTTTGAAATAGGCGTGGCCAAAGCCAATGTAGACGGAAAAGTACTCACTACCTCTCCCATTAAGATTAAAGTAGTGAAAGGTGCCAGTACATCGTCTTCATCAAGTCAGCCCCAAAGAGGAAGCTCTCGATCAGCGCAAGCACCTAGCGCCAATCAGAATCTTTTGGTAAAAACTCAACTATCGAAAAGCACGGTTTACAAAGGAGAGCAAGTTGTGATTTCGTTTGTTTTGCTAAGCCGCTATAACAATATTGATCTGGGAGAAATGGACTTTCCCACTTTGAATGGCTTTTGGACGGAAGACTTTCCCGATCGACAGACATCTTGGGAACCGAATTTAGAGATCATCAATGGCGTGCAGTACCGCAAGGCTATCCTCAAGCAGCAAGTTATTTTTCCGCAAAGAACAGGCAAACTTCAAATCGAACCCTTGACCATTTCGGCCAATGTAAATCGCTCTTTCTTTAATCCGGGCGAAAACATAACCGTTAGGAGTAACTCACCTACCATAACGGTAAAGGAACTACCCGATGGGGCTCCTAAGTCATTTAACGGTGCTGTGGGGAGTTTTGACTTTTCGGCTACGGTTGACAAATCGGAAGCAAAGGCAAACGAACCCATCAACCTGAAAGTGAAGGTAACGGGAGTAGGAAACCTGAAATTGATAGACGAGCCGAAGTTTAAATTCCCCGAGGATTTTGAAGTATACGACCCTGAGACCGATGACCGCGTTTCTGTCACGGCCAGCGGTGTAAGAGGTTCGCGCAGCTTTCAGTATCTCATCATTCCTCGGTATCCGGGCGAGTACAACATTCCTCAATTGGAATTCTCTTTCTTCAACACGAATACGGGTAAATTCCAAACGGCCACTGCAGGTCCTTTTGATTTTACGATTTCTGATGATGATGGCAATGTGCCAACTCGTATGCAGGAAGAAGCCAATCCAATCAACGAGAATGATGATGATAGTGATGATGAGGATGAACCACCA
>CAZKXG010000286.1:1557-3394 GCA_964556465.1 uncultured Cryomorphaceae bacterium | reverse complement strand
AAGAAACGCATCACTCTCCCCGACCCGAAGTTTAACGAGGTGTTGGTGACCAAGTTCGTGAACAACATGATGTACGCGGGCAAGAAAAATACTGCTTACTCAATTTTCTATGATGCGATTGCTATCGTAGATGAGAAAAGCGGCGAAGAAAATGGCTTGGACGTATGGAAGAAAGCTCTTACAAACGTCACTCCCGCCGTTGAGGTGAAAAGCCGCCGGGTAGGTGGTGCTACTTTTCAGATTCCTCAGCCTATTCGCGACAGCCGTAAATTGTCCATGGCTATGAAATGGTTGATCAGCTATTCTCGTAAGAGAAATGAGAAGACCATGAGCGAGAGAATGGCTTATGAAATTATTGCTGCTGCTAAAGAAGAAGGAGCTGCTTACAAGAAAAAAGAAGATACCCACAGAATGGCAGAGGCAAACCGTGCTTTCTCTCATTTTAGGTTTTAGAATATAGTCAAGTTAGATAATACAGCAAATAATGGCTAAAAGAGATTTATCCTACACCAGAAACATCGGAATCGCTGCTCACATTGATGCGGGTAAGACGACTACAACCGAGCGTATCTTATATTACGGTGGTGTAAGTCACAAGATTGGAGAGGTACATGATGGTGCCGCTACAATGGACTGGATGGAACAAGAGCAGGAGCGTGGGATCACGATTACTTCTGCAGCTACAACATTGAATTGGAATTACCGTGGTGACAAATATCACGTAAACATTATTGACACTCCTGGTCACGTTGACTTTACTGTAGAGGTAAATAGGTCTTTACGTGTTCTTGATGGGTTGGTTTTCTTGTTTAGTGCTGTTGATGGGGTTGAACCTCAGTCGGAAACGAACTGGCGTTTGGCTAACAACTACAATGTTCCACGTATAGGATTTGTAAACAAGATGGACCGCCAAGGTGCAGACTTCTTGAATGTTTGCGCTCAGGTTAAAGAGATGCTGGGTAGTCACGCATTACCATTGCAAATCAACATCGGAGCTGAGGATGATTTCAAAGGTGTGGTTGATTTGATCAACTTCAAAGGAATTGTCTGGAATGAAGATGACATGGGGATGACTTTCAAGGAAGTTGAAATCCCTGCTGAGATCTTAGATGAGGCAACTCAGTTGAGAGAAGAATTGTTGGAGGCGGTAGCTGAATTCGATGAAACTGAATCTTTGATGGAGAAGTTCTTCGAAGATCCTGCTTCTATTACTGAAAGAGAAATCTTGGATTGCTTGCGTGAAGCTACGATCGCTGGAAAAGTTGTTCCGATGATGTGTGGTTCAGCATTTAAAAATAAAGGAGTGCAAGCGATGTTGGATATGGTTATGGAAATTCTTCCTGCACCAACTGACATTGAAGGTATAGAAGGTACAAACCCTGATACGGGTGAACCTGAACTTAGAAAGCCATCTTATGATGAGCCGTTTGCTGCATTAGCATTTAAAATTGCTACTGACCCATTTGTCGGTCGTTTGTGTTTTACGCGTGCTTACTCAGGAATTCTGCCTTCAGGTTCATATGTATTGAACACAAGAACGGGTAAGAAAGAACGTATTTCCAGAATATTCCAAATGCACTCAAACAAGCAGAATCAAATCGATTCCCTTGGTGCAGGTGATATTGGAGCTTTGGTTGGTTTTAAAGACATTAAGACGGGAGATACCCTTTGTGATGAGAAGAAACCGATTGTCTTGGAATCTATGGATTTCCCGGATCCGGTTATTGGATTGGCGATCGAGCCTAAAACTCAATCTGACGTTGATAAATTGGGTGTAGCTCTAGGTAAGCTAACTGAAGAGGACCCGACATTCACAGTGAAGACTGACGAGGATTCA
>CAZKXG010000286.1:0-1547 GCA_964556465.1 uncultured Cryomorphaceae bacterium | reverse complement strand
ATGGGTGAGCTTCACTTGGATATCATCATGGGTCGTCTTCGTCGTGAATTTAAAGTAGAAGTGAATCAAGGAGCACCGCAGGTTTCTTACAAAGAAGCTATAAACGGAACGATTGATCACCGTGAGACCTACAAAAAACAAACAGGTGGTCGCGGAAAATTCGCGGATATCGTAGTTACTATCGAGCCAGGTGATAATGAAAATCCTGGATTGATTTTCGTTAATGAAATCAAAGGTGGTAACGTACCAAAAGAATTTATTCCTTCTATTGAGAAAGGTTTTAAAGAAGCAATGGCCAATGGTGTTCTTGCAGGCTTTCCAGTAGATTCATTAAAGGTGACATTGAAAGATGGATCTTTCCACGCAGTGGATTCTGACCAACTTTCATTCGAGCTGGCAGCTAAGTTGGCTTTCCGTACGGCTGTTCCGAAGGCAAAACCTATTCTTCTTGAGCCAATCATGAAGCTAGAGGTTTTGACGCCTGAAGAAAACATGGGAGACGTTGTAGGTGACTTGAACCGACGACGAGGAATCATGGAAGGAATGGGAGACAGAGCTGGAGCTAAGGTTGTAAAAGCGAAAGTTCCACTTTCAGAAATGTTTGGATATGTGACTCAATTGAGAACGATTTCCTCAGGACGTGCTACGTCTACAATGGAATTCTCTCACTTCGAAGAAGCACCGAAAAACGTCGCAGAGGAAGTAATAGCCAAAGTAAAAGGTAAATCAGTAGAAGCTTAATTATACAGTAGCATTCATAACGATGAGTCAAAAAATCCGCATTAAGCTAAAGTCGTACGATCATAATTTGGTCGATAAATCGGCAGAGAAAATCGTGAAAACCGTAAAATCAACAGGTGCCGTAATTAGTGGTCCAATTCCACTACCTACACACAAGCGCATCTACACTGTTTTGCGTTCACCTCACGTAAACAAAAAGTCTAGAGAGCAATTTGAACTCTGCTCCTACAAGCGACTGTTAGACATCTACAGTTCTTCTTCGAAGACTGTTGATGCGTTGATGCGCTTGGAATTACCCAGTGGGGTTGAAGTAGAGATTAAAGTCTAATAATTACAATA
Organism: uncultured Cryomorphaceae bacterium; assembly: GCA_964556465.1. Taxonomy (GTDB): domain Bacteria; phylum Bacteroidota; class Bacteroidia; order Flavobacteriales_D; family Cryomorphaceae; genus JAKVAV01. The sequence continues at coordinate 467 of CAZKXG010000286.1, read as the reverse complement.
AGAAGATGCCTGGTTTAATTGGTAAAAAAGTAGGAATGACCAGTACATTCGTAGGTGAAGACGGTAGAAACGTCGCATGTACGATTATACAAGCTGGTCCTTGCGTTGTAACGCAAGTGAAGACCGAAGAGAACGATGGTTATAAAGCCATTCAGTTAGGATTCGGCGAACGGAAGGAGAAGAATACTCCCGCTCCACTCAAAGGGCATTTCAAAAAGGCCAAAACTTCTCCAAAGAAGAGATTGGCTGAATTTGCTCACTTTGCCGGCGAGTATAAACTCGGAGATAAAGTGACGGTAGAAATTTTTGCCGAAGGTGAGTTTATCGATGTGAGTGGAACTTCTAAAGGAAAAGGTTTTCAAGGTGTTGTTAAACGTCACAATTTCCGTGGAGTAGGAGATGCAACACATGGTCAGCACAACAGATTGCGCGCTCCCGGATCAATCGGAGCTGCTTCTGATCCCGCG
>CAZKXG010000285.1:2498-3421 GCA_964556465.1 uncultured Cryomorphaceae bacterium | reverse complement strand
GGGGTGTGTGGCACGGTCGGGAGCCTTTTGAAGAATTCGAAAATAACGTTGGTCGATTTATGGTTGAATATGGATTTCAGTCCTATCCGGAAATGTCGACGTTAAAAACCGTGATGGCTGATTCGAGCTTGAGACTCGACTCACCTTTAATGAGCCACAGGCAGAAAAGCTACATCGGCAATGGGTTAATTACAAAACATATTGAGCAGTACTATGACTCGCCACAGAGCTTCGAAGAATTCGTAGAACTAAGTCAGAAAACCCAAGCCTTGGGTTTGGAAATGGCCACCGAAGCACACATGAATACACGTCCGCATTGCATGGGCACACTGTTTTGGCAACTCAATGATTGCTGGCCCGGGCCAAGTTGGAGTGTGATAGATTATTACGGAAATAGAAAGGAGGCATACCAAACTGTGAAAAAGGAGTTTTCAAAAAAGAATTGATCTCTCGTCAGTACGAAGCCAATGCGCGCAACAATCCCGTACCTCCATCTAAATCCCTACTTTTGCACCTTCAAAAAAACGAAGTCAAACTGTGAAATACCGCAAGCTTAATCTCAACGAACTTGAAGACTTACGAGAAGATTTCGTGCACTTCCTAGCTGCCAATTCTGTTACTGCTGATGACTGGGTGAATATCAAAAAAGCCGATCCAAATCTTGCAGGCGAAATGATCGAAGTATTTTCAGACATCGTTTGGGAAAAGATTCTTGCCAAGATCCAATACGTTAGAATGATCAGCAAAAAGATGATTCGCGTGATGCATTTCGGTGAGAAAAAAGCGGAAATGATTCAACTCACCATCGATCATCCTGAGTTTAGTTTTTCCAATCCCGATCAAATCAGGAGCATCGCCGAAGGCACAGCCGACTTGAAATCTTTCGACCCCGAAATGATTAAAGGATCAAAACTCGCCCAGTT
>CAZKXG010000285.1:0-2488 GCA_964556465.1 uncultured Cryomorphaceae bacterium | reverse complement strand
ACATATTCCGAATCGCGCGAACTCGAAGTGTTTTTGGCCTTGGAGCAAGGAGGACAACCCACCGACGAAGTATTTTGGCGTAGTTTGAAATCGATGGTCCCTGAGGTTGAGTCTTAATCGATAATTCTCGATTGCCTATTGAAGTGAAAGCTGAATCTCTATCTTCGGCACATGGGACTTTTGATCACCTTTTTTCTCTTATCCATCATCATTTCATTTCTCTGCTCTATCTGGGAGGCGGTACTACTAAGCATTACACCTTCATTTGTGAGGCGAAGCAAAACAGAAAACCCCGCTGTCGGCAAGTTAATTTCTGAACTAAAGGAAGATATTGATAGACCACTTTCGGCCATCCTCACACTCAATACGATTGCGCACACAGTTGGTGCCATTGGCGTAGGTGCTCAAGCTGGTGAGCTTTTTGGCGACAACAGTTTTAGTGTTTTCGGATTCGGTTTGAGCTATGAGTCCATCATCGCTTCGATTATGACCCTCGCCATACTCTTGCTTTCTGAAATTATTCCAAAAACCCTCGGTGCAAACAATTGGCGCTCACTGGCTGGCTTTACGGCAAAATCGGTGAATGCTCTTATCTACATTCTCTCACCTTTTGTTTGGCTCAGCAAACTCATTACCAAGTCTATGAATAAAGGCGGGGAGAAAAGTGTGTTTAGCCGCGGAGATTTTGAAGCCATGGCCGATGCGGTTGAAGAGAGCGGAGAAATCGAGCAAACAGATCATATTTTGATCAAGAATGTGCTGGCTTTTGATGAGTTAACCATAGAGGATGTGATGACCCCACGAACCGTAATGGTCATGGCCAATGAATCGGAGAAGCTTTCTGATTTTTACAAAACAAACGGGTTTAAAACCTTTTCTCGCTTTCCTGTGTACGTCGAAAACCGCGACCACATTTCAGGAATGGTCTTGAAGGATGATCTGCTAACTGAATTGGTTGAAAATAATGGTGAGAAATCGATCAATGATATCAAACGTGAAATCGTGGTCCTACTTGACAGCCTGACTTTGCGAGCAGCGTTTCACTCACTGAACAAAAAGCGTGGCCACCTGGCAGTAGTGGTTGACGAGCACGGGAGCCTCAGAGGATTGATCACACTTGAGGATATTTTCGAGACACTCTTCGGAATGGAATTTACTGATGAATCAGATTCGATTGAAGACATGCGAAAACTCGCACGCAGCCGTTGGGAAAAGCGCGCAAAAGATCTAGGGCTCATGGAGTAAAACGGGTACGATTAATCTTCGAATTCCTTTTGGATTACTTCCATTGCAGGTTTCCCTTGGGGAGTATAGGATGCGTCACCGTGGCCACCTGCTTCCTCAAAAAACCGCCATTTCCAAATAAAGCCACCCGCCATCCAAGGCTCCTTCCATACGGAATTGAAAAGTGCCTGAAAAGCGACTGATTGTGCAGCCGCTTCATAGCTTGCATTGCCGTGCGCCCATGGCTTCTCCGCTGTCTTGTCGATACTACGGTATCCAAATTCGGTAAATAGAATGGGCTTTTGGACTGTAAGACTGGTGGTAGAAAGCTCAACGCAGATCTCACTCCAAGCTGTTCTTAACTCCTCTTCTGTTGGGACTTCTTTCTCTGATAAAGGAAAATATGCGTTCACACCAATGAAATCGAGTTTATCCCAAAAGGTGATGGTAGTGTATTCATCCCAATTGGCGGCGTAGGTAATTTGACCGTCATATACATTTCTAATCTCGGCTATCAAGCCCTCGAAGTACGTTGGATTTTCAATCGTGAGTCTTTTGTATTCCGTGGCCAAACAGAACACTTCTACATCAAGGCTATCAGCCAATTTTGCAAAATCAAGGGTAAACTCAGTCATTGATTCTTCCCACGCTTTCATATCGTCAGGATAGAAATCGCCCACCCACATTCGCGGAATCCAAACTTGAGGTTTCAGCATGACTTTGAGTCCTTCAGCTTTTGCGGACTGAATCATCTCTGCCGCACCGTCAAAGCGTTCGCCCCACCATTGAAATTCAGAATCGTAGACCACTCGAGACTCTCCCGGCGATGTGTATCCATATGGAATAACAGCCACCCATTTTGCATTGGCGTCGACGATTTCTTTGAACTGATTTCGCGCTACCTTCATCGGCGGAGATTCCAAACAAAAACCCTTCACTTTGGAATTGTAAATGGTGGTCGCCGAGCATCCCGAAAGGACTATTGCAAGTCCAAGAATGAACCAATAAAAAAATGAACTCCGTAATCTACTAACTGATAGGTAATTAATAGCCGTCTGAATTAGTATCTCAAAATAATTTTTGAGATCAAGCTTTGAAAGTAAGAAAACTATCCGCTTACTTTGCAGTATGAATTTTTCTACAAGCAATAATTTTTGGTGGTGGTACATGGATCGATCCGTGCAGCCATTCTATGCTTGTAATTTGACATAACAACAAACAAAAGTCTTATACAACAGAGCCCGCTGCATCCGCAGCGGGCTTT
>CAZKXG010000284.1:0-3425 GCA_964556465.1 uncultured Cryomorphaceae bacterium | reverse complement strand
ACACAGTCAATATTGTGGTAAATGAGGAAAGAGTTGGAGCTAAGAAGCTAGTAGTAAGGTAATAGTTTAAACTACCTTCGATTGAAACCCGTCGAGTTATCTCGACGGGTTTTTTATATTACATAGACATGATGCTTAATACACTCCAAAGATTCCAATCAAGTCAGTCCTGCTTTTTGAAACTAACCGTTGTCTTATTTGAGTAAATGAGATCGCTCTGGATCTCTTCCCCAAGTGTGAAATGAACGATGTGCGATTGATCTGAAAATACTGACATAAGAATTTCATTTTTTACTTGAATTTCTTCTTGAATTTGGGTCTTGTTGCTTTCCAAATAAATCCATGTTACATCATATTCTTTCTCGCTGCCAACGTATAATAAATTGATCCTATCTCCTGAAGAGATGCGGAAATAATGCTCTGTATAACTTGAAATAAGACTGTCAGTAAGATCAGTAAAGCTAGAGTCTACTATGTCTAATTGAATATCGGAAAATTCTTCAAGTCCTTTTTCTAAGTCATCGGTAAAGAGTTTTAAGCTGACTTGATAAGTCTCTGATCCTGAGTTGTATTCGATATCTGTTAAGCCTACATGAAATGGATGTAGCATAAACCAAAGGAGCATTGTTGAAATCATAACCGACAAAGTTAATCCTATCTGAATAATCTCAGATGCGTATCCGTTTGACTTACAGGGATCTTAAAAAAGTTCCTTTCCTTTCAACTGCGAGAATAGTATAACTTCTGAGTTTTATGCCGAAAGAAGAAAGGATGTTTTAAATATTTGCAGCTCCAATTGTACTTGTAATGTTTAGCACCTATTTTGAACTCGGAGTCCGGCATATTGCAGATGTAAATGCCTATGATCATATGGTGTTTTTACTCGCCTTGGTAGCAGTGTACCAGCTGATAGACCTAAAAAAAATTGTATTACTAGTTACGGCCTTCACCATAGGACACAGCATTACTTTGATTTTAGCCACACTTGACCTTATAAAAGTAGATTCCAAGTACATCGAATTTTTAATTCCGATTACAATTCTTATCACGGCGATTACGAACCTGATTCAAGGAAGAAGTGCGGTTAAAGGAGCCATGAGATGGAAGTATTTCCTGGCGACATTTTTTGGACTTATCCACGGTATGGGTTTCAGCAATTATCTAACGGCAATTCTAACGAAGCAGCAAGATCTCTTCATTCCAATGCTTGGTTTCAACTTAGGTGTTGAGTTTGGTCAGTTAATTATAGTTCTGATCATTCTTATCATCGGAACCTTGAGTTTTCAAGTCTTCAGGTTTAAACATAGAGACTGGATCCTGGTTATATCGGGTGCCTGTGCAGGTATAGCACTAATTCTGGTAAAGAATACTGTCTTTTGGTAAATTCGCACTTTTCTGTAAAGCCTATGAAATGTATCATTATGACCGCTTTGGTCTTTGTTGCTTGCATTGTTTTTTCGCAAGAAAACTCCGGTCCTAACAAGTTCAAGCAATTATATGATGTGCTACCGACACCAAATGTGTATCGAACTGCTTCAGGTGCTCCCGGGCATGAGTATTGGCAGCAACGGGCCGATTATGATATAGAAGTAAGACTTGATGAAGACAATCAAGTTTTATACGGAGAAGAGACAATCACTTACTTAAACAATTCTCCTGATGCCTTAACATATTTGTGGATTCAGCTCGACCAAAACAAGAGGTCGCTGGACAGCGATAGCTATAAAGTGCGTCAAAGTAAATTGCAAGATGAATATTCCTTAAGAAGCTTTCAGAATCTCTCTCCTTGGTTTGATGGTGGATTTAGAATCGAGTACGTAGAGGATACCAAAGGAAATCCCATTCCTTACACCATCAATCAAACGATGATGAGGATTGACCTTCCCGAACCGCTCGTGCCGAATGGTGGTCTTAGCTTCAAAATCAAGTGGCACTATAATCTCAATGATCGACTGAAGGTTGGCGGCCGTTCGGGATATGAATATTTTGAAGAAGAGAACAATTCAATTTATACGATTGCCCAATTCTATCCGAGAATGGCTGTATATTCAGATAACGAGGGTTGGCAAAATAAGCAGTTCTTAGGTAGCGGAGAGTTTGCCGTTCCTTTCGGAAATTATGATGTAAGAATCACCGTTCCTGCTGACCATACCGTTGCATCTACCGGAGAAATTCAGAATGCTAAAGAAGTCTTGGAATCGAAACACCTTAATAGATTTGAGAAAGCCAAAACCGCCGATCAGCCCGTTGAGATTGTTACCCAAAGCGAAGCAAAGGAAATAGAGAAAGGACGTTCTAAAGAATTGAAAACATGGCATTTCAAAGCAGAGAATGTACGCGATTTTGGCTGGGCTTCTTCCAGGAAGTTTATATGGGATGCACAGGGAGTTAAGTTAAATGATCGAATCGTGATGGCAATGAGCTATTATCCGAATGAAGCCAATCCCGTGTGGGGTCTTTACTCGACCAAGGCGGTCAAGCACACTGTTGAGACTTACAGCAAGTACACATTTGATTACCCTTATCCGGTGGCAATTTCAGTTAATGCGGCTAGTATCGGAATGGAGTATCCAATGATTTGCTTTAACTACGGGAGATGTGAGCCTGACGGAACTTATTCCGAACGAACGAAATATGGAGTTATATCAGTAATTATTCACGAAGTGGGACACAACTGGTTTCCCATGATTATTAATTCGGATGAACGACAATGGACTTGGATGGATGAAGGTTTGAATACTTACTTACAGTATCTCACCGAGCAGGAGTTCCAAAGAGATTATCCGAGTAGGCGCGGGGAGCCCCGTAAAATCGTTCCTTACATGAAAGGGGATAAAAGCACTATCAGTCCAATTATGACCAATAGTGAGTCTGTTCATCAGCTCGGTAATAATGCCTATGGAAAACCGGCAACGGCGCTCAACATACTTCGCGAAACCGTCGTGGGCCGTGAGCAGTTCGACTTTGCATTTAAGACCTATGCGAACAGATGGAAATTCAAGCATCCATCTCCTGCTGACTTTTTTCGCACAATTGAAGATGCCACTGCGGTGGATCTTGACTGGTTTTGGAGGGGCTGGTTCTTTACCACTGACCACGTGGACATCGGGATCGATTATGTGAAGTATGCAACGCTACAAAGCTTTGAGCCTGGTTCTCAAAAACTTGGTGAAAAGGCCTTGAAGGATAGTGAACCCGAAAGCATATCAAGCATGCGTAATCGTGATCAGATCAAAGAAACGTACGCCGAGAGAGACTCCACGCTAAAAGACTTTTACTACGACTACGACGAAAATGCAATAACAAAGGCAGATCGTGAGGCATTCGACAAAATGACGGAAAACCTTTCGGAAGAAGAAAAAGCCCTCTTTAAGGATGATCGTCATTATTATGAAATATCATTTACCAATCATGGAGGACTGGTC
>CAZKXG010000283.1:2650-3468 GCA_964556465.1 uncultured Cryomorphaceae bacterium | reverse complement strand
ACTCGTCAATCTTGCCTGCTTGACTGTTTGCCTTGTGTCCCCAGATAGTTTTGCCTCCGCCACCACCTGTGCTTTTGCGTTTGACAGTCTTCTTTTCGGGCTTGGCTTTGAAGTGTTTTTCACAAGCCGCGAACGCTTCGGGATTGTCCGGTTTGCAGATGACGACACATTCAGAAGATGCTGACGGGTCGAAAGAATCCGGAACCATGCAGAAAGGCATGAACTCTTCAGTTTTTGCTTCCGTTTCGTTTTTCGGCTCTTCAGGATTTGTTTCAGGCTCTTTAGTCTTAGGTTTTTCTGCGGGAGCGGGGAGTTTAGCGAAAGCGTCCGGTTCAACAGTCTCTTCCGTGTCGAGATCAACCGAGTTGAGTTCTTCCCAAATCTGCTTCACTTCGTCGGCAGAGCATTTCCGAAGCTTGCTCTGTGTCCACGCAGATTTTCCTTCTTCAGTTTTAAGGATGGCGGCGATTCTTTCAGTTTTGTTTGATGGGTTTAAAATACTCATGATGTCTTCCTTTCAATCAGTTAAGTGACAGTGGCGTAATTGCCGGGTCGTGTGATATGAGAGCAACGAAAGGATGTGCTGCTCTCATTTACTTATATGCTAACATATCATATGACAGATAGCATGTCAAGTCAGTATTAAGGAATAATTTAAAAGTTTGGACCGTATTTCCTGAATGCGGCTTCTTCTGCTGCATCCTCGTCAAATCTGGTACAATATATATATTTCCCTTAACTTTCATATCCTTCAACTTCTTTGCACTTATCAAAATTCTGCTTCTGCTTCTGCTTCTACTATCTTTTACTTTAATTCT
>CAZKXG010000283.1:0-2640 GCA_964556465.1 uncultured Cryomorphaceae bacterium | reverse complement strand
CCTCAAAATCATCCTCGTCTAAAAAATCCTCAAACTCTTCATCGAATGGGCAGTATGTGAGGTCACATACTCCACTTCTATTTTCATGAATACACGTTCCAGAATAACACATTTTAGTCCTCCAAAATTTCTGAAAGATCCTTGTTAATCCAAAGCTCATCAGTTTCCGGGTTTACTTCCGGCTCAAGAATGTTTTGCGCCCAGTTAATTGCGTCATCGTGGGCATTTTCCAACATTCCAGCAATAAGCTCTGAATAGTCCGAGTCAATATTGACTATTAGGCAGGCATCGCAGGATGCTTGAATAGCCCGCATAGCCATATTGCCGTCCCAAGTTAGCTGCTTCTCATAAAGCTCCGCAGCTTTCACGATAGCCTTTGCGAAGTCTTTAGGATTCATTTGATTCTCCAAGTCTTTCAATATACTGTTCGTATGTATGCACCTTTCCCTCTTCTACCGGGATTGAGCATCCGAAACCGTTATTAAGCCACAACATAAGGATGGAAGATTTGCTGAAAGAAGGGAACTCTGTGAGTTTCCCGATAATGTATTCGCTCATCTCTCTGGGGATTTGGATAGCATACGCAGAAATAGTGGACACGTTTTTCCAGTCATCGACTACAAATTTATACATTGCAGTCATCGCTTGATAAGGATCCTGCGCCTTATCAATAATAGTATCTACAATTTCCTTTGTGAAGGGTTTTACGACAATTTGATCCATGATGTGTTCTCCAATGTGCTCATTGTTAATATGGTTGAGTTCTGAGAGCACAATTTTCAGAACTCAATTGCAAAATAGCAAGTAGTTTTGGTGAAGTCAACAGCAAATCCAGCGTCTTTGTGGATTATTTCTCCACTGTAAAAGTGTCATTTATTAAGGACTCAAACTTGCTTTGTTTTTCGAAGAGGACTAATGCAATAGCTTCGGATACGAAATCATCAATTGCCGATTCTGTAAATCCGCCCATCTTCATAGATATCTGGCACTGTGAAATCATCTTGAACAAGTTTCCATCACAGCCTGCAAAACAAACAGTAGGCTTTTTTACTCCACCCCTCTTTCTTTTTATCAGTCTCGGTTTGTTCATATTTCCTCCACTTGGGGGTATCCTGGCTCTTCCGAATATTCACAAGAACATTCGAGGATGCTTTTTTTGGACACGATACTTCCATCGGACATAAGTCGAGGCTTGTACTCGCCTCTTGAAACCATTGTAGTTATGGCTTCCGCTTTCGAATCGGCTTCAATTTTAGCCGTAGCGAATATCGTATAAGTTAAGGTAACTTCGTACTCTTTGTATTCTGGCATTTTTGTCTCCATTAAACAATAAGGTTACGATAATCCATATCGTAGAGATGTCCCTTGTCAAAGACCTTATTCATGATGTCCCTAACAGCTTCTCCACGAATCAATTTAGTCACAATCCAAGCCCTCATGCGATCATTTCTAATCCAATTCAGATCTTCGAGGTGTTTCTCATACTCGGCAATAGCCTCTTTACTCACGGATATTTCCGTTGGTTCAATTCTAACGAAATACTTGCCGCAAGTAATCTCAATTCCCCCGCGATATTTTTTAAGCATATCCATACAGATTCCTTTTTGAAGGGGTGCAAGACACACCCCTTGTGGTTTTATATTTTAACTTCCCGCAGAGTGTGTCCCTGAACAAGATTGCCGTTGTCTGGATTTATAAAGTCTTGGACATAGTCCAAATTCAGTACATAGTTGTTGCAGGTGAGGTTGACGGCCACTTCTACGACTGAGACCATCACTTTGGTGTCTTCGATGAATCCATCGATTGCGTGATATTCATCACCTTCCGACACATAATCACACATTATTTTCATGGCGTCTTCTTTAGTCATTTTCCCTCACTATGACAGCTATTGGGGAATACTCCCAATTCTCGTCGTCAACGGTCGTTTCAAATTCCTCAAGAAGTCTTTCTTGAGCTTCCTCGCTAAGGTCATGAAAGTATATTTCGAATTCCATAGTTATCTCTCCAATCACCAGTAAAAGTCTCTGCCGTCAAAGATATCGTGGCAGCGATCACGTCCGATTTCCTTAATGAATGCATCACAGATATTGCCCCGCCACAGATCAAGATTCATGCAGCGGTGAAATACTCTGTTGATCCGAATGAGTTCTTCACCCTTGATCTTTGCACCCTTAATCAATTTATTGTACCAAGAATGAATGCTCTCTTTTGAATTGTGATCAATCATATTGCCCTCGTTCTCGCTTGAAATTTACGTTAAATAAGCGAGGTTCACGCTTTCTGAGTATCAATGCATAGACTCATGAAAAACCTCGCTTAAAACGAAAGCTCCGTAGTTTAGTGCAATTCTCCCCAATACACACGTCCGTCGAAGCCACCCCCTTCTGACAAACACTCATGATAGTCACCGAAAGGGTCATCAATCACGACTCCGACAATATAGTCGAAGTCTAATCCGTGAAAGCATTCCGACACGATTTCTGCAATCGTGTGGTCACAGATTTCCGGGTCGATACTCTTGTAGTGGTTGAATTTACTGCTTATATGCACATCAATAGGGGATTCATCAAGGTACAAAACTCCGTCTATTTCCAATAGATTCATGTTATTTCCTTTCTTGGGTTAAATACGAGCACA
>CAZKXG010000282.1:0-3477 GCA_964556465.1 uncultured Cryomorphaceae bacterium | reverse complement strand
TTTCTTCTTCATTGTTCATATACTCTTCGGTACTAGAGTAGAGACCATCTACTTCTTCTGCTTTGTATTGAGCTACCATTTCAGCAAATAGCGACTTCATCTCATCCCCATTTTCTACCATATCCATTAAGTCTTCTGCTTGATCAGAATAGGAAATACTGTCGAAAACCGCCATCTGCTCATCAATTGTCTCCAAACCTGAGATAGGCATCTGACGAGTCGTGGCCATTGACATTAAGGTCATTTCAAAACTCGCAGGCTGGCTACCCACATAGTCACCCAGCATCATCGTGGCAACCATAAACGGCTTCATACCATTCATCATCGCCAAAGGCGGAACTCCTTCCATGCCCTTCAGTTTTTTTGAGAGCATCTCATATTGCTCTTTGGTCAATAGTTGATCGAGGGTCATTCCATCGCTCATGTTCATCATCTGAAACATCTTTGCTTGAAGCGATGGATCCGACATATCCATTTCCATCACCAACTCATCACTTTCCCCAATCGCTGTTTTCACTTTTTCTTTGAGTACAAAGTCTGCCTGTGGCAACACGTGGATGGTTCCAAAAAGGTATGAAGGTTCTATTCCTTCTTTCTCCACTTTCCACAAAAGAGAATTAGGTAGCTCTTGCGCAATTGAACATAGAAAGAAGAGGTTGGAAAGAAAGAGGAATACTTGTTTCATATAATCAGATTGAATTCCAAATATCAGAACCAAAACCGACTTACCAAAAAATTCATGACAGATGGTTTTTGAAATATCCGACCATAAGTGTAAATTTGACACTAATCATTCAAACCAATTTAATCTCTTCTTATGAAGTTCCTTGTTTCGGTGCTCTACGTTATTTTTATTACGACCATTTCTTTAGCACAGGTCACCATTACCCCCGAATTTCCATCTCTTGATGAACCCATTACCATTGCGTACAACGCTGCTGAAGGAAATGGAGAACTACTTGGGGTTTCGCCTATATACATGCATTCCGGTGTCATCATAAGTGGTAATTCAGAATGGCAAAACGTGCAGGGAGAGTGGGGAACAGCTGACCCCAATGTGGCCATGACCCAAACAGGGCCCAATACTTGGACAAAGACTTTAACGATCTCAGATTTTTATGGCGTGTCACCGACAGAAGATGTGCTTCAGCTCGCCTTCGTTTTTAGAAATACTGACGGGACCTTAGTTGGGCGAACCCAAACGGGTGATGACATATTCGTTAATGTTGCAGAAGGTCTGCCCGAAATCATGGATCCGCCCGCAGGAGTGACCGATGGAATCAATTACATCTCTGACACCTCAGTTATTCTTCAACTCGTAGCTCCTTTCAAGGATTACGTTTACGTGATCGGCGACTTTAACGATTGGGAGCGGCAGCCCGAATACTTCTGCAAGAAAACTACTTCAGGAGATCGATGGTGGGTACAGGTAGATGGCCTCACTCCCGGTGAGGAATACCGCTTTCAATACAGCATCGACGATGAAGACCTCAGAGTGGCCGATGTCTACGCTAAAAAGATTCTCGACCCGTTCAACGATCAGTTTATCGGAGACAACCGATACCCGAATCTGATCGATTACCCCCAAGGCGAAACCACCAACATCGTTTCGGTGCTTCAAACTGCCCAAGAAGAATACCAATGGCAAGACGATAACTTTACACGTCCCCCGCTCGATCGACTGATCATCTACGAGCTATTGGTGCGCGATTTCACCGAAGAAGGCACATTCCAAGCGGTAATCGACACCTTGGACTACCTCGATCGGCTTGGCATAAACGCCATTGAATTGATGCCCGTAAATGAGTTTGAAGGAAACGAAAGTTGGGGCTACAATTCCTCTTTCTTCTTTGCAGTAGACAAATACTACGGCACCGAAGAGGACTTGAAAATGCTGATCGATGCTTGCCACGATCGGGATATCGCCGTGATCATCGATGTGGTATTGAATCACTCTTTTGGTCAAAATCCACAGGTGAGAATGTACTCCGAAAACGGAGCTGCGGGTCCTCCTACTGCAGAGAACCCGTGGTTCAATACGTTGGCAAGACACCCCTTCAGTGTTGGTTACGATTACAACCATGATTCACCTTACACACAGGAGTTTGTAAAACGCGTATTGCAGTATTGGGTGGAGGAGTTTCACATCGACGGATACCGTTTTGATTTGAGTAAAGGGTTTACTCAAAACAATACACTTGGTAATGTGGGTGCATGGAATGCCTACGACCAAAGTAGAGTAGACAACTGGGTTCGAATCCGAAATGACATTCACGAAGTAGACGATCAGGTGTACCTGATTCTCGAGCATTTGGGTGACAACCCTGAAGAAACGGCTTTAGCCAATATCGGCTTTATGCTATGGGGCGGCATGCACAATCCATTTAAGCAAGCCGCTTTGGGTTTCCCCTTTGGGCAAGACCTTTCCTTTGCCAGTTACCAAAACCGCGGTTGGAATTTCCCTAATCTCGTTAGCTATGCAGAGAGTCACGACGAAGAGCGATTGATGTACGAGAATTTGCAAAACGGTAATTCATTCAATCCCGATCACGATCCGAAGGATTTGGAAACGGCATTAGCTCGACAGGAAGCTATCCACGCTTTCAACATTCCGCTGCTAGGACCAAAGATGTTTTGGCAATTTGCCGAGCTCGGTTATGATTTCAGCATAAACTACTGCAACGATGAGTTGAACGACCCTAGCTGTCGCACCAATAATAAGCCCGTTCGTTGGGATTACTACTTCGAGCCAGCTCGACAGAAGCTCTACAAGGTCTTTGCCGCGATCAATAAACTGAAAACGGATTATCCCGCTTTTGGCTCAAGCAATTTCAACTACGATGTAGGCGGAACGGGCAAGAGACTCATCATACAACACGAATCGATGGATGTGGTGATCATCGGAAACTTCGATGTGGTGCCGATCAATATGGTTCCGGGCTTTACCCAAACGGGTGTATGGTACGATTACTTCGGCGGAAACGCCATTTTCGAAAACAACCTGAACAATTCTTTTGAGCTCCAACCGGGTGAGTACCGCATTTACACCACAGTGCAGCTCCCTACGCCTGATTTGAGTGTGAATGTGGTTGACGTTACGCTCAGAGTAGACATGAGCCAAGAGAATATCAATGCAGCGACTGATACCGTGAGTATTTCGGGTACGTTCAATGACTTTGAGAAACTCATTCTGGACTCCATCGGCGATGGCATTTACCAAACAACCATCAGCTTAATTGAAGGCGAGCCAATTGAATATAAATTTCGCATTAACAGCTCCTTCGAAAACCCTATAGGCCTTTGTGCAACGGGTAATTTCGGAAACAGAGTCTACAGTGCATCCTCAAGCGACGAAGTCTTGGATTTGGTATGTTATTCATCTTGCACCGCTTGCCCCGACCCGAATAATGTGAACGACCTTACTTTCAGAGTAGACGCCTCAGAACTAGGAAGTATCGACCCCGATGGTTTGCATAT
>CAZKXG010000281.1:0-3482 GCA_964556465.1 uncultured Cryomorphaceae bacterium | reverse complement strand
CCTGCGCTCAAGGTCGTTGGTGTCGCCATTCGCAAGCCTGTTGCTGGAGCAGCTTATTCCCATGAGCCGCAAAGGATTGCAGAAAATGAAAATCAATGAGGAGGACATATCGCGGTACATTGATGTCATTGAAGCAAGAGTGAGAAAGCACCAAACAGGCTCAATCTGGTTGGTGCAGTCTTTCAACAAACTTAGAAAGGACGCAAACATCGAAGAGGCTGTTGTTGCTGTAACTTCGGGAATGCTCAAACGCCAATACAGCGGCTTACCCGTGCACGAATGGGATTATCCTACGAAGCAAGAAAGCGGATCGTGGGCTAGTAAGTACAGATATGTACATCAAGTCATGAGTAAAGAACTCTATACTGTTCAAGAAGATGATTTGGTTGAACTAGTCTCTAATGTGATGAATTGGCGAAAGATTCACCATGTTCCTGTTGAGAATGAGGAAGGAGAAGTGGTTGGAATTATGTCAGCAGGGGACATTATCAAGTATTATTGCAAACATGCTGGAGATGAATCGATCACTGTCGATGATATTATGATTAAAAACCCAGTGACTGTAACCGGACAAACCGAAGTCACGGAAGCACTAAAAATTATGCGCCGCAGCAATTTGGGTTGTCTTCCTGTGGTAAAGGAGAAAAAACTCATCGGAATATTGACCGAATTCGATTTTGTCTATATGGCAGAACATCTTTTTGAAGAACTACAAACTATTGAAGCCGAAAGAGATTAAGTTATTCGATTTTATAGAAGGACGCTCTGTAAATATTCAACGCGAAATTGCAGCCATCAAGGGCGATAAGCCTGGTCCTAATATTGTGTTCATAGGTGGAATGCACGGTAACGAGCCCACCGGAGTTTTGGCGCTTTACCATGTGATGGAACAACTGCATCAGCTCAAGCCGTTGATCTCTGGAAATATCTATGCGCTGGTTGGAAACCTCACTGCTTTGGAGCGTGGAGAACGATTCATAGTCAATGACCTCAACCGTATATGGCAAGCCGATATGGTCGAAAGAGCTCGAAAACGAGACTATCATCCGGATGAGATGATCAATGAGGTGGAAGAGCAAATCGAGCTTTGGGCATACCTGGATAAACTCCTGAAAAAAAGCGATCAGAAGTTTTATTTCGTTGACTTACATACGACGTCTGTAAAATCCGAGCCATTCATTTTCATGAGTGATACCTTGATGAACCGTCAGTTCATCAGAAAAATGCCTGTGCCCGTTGTAATCGGCATTGAAGAACACTTAGACGAGCCACTCTTGAGCTACGTAAATGACCTAGGATATCCGTCTCTAGCATTTGAAGGCGGCCAACATACCGATCCTGAATCTGTGAGAAATCATGAAGCCATGATTTGGCTTTCATTGGTGAATGGCGGGTTGATGAAAAAGAGGGAAGTACCAAAGTACCGGAAGTACTACCACCAACTCTACCACGCTACAGAAGGAAATAAAAAAGTGTACGAAATAAGAATGCGCCAAGCCATACATCCCGGCGACAACTTTAAGATGTTGAGTGGCTTCAATAATTTCCAGAAACTAAAGAAAGGCGAGCCATTAGCTACGCTCAACGGTCACAATCTCAAAGCGAATGAAAATGCGCAGATATTCATGCCCCTTTATCAAGACAAAGGAGAAGATGGATTCTTCATCATTCGAAAAATTGCGCGATTCTGGCTGACGGTTTCTTATGTTTTTCGCAGATTGAATCTTTATCGAATTCTAGGATATCTGCCGGGAGTCCGTCGCTTTATGGGTAGCGATCATGTTATGGTAGTGAACCGACAAGTGGCCAAATGGTATAGTGTTGAAATTCTCCACTTGATGGGATACCGACGTAAAAAGAAGCAAGGGCATTTGACTCTTTTCATACGTCGAAAATTCGATCTGACAGGCCCTTGGAATGGGAAAAAACAGAGGTAACAATTATCTCTTTTTGACGTATTGCAATAACAAAAGTCAAAACCTACCGTTGATTCTCAACTGCAATGAAAACCTGAATGTGAGCATCTTTTTATTTGGCTTTCTTTTTGCTCCAAGCGCCTGAATATTTTTATCCCCATGAAACCACTGTTTTCCGTAATCATCTTGTTTCTTCTGACAGCTACCGGGTTTGCTCAAGCCCCCATCGCCGAGAGCAATACTGCTTTCAATATTTACAGTGATGGTAAAATGCCGTCAGCTTCGAATGAGGAAGTTGTAAGTTGGAATATCAACGACTCACTTCTTTACATTCCCTCTTACGATACTTATTGCTCTTGGAATACGGAGCGAGTTCATCCTTACAAAGATGACTTGAGATTCATGAAGGACACGGTCGTACTTATTCTGGCTCCTGATAGTTGTGATTTTGTTTCGCCGTACACTGGCAGAAAAACAAGTGATTTCGGTTATCGACGATACCGTTACCACTACGGAGTAGACATCAAACTCTACCGAGGTGAAGAAGTAAAATCGGCTTTTGAAGGGTTAGTAAGAATAGCTCAATACGACGGCGACTATGGAAAAGTAGTGGTTGTGCGGCACCCCAATGGACTGGAAACTCTTTATGCTCATCTTTCAAAGCTCAATGTAAAAGAAGGTGATAAAATCGAAGCAGGCGATGTTGTCGGTCTTGGCGGAAATACCGGAAGAAGCACTGGAAGTCACCTGCATTTCGAAGCACGCTACAAAGGAGAGCCTATCGATCCTAACGTTTTGATAGAATGGGAAACAGGTTATCTATGCCACGATACGCTCGCCTTAAACCAAGAGCATTTCGAGTATCTCGTAGAAGTGCGAAAACGTAAATACCACAAGATTCGCAGTGGTGATACCCTTTCAGGCATTGCCAGAAGATACGGTACCTCCGTCAGAAATATCTGTAGACTCAATGGAATCAGGAGTACCACTACCTTGCGAATAGGTAGAACGCTCCGCTATAATTGATAGACCTTGGCCAAGAAATCCTTTACTAAGCCACGAAAATCACCCGCTAAAAAGAAAAAGTCTAAAAGTAAATCCAATTGGAAAAGGCGAATTATCAAATTCAGCCTTTTCGCATTTTTTGGAGTGCTGCTTCTACTCTTTATGCTTTTCGGTGCCGTTTACATTGGGCTGTTTGGACCCCTGCCTTCTGAGGCCGACCTCACGGGAATCAAACAAGACAATGCCAGCGAACTCTACTCAGCTGATGGCAAGCTGATCGGAAAGTACTTCATTCAAAACCGTTCCAGCATTAGCTTTGGAGAAATTCCACAATCCGCTATTGAGGCTTTGATAGCCACGGAAGACAGCCGATTTTTTGAGCACGAAGGAATAGACTTTTACAGCATACCGAGAGTAGTTGTTAAAACCATTATTCTGGGAGATCGATCAGGTGGTGGCGGTAGCACTATTTCGCAGCAGCTAATCAAAAACCTATTTGGAAGAAGTGACCACGGAGCCCTTTCAATGCCCGTAAATAAGCTTAAGGAAAACATTACAGCG
>CAZKXG010000280.1:2896-3497 GCA_964556465.1 uncultured Cryomorphaceae bacterium | reverse complement strand
CTGGTAGAGGTCACACGGTCTATGCCTGTCACACCCTTCAGGTTCTCCTCGATTTTTAGCGTGATACCTTCTTCTATCTCACTCGGAGAAGCCCCGGGATAGATGGCGTTTATTTGAATGAATTTTTCCTTTTGAGCAGGGAAAAAGGAGGTATTCATTCGCTTTGCAGAGATCACTCCACCAATGATCACTAAGATCATGGCCAAATAAACCAGCAATTGGTTTTGAACACAAAATGCTATGATCTTTTTCATTCGGCCAGATTTACGGGTGCTACTTTCGAGCCATTCAATGCTTCGTTATGCTTATCCATCACAACATCTACCGAACCATTAAGCCCCGATATAATTGCTTCTTCTCCATTTTTATAGGCTACTTGAACCTTTTGAAGTCTCGCTATCGAATCTTTGATCAAGTAGATTTGGTCTTCTCCCACCAGTGCTTCTAATGGAATGGCGATGGCCTGCTCTACTTCGCCTGCCGGAATTTGCCCCTTGAGGTAAATGCCACTTTTTGCTGCAGGGTCGGTGATGGCCGCGTATACTTTTACTTGCTGCGTTTGGGGATCTACAGAATCGTTTATCCGAATCACCTTGGCTTG
>CAZKXG010000280.1:2420-2886 GCA_964556465.1 uncultured Cryomorphaceae bacterium | reverse complement strand
GTATTCCTTACCTGTGTTGATGTCGGCCATAGTGAAGTTCGTGCCTACTTTCATGAAGTCTATCTCGGTGTAGCTTACTCCGGCTTCAATTTCGTATTGGCCCGAGCTGATAATGGTGCCCAATGGCTGACCGGTTCTAACGAGCGAAGATTCATCCAATTCTACTTTAGTCAGCGACCCGCGAAATGGAGCACGAATAGTGTGTTTGTCAAATCGAGTTTCCATCTCGGCAACGCTGTAGTATTCTGAAAAGACTTTTCGCCCGCTCAGGAAAAGCTTTAACTTTTTGTCCTCCACCTCAGGAAGTGCAGGCAGTTTTTGATCTGTATCAATATTGAATAGGTATTCCTCCCATTCTTCCGCCGCGTCCACAAAATCGAGCTTTAGATCGGGAATGACCGAGGCCAGTAAACTCTGAAAATTGCTGCGTTTGGCACTGAGGCTACTTTGAAGCTCGTCACTATTG
>CAZKXG010000280.1:0-2410 GCA_964556465.1 uncultured Cryomorphaceae bacterium | reverse complement strand
TTACTCCTTCTTTAAAAGGCTTCGAACCAAAAGTCGCTCGTCCGCCAACTTCGGCATAGAGCATGACAGATTGCTTCGGAATCAGTCTTCCCGTTATTGGAATCGTGCGCACCAGAGTCGCGGGTTTTACCGTTTTTAACTGAACCGCTGTTAGCATTTCAAATTCTTCAGGTTTTTCTGCTCCTTCCTTTGTCAGCATTCCTGAAAGGAGAATAGATGCGGCCAGAATTCCCACTCCGGCGAGGATGATAATGATCTGTCTTTTATTCATTTGGTTGAATGGAGTTTATAAATCTTGTCATGGCTTCTGCCAATGCCTCTTCAGGAGTTTCCAATCCAAAAAACTGACTTTTGGCTAGTTCGGCCGGAAGCTCTGTGGCGAAAAACGTATAGCCCTTTATCAGGGAAATGAAATTTGTTACTAAATCCAGGCATTCATCTTCTCTTCCCGAAATTTCTTGGATCAATGAGGTCACGATTTCGCGGGTTTGGCACATTCCCGTAAATACCGTTTCACGAAACCATGCTGGATTATCGGTGGTGAACATCAAGGAATGCATTGCTGCATGTTCCGTGGCAAATCTGAACCGAGCTTTCGCCATGGCCAGCAATTTTTCTTCAGGATTCTCCTGGCTCATTCTAGCTTCCAGCAAAGAACTCGATAGCGTTTCGAACCCATTTTTGAGAATAGTTTGAATCAAATGATCCTTGTTTTCAAAAAACTGATAGAGCACGGGAGGCTTATATTCCAAGCGGGCCGCGATGGCGCGCACAGTTACCTTTTTCCAGCCTTCTTCCTTAGCCAAATCAAGGGCTTCAGAGATAATGCCTTCTCGGGTTGCAGACTCTCGTTGGGTGGTTGTCGGTTTCAATTCGGGTGCAAAAGTGGGGAATCTAACTTAGTTAGATGGTGTTTTGTTTAAAAAAGTATGAAGTACTAAGACAGAAGTATTAAGCTGTTCGTATTTCCCTTATGTTTTGCCTTCTGCAATGAGGTATAGCTGAAAGCCCGTGACCTGCCATTTACAGGCATTTACATCCAAGTGACAGTAGTATACTTTGCATGTTAATACTTTGTTCTTAATACTTTGTACCGCTCACTTCAAATAACAACCTTTGCCAAAATTCTTTCTATGGAAAATGCCATGCTAGCCGTCTTGATCGATGGTGACAATATACCCTCAGCTCACGTCAAAGAAATGATGGAAGAGATTGCCAAATACGGTAATCCGACTATTAAGCGGATCTACGGTGACTGGACCAATCCGCGGCTTTCCAAATGGAAGAATCTGCTACTGGAAAATGCCATTACACCCATTCAGCAATACGGCTACACCAAAGGCAAGAACGCTACAGATTCGGCGATGATCATCGATGCGATGGACATTCTGTATTCCGGTAAAGTGAGCGGTTTTTGCATTGTATCCAGCGATAGCGACTTTACTCGATTGGCAACTCGACTCAGAGAAGCGGGTATGCTGGTTCTGGGAATGGGCGAAAAGAAAACTCCCGAACCTTTTATTGTGGCTTGCGACAAGTTTATCTACGTAGAGATTTTGAAATCGCGTTCTGACGATAAGAAAGAAGAGAAACAACCTGGCGAAGAAGACAAGAGTAGTGTAGACAAAATTACCTCTCGCGATATTCGACTTATCAAAGCGTCTATCTCTGATTTGTCCGATGATGACGGTTGGGCATTCTTGGGAGATGTAGGAAGTTTGATACAAAAAAAGCAGCCCAATTTTGATTCACGGAACTTTGGCTTTTTGAAGCTGACGCCCTTGATAAAATCTATCGGAGAATTTGAGATCGAGCAGCGTGAAAATCCAAAAAGCAGGAATCTCAAGCTGATTTATGTTCGAAATGCAGAAAAGCCAAAGAGAAGAACCCCCAATAGAAAAAGTTAAACCTCTTCTTCTCTGAGATGATGACAATTTTCTTTTGTGCGGGATTGTTTCTCGAGTGATTTTCTGTCTTTCATATTCGAACTTACACCAAAATCGATTAGATTTAGGTTTTGAGAATTGAACTGTGATTTGATGAACCCCCTCATATTTCGAAAGCTTTGGATTGCACTAACGGGTTTATTTCTGTGCCTGTTTCTAGTGGTGCACCTTTCGGCAAATCTAATCCTACTGCTTCCCGAAAGCATCTCTCAAGGTGCGTACAATGGATACTCAACCTTTCTGAGAGAAAATCCACTCGTAGCCATAATTGCCTACTTGCTCTACGCTTCCATTATTATTCATGTGATTTATGCGGCAGTCGTTACCATTGGTAATCGCAGGTCGAGACCTCAGAGTTACGCATTGAATAAGCCAAAGGAAAATAGTTCGTGGGCTTCCCAAAACATGGGGTGGCTCGGAGCATTAATTCTGATTTTTATTGTGATACATTTGGTCAACTTCTG
>CAZKXG010000279.1:0-3497 GCA_964556465.1 uncultured Cryomorphaceae bacterium | reverse complement strand
AAATACCCCTACCACAATGCTGAACCGATCGTGGAGCAGGAGAGTGGCACGTATGCAGACCGAGAGGCCAAGATCAATCCTAAATACGTGTCTTGGAACCACGGCCTTGGCGAGGTGATTTCGGCTTTGCTAAAATCGGGCTTGCAAATAGAGTCTTTTCAAGAATACGATTACTCGCCATACAACTGCTTCAATGGTACGGTAGAATTTGAACCTGGAAAATTTCGCATTGAGAAGTTGGGAGATAAAATCCCGATGGTTTATTCGGTGGTTGCAGAGAAGCCCGCTTAAAATCTCACTTTACTGTTTCATTAACTTTGCTTTGGCTTCGCTGCCATCTCGGTACCTTGCCACGAGCAGGTACATTCCTGGAGAATCCTGAATAGTAAAATTTAAGTCATCTGAACTGGAAATCGTGACTTTCATGATCTCTCTTCCGAGCAAATCAAATATAGAGAACCCCGCTATTTCTTCAAGATCGTCTTCCAAAGTGTACGATCCTATTGAAGGGTTTGGAAATACTTTTATTCTCTGCATTTTACTTTCAGCAGAAACCGAAAGTGAGGTATCAGGAGTGAAAATGGCCTTTATGTAAACTGAGTCAATTTCAAACGTAGATGACATGTTGATTTCATCTCCGGTGAGAGCTCCTTCCCAATGACTGAAGAGAAATCCATCATTCGGCACTGCCGTGAGCGTGACCGCGACATTTTTGAAGTATATTCCTTCCCAAGGGTAAACAGGGACTTCAACTCCCTCTGTTTCTTGATTAACAGCAATAGTGTTGAGGTGGATGTAGCCGTGTTCATAATCTGAAACATCCAATGCTAATTCATAGATGCCACCTGCGTCAAAATATTCATTGATATGACTGCGATGAAAGTCGGGTCGTACTGCAGCGAAAGCGATCATGGAATCAATACTTGCAGACCATTCGCTTACTGATTGAGCGGTGATTTCCCTGCTCCAGCGATCAATGTGCTCATCGTATTGCGGGAGGTAAAGGTCGCGCATCTCATTAATCATCTCAGAAGTTCTTGTGGGATGGAAGAAGGTATTCATCACATCTGCCGATCGTGTGATAAATCGATTTCGAAAAGATTCGTTTTCCATGGCTGACTTGAAGCAAACCTTATAAGGTGTGAGTGCCTCTTCTTCACCATCCAAGAAATGGGTTACCGTATTGTAACCCGGAAAGGACATGGCCTGATTTAGCATGTGGCCGAGCGACCGATCTAAATCGATCAGAATAGAATGGAAGCGATCGTCTGTGCTCCCTTCGCTTTTATCTCGCCACCAAGCAGTGTTTTTTGGAAACATATCAGCGTTCGCAGTGAGCAAATTCACTACAAATACATCAATGTAGGACTCTGTTTCAACCCATTCTTCGAATTGGTTCAGGGTAGAAGTTTCAGCAAAATTTTCAGTTTGGCATAGATTATATACTTCGAGATAGCGGTTCATATTTCCACTTTGTACTTCATCTGCACCTTCTATTAGATCAAGGTCTTCGTCTTCAATCCCATATCGGATTTTGAAATAGTTGTTATCAATGTTTTCGCGCAGATTGTTCACTCCATAAAACTCCCCGTTGATAAAAACATTATACGGTTTAGACGCCACGGTTATTGCTCGCATCGGCGCCGCGATGCGGTGAACCAGTGCATCTCTCATATTGGCTAGCCATTCGTCGCTTCCGCCATTTCTCAAAATCAATCTTTCGAAAATAGTGGTGTGATGAGAAGGGAAGAATTCATAATTTATTTCGTCAGTATCGTAGATTCCTCTGGCGTAAAGGCGAAAACTCTTTCGCGGAAAGCGACGACTGGAAGCTCCGTGAATCCGAATGCCCAACTCTGAAGAAAACTCAATAGAACCTTGCTCCATGTTAAAAAAGTCGATCTGAGCTGGTCTTTCCCAAAGATCACCCCGCCGACCATAGTTCGCTTTGAAAATAGGAGGGGGGAATACATCGGGGTTATTCTGTCTCCAAATATCAAAAGTCTGCCCCGCAGTGTGTATTCCTGATTGATATTGAAATAGGTCCCATTCATCTACGATTATGGAGACGGAAGGTAAGCTATACCGTCCCCAGCCCTCAGACGTGACAAAAAATACCTTTGATACGGTTTTACTCGGGAGTAAATCGGGAGCGGTAGCCTTTGCTTTTACCACCATTCCCTTAAAAGATGGCGAATCGGGAAAGTATTCAGGATCAAAATCTTTGGTGGATGATTTTTGACTAATTCGGTCGGGCTCGCCCGAAACATCTTCTATTTGGATGGGATCACTGTATAATTCGAAAAGATAAGTCTCGCTTAAAAAAGGCCCAACCGGATTTATAGGATTAAACGCGTAGCTGTTTTTGTAAGAATAGGATTGACTTATGCCAAGGTTTTCTAACTCAGGGTCAGACCCATCCAAGCTATATATGATCTCATAGCCCGGCTCAGCGGTGATTGAAAGTTCAAAACTACTTTCATAAAACCCCGAAGTGTGGCTCATTTCGGGGGGATCGCAAAAACCACTAAATGCTTGGCTCAGATTGGGCGCTCCAGGGCTAGGAATACCAAAATAGGCCAATTGAGAATCTAAAGTTCTTCCGTAAGAAATATCTCTAAGCAGAGAAACAGGGGGTATGATATCCGTTTCGGAGAAATCAGGAGAGGAAAGCATCAGCTCCTCAGAATCCGAAAGAGAAAAATTGGTATGAAGCTCCGAATCAGCATTGTCCCGATTTTTTCCCGATAAAAAGATCAAGATGATCTCACTAGGTGCAATTTCCATGTCTGGAAAGATCCATTGGTAAGGTTCATTTTGGTCATCGGTCAATCCATATCCGGTCAAGTCGATGGATTGACTACTTGTATTGATGATTTCTAACCAGTCCTCATAGTCACCGTCCTCATCGCTGACTGTTTGATAGTTCTTATTCTGTAGTTCATTTATCACCACAGATTGACCCGAGAGTGAGCCATATATGGAAAGGCACAACAGGAGAAAAAAAAAGCTCGAATATTCTCGTCTCATCAGTTAATACCCTTAAAAATCAATACAAAGAAAAAGTAAATCTTTATCAATTGGAAGTCAGTTAGTTTTTTTAACTCTATATTCTAAGACAAGCTTTCTTTCATTTTTTTTGCTCGACTGGAAATGAAACTTGAAACAGATTTTAAAAAGAATATTTAGCGACCATCTTGGAACGCGTATTGATTTCCGCCTGAAATGCGATTTAGACCTTGAAGTAATGTTGCTACAAAGCAATAGATGCCGCTAGATAGTTCAGTAGCGTTGGGATCAATTGCGCCATTTATTGTCTGCGATCTCAACGACACGCCCAACCATATTGATGAGAAATTCGACATTGTCTACACCGGTTATGGAACGATCGGCTGGCTGCCCGATATCAATCGCTGGGCGGAGGTGATCCATCATTTTTTAAAGCCCGGTGGCAAACTTGTTTTCGTCGAGTTTCATCCCGTGGTTTGGATGTTTGA
>CAZKXG010000278.1:0-3523 GCA_964556465.1 uncultured Cryomorphaceae bacterium | reverse complement strand
GCTGAAATAACAGGCTTACATGCGAGTGCAAAAGGGCTGAGACATGGCTTTGCAGTCCATGCAGTGTCAAAAGTGCCGCTCACAATGGTTAAAAAATGGCTAGGTCATGCCAGATTGGAAACCACGGAAATCTATCTCGAAATTGTTGGTTTCGAAGAAAGAAAGATGGCGCAGCTTTTATGGAATAACTTAACTATTGAAGGTATACCAACGTTTTCTACCGCAGAAACGGAGCTTTACGAAAAATGACGCTTCCGAAATTTAGATGTTCCTTAATGAGAGCCAAACACACTTCTACCGCTGCGCTATCGAAGCAAGATTGGCCGCACCCCGCAATCAGCACTTGCCAAATGCCATATTCCCCTTTGGGGTTAAGACATGTAGCAACAGCTTTTAATTATTTCGTAATCATATTCCTTCATTCAATTCCCAATTTTCAGGGTTCCCTTTGTCAATTATAACCTCAGAATAATCAAACCCATCTTCAATCTTTTCCAATAATCGAGAGATTTTCAAAAAAGTAGATCGATCATTTATTCCATCTATTGCTACAGGGCCAAAATGGGTTGCTCTAGCTAAGAAGGTGAGCAAATCGCTAGTTGTGAGAAGCCCATTTTCGAAAATAAATGGCTTTTGATTCACCTGTATTCGAGTTCTTCTTGGATTTACACGGGATACCAAGTAGGGAACATTCTGACCAACAGAAGGCTGCATCCCGAGTTGAACAGATGGAAAGCCTTCTATATATTCGAAGAGTTCTTCCATCTCTTTATTATCGAGCATTTCAGCCATCAAACCAAAATAATAAGCAAATGGGGTCAGGTGAGTAATCAGTTCCCCTTCATAAACAACTCTATCATCTTTAAGTATCATTTCGTTGGTTAGTGTAAACACAAACCGATCCCTCTTCATAATACTTGAAGCTCTTAAGTATGCCGACTCAAGCATCATGTACAGCAGGCTTGAAGATTCTAGAATAAACGATTCAGTTAGAGCCTTCGGTCTAGTCTGAAATCTATACGAAAATGCAAAATCCACCCGAGAAAATGTCGAAAGTTGCTCCAACAAATACGGGTGATCTACCACTTCGGTAGATCTTGCATGAAGTTTATTGAGTGCAAATGCCTCCGCTTTTTGCCTCCAGTTGCGAAGCATTTGAACTGTATACTTACCTTCATCGTTGTCAATAAGTTTGGCACATACATGACACAGCCAGATCCCATGATCAGAAGCTCTTCTTTCGTCAAAAGTTAAGACTGGATTTGCGCGCGGGCCTGTGCCACATGCAGAGTGAATATGTGCTGCTACACCAATGTTTAAAAACTTGTTTGATACACTTTGAGGGCCACACGTTAATCTCTTACAAGTAGGTTTTGAACAGAGGAATCCTACACGCTTTGCAAGTATTTCTTTCGTCTTGGTCGTGAATTCGGCTCACATGATCACGTTCAAGGTAAGTATACCAATAATTTGTGCAAGGCTTCAGATTCTTACAATGATAGTTTCGATCCTTGAAATCAAAATGTTCACCCCTCTAACGCCAAAGATGAGCCGCGCTACAAATTGAGCAAGGGTAAATAAATGGCTTTGGACTTGTTTATTCAAATGGAAAAGCCACCCTTGCACATATTTCCGCTTGAGCTCAAAAGGTGGCTTAAGAGTTGTGATCCCTGAAATTCTGGGCTGCTCTTAAAATGAAAAGGCTAGTTTGTTGTGAACAGTTTTTGGACAACGACTAATTCTCTCAATCCTAAGATGAATTACATTACTCTGGTATGCCAACTACAAAAAATGCCCCACCATTCGGCAGGGCATTATTGTATTAATATGAAGCTGTGTTCTATTCAGCTTTTACAATTCGTCCAGTTTCTAGTAGTTCACCGTCTATCAGAACAGAATAGATGAGCACTCCATTCGGGAAGGCTGATCCATCGATCTCAATCATTGTGGACTGACCATAGATTTCGTTCATCAACTGACGCCCAAGAATATCATGAACAACCACGTTGACATTTGTGTAGTCCTGATCCGTTTCAATTAAGAAGGTTAGCATCTCCTTGAAAGGATTAGGTTGAACGAAAACACTTTCGTTAATTCCATCTACATTGCCTGAACTCTTAGAGTCCTCCGTGTCAAAGGATATTGGCAAATCTAGATCTAACGGCTCTGGTATAATTGTACCAAAAGACTGATTGTTTGATGCATACAATTCACTTAAAGAGGCTACAAACGAAACTGAATTCAAATCTTCTTCATCGATTACATCGTTAACTATCAAAGGAAGCTCTCCAAGTTCGTTTGGACTAGGTAAACCTGATACATCTGAAGTGACAACTGCTTCGGAACGAATCCATTCAGGTGTTGCCGTTCCTAATTTATCTGCTAAAACAGCAGTGAATCTATGCCCAGTTGCAGCAGGTTCATACTGGTTTAATAACTCGAACACAGCTTGAGGTGGAAAAGCTCCTAATGTATCCCATTGATAAGCGCGAGTGAGTTCAGTCCAAAAATTATATTCTATCATCGCAAATTCTGATGAATAGTCGGTTTCTGAGTTTGATTTAGCGCCAGAATATAGGATTTCTGCCATTTGAGCGAAATCATCTAAGTCAACCTCATTTGATTTGCTCCCAAGGATACCCATCACATCATCTCGGTCATCCAATGACGTGTTATTAACAGGGCAGTCATTAGATGTAGGCAAAAACTGTCCAGGAGGAGTGCTTGTGCACATATTGGGAACTACCCAACCACTTGTAAATGTGACAGGTTCAAGTCGGGCTTGAATTGAACTTGGTGAGGATGGCAGTTCGTTATAGTCGTATGCGATATCGAACGGTACGTTGCACAATTCTAAATTTGAGGGATAATCAGGATCAGAAGGATTTCCAACAAGCCTTACTCTGAAATCTACTCCACCTGATGTATGACTAAAGATATTTCTTGCAGGCATTATGGAAAGATCACACTCTCCTTGATCGTCACTTATGTTTCCCGAGTAAAGAAAGATGTCTGCATAAGGCACTGTTTGATCAAACCTATTGCATAGATACCTCAACCCGTTGTTATAAACGCTCCCGCAATCCGTAGGGTCATTTTCAAAATCTCCTATATCAGCATTGGTTCCAGAGCTTACTATTCCTATAGTAATGTCTTCAAATCGATTTCTATAAATCTCATTGTTATTTGGTCCAGATGATTGAACCGTTACTCCAAACATCCAAACAGGTGTGGTTGATACTGCTGTAAAGAAGTTATTCTCCACCGCGTACTGGTCACAGCTTATTAGTTTGACCCCACTTGCATTGGTCTCATTGATTATTGAAAAATCATTGTCCAAGAACATTGGACTTAATAGCCCAGTCGCCTGAATCCCGAGATAATTGTTGTCGAAGATGGCATAGCCCACACTTACTGCTCGGTCGGTATTGACATCGCTAGCATCGACAGCCTTGTATAGATTAGAAAAGTTTGATCTTAACCTATTCGGGCATGTTTCTATAGTCGGAGTAGCGCAAATCCA
>CAZKXG010000277.1:0-3526 GCA_964556465.1 uncultured Cryomorphaceae bacterium | reverse complement strand
TTTTGAATAGTCTCCCCGACGGCCCAAGTCTTCCATCACTTGAACATGATTCTTGGCGTCATGAAATAGCGCTCTAGGCAGATAGTGCGCTATTTTCTTAATTGATTTTGCTTTTGTAAAAAAGGTATGCTCCATCTCGGCTCGTTCTACCGGCGCAGCGATCGACGGGTATTTTTGTACGAAGGGATTGGCCTGTTTGACAATCAGGCTTGTATCATCCAGTTCAGCGCGCAAGGTTAAGTTCATATTCCCTTCTCCTGCTGATTCCAGACGAATAATCCTTTCTTCGGTTTTGATTACCTCATTTTTCTTGAGGTAACTCTCTAAACCAGAGATGTCTGTTTCTTTGAGTTTAAATTTCATAGCTCTAAATCTGCTCTAAAAATAACTCAATTTTTTAAAAGATGTAGCGCGCTCCAAATTGGAATTGTCGTGGCGGTGAAGCTGAATTCAATCGGTAGTTGTACGAATCAGGCGGACCGACTTGCGCTTGATTGCTCACCGATCGCGTAGTGTTATAACCCGACCAGTTTTGAGCATTGAAGATATTAAAAACGTCGGCGCTAAATTCAATTCCTTGATTGGCTTTACCAAAACTCCAGAGGTATTTTACTGAAATGTCGAAGGTGGCAGCCCAAGGCAATCGATCAGTATTTTCATCGACTCCAGGCCATCGGTCGGCGGGTAAACCGAAGTTCTCTCCATCTCCATTCAAATCCCCAGTTCCGAAAATCGTAGCATCAGCCACTCGGGTTACCGGCTGACCACTTTGAATCAAGGCGGTTGGCGAAATGGATAATCCTTTAATCGGTTGGTAAATCGTAACCGCACTCAATACATGGCGACGGTCATTCTCATCCCAAGTGTATTCCGCATCAAAATCGTTATTGTCTTGAGCTCTTGTATTGATACTACTAGTATTGCTCTTGGTCCAACTCAAGGTGTAAAGCAACCGAAAGCCCAGCTTACCATCGTTCACTTCCTTTTGGAGCATAAAATTCAATGCGGTGTATTCCGCTCGGCCATCCGAGGTAGTCATAAACACATTTCTCGTTCCGCCTCTAAGCGTGTCACCTTGAACCACGCTGTAGAAACCGGCATCATCGCTGAATACAGCAACGGGTCTGCTGGCATCTGCTTCGTCTCTTGATCTGGCTACGACATCAGCAGGATCGATTCCCTCCTCAAAAAGGTAAGGTGAAGCTACATTTAGGTTTTGCACCACATAAAGATTTTCAGTCCTGGTATGCACCGCATCAAATTTGAAGAGCGTCTCATTATCGGGTTTGTATTGGTAACCGATAGAGAATTGATGACTGTAGGGATTGTCCCAACCATTTGGGTTGAGAATACGGGTGTTGTTTCTAAAGATTCCTTCGCGTTCATCGGTCAGATCGTCAGCCGTTGGCCCTTGCAGATAGTCTACATCGGGCGCGGTGGCTTGCAAGTTTCCTTCAAAAGTGATGCGGTTGAGATCGGCATCAGCATCTAATATTCCAAGTCGTTGCAGCTCAGCGAGCTGGGTTTTGAAATCGCTGGAATTATTGCTGAATTGAAGGGCATCGCTGTAGATGGAGTATTTAATCTTATCGTAGAATATTCCGTATCCACCTCGGATCACACTGTTTTCGGTGAGCTGAAAGTTTAAGCTAAATCGCGGAGCAATATTGTCCCAGTCGCCTTCTGTACCTCCCGATTTAGAGAGGTTGTCATAATCCCAGCGCAAGCCAATGTTTGCCGTAAGGCGATTATTGATTGTCCATCGGTCTTCGATGTAAGCACTCGTTACATTTTGTCTCTTGCCAAGTGATCTAGGGCGCAATTCAACGTCGTACTGAAAAACGGATGCATCGGAAGGAACATCATTTACATTCAAATCTGCCCCCACACCGCTGTTGCGAATTTCTGCAACCTGATCTTCGTCAAGATCAACGAGGTAGCTACCATTTGGATTTCCACCACCGGTGAGGTTGAAGTCGGAGGTGATAAACTCCACACCCGCTTTGATGTAGTGATTTCCCGCATCGTAAAACCACTTGTTCTGGAATTGGTGTGTGTATTCTTCGTCGTCGAAAATCGATCCTGCCTGACCGATCACAGCAATCGTTTGTTGCATAGGATCCCTCAGCGTTACAGATGGATTTTCGGGATTTACAGGCTGCCTATAATTCCATCGGAAGTAACTGTGCAAGTAGTTTACTTCAGTGCTTAACTTGCTGTTTATGACCCCCGTATTTTTTAAGGCGATCAAGTAAGTCTCATTGTCCTGAGCCGAAGCAGCCGATGGGAAAGTCACTCCGCCTTCCAGGCCGCCACCTTGGCGGTCGATGTAGATTCTACCTACCTGACCCCGCAATGAAGAGCGCCATTTCTTTGACCAAACGTGGTCTACCTTTCCGTTCACATAGGTAAAGTAGTTGTTTCCTCGCACCGTTTCGTTTACGTCCAGCTCGGGTGAATTCAAGAGATTGTCTTTGATGTCAATTGTTTGCTCGGCATTGATGTAAAGAAATGTTTTATTCTTTCTGATGGGAGCTCCTACCGAAAACCCAAATTGGTGACGCTGGAAACCATCTTTCACCAAGTTCCCCGAAAGGTCACGCTGAGCAAAATCAGAGGGTGAGTCAATCACTGATCCAGGGCGAGTCAAGTAAAATACTTCTCCCGTAACCTCATTCGTCCCTGAGCGGCTCAGTACGTTCACAATTCCATTGCTGGAATTCCCCCATTCGGCGGAGTAATTGTTGGTCAGAACGGTCACGTTTTCGACGAAACCAACCGGCGTGTTGATCTTCATGTTTCCCAAGAATCGCTCGTTGTTGTCCATTCCGTCTACGAGGTAATTCGTGAAAATCCCATTCAACCCATTGATGCTGATATTGGGCCCTTCGGCATAACCCAAAACAGCCTGCGTTACGTTTGGTAAGCGGTAGAGACCTCGAGTTACATCGCGCCCCTCGATGGGCATTTTCATGATCTCTTCTTTCTTTAGTTGCCCTGAAACGGTTGCGTCTTGACGGTTCATCTTGGCCATTGGCGAACTCGAAATCAAGACTTCGCCCAAGCTTGCCGACATGCGGTCGGGAACTTGCATCAAGTATTTTTTTCCACCGTCTACGCTGAGTTCGGGTGAAGCTGTGTACTGGTACTTATTGTTGTCTTCAATAAAGACTCGATACTTGGCGGAGGCGTCTAGGTTTTGGAAAACCACGACTCCCTTGGCGTCAGTAAAATCGGAATTAATGTCTTTTGGGCCTATCAGAAAAACCTCCATGCTGTCGATGGGGGTAGATTGAGTCAATGATATCACATTGACAGTAAGGGTTTGCGCATGCGCAAAAAAGGGTAGGATGGCTAATGCGCATAGAGCGATAAGCTTCTTCATATAAAAAGGTAATTAGTCAGAAAATTTGATGAATGATCGGTGAAAACTTAAACTGCGATGGCCGCAGGTGGGGCTCTGTCCGAAATTCCCGGAATAGTCCAAAACTGAGCAGGAAATTGAACAAATTCCTGATTTGTTTCT
>CAZKXG010000276.1:1993-3529 GCA_964556465.1 uncultured Cryomorphaceae bacterium | reverse complement strand
GCCGCAGGACTGGATGGTGCCAATGAGATCAAGAAGGCCATCGATCAAATTTTTATTCAATTGGAATCCAGGCTTCAACGCTCGCCGTCTGACAATTACGACTTTGACTACGATCAAATCGTGAGTTTCGGAGAGGTTTTATCCACCATCATCATTGCTCATCACCTCAATTCAAAAGGGTTGAATTGCCATTGGGCCGATGCGCGAAGAATGATCAGAACAGATTCGACGTATCGAGAGGCAAAAGTAAATTGGGAGAAAACGAGTGATTTGGTCAAGGCTGAGTGGGGAAGGGTTGTGCCCAATGCCAAGGGTAAGAGGCTCATGTTGACCCAAGGATTTATTGGTCATACGGCCGAATTGAACGTAACAACACTAGGGAGGGAAGGATCTGACTTTAGTGCAGCTATTCTCTCCTATGTCTTGGATGCTGAGAATGTGACTATCTGGAAAGACGTGCCCGGAGTGCTAAACGCCGACCCGAAGTATTTCTCAGATGCCGAGCTATTAAAAAGGATCAGCTACCGTGAGGCGATAGAGCTAGCCTACTACGGTGCTTCGGTGATTCACCCCAAGACCATCAAGCCGCTTCAAAACAAGGGGATTGTGCTGAATGTACGATCGTTTCTAAATCACAAAGAAGAGGGCACTCGAATTGATTCGAGCACTTTCAGTGATTCCTTGCTACCATCCTATATTTTCAAAGTCAATCAAATCTTGATTTCCTTCACCCCACGTGACTTCTCTTTCGTGAATGAGGATAACCTGAGTGAGCTTTTTGGGTATTTTGTAGAACACGGGATCAAAACCAATTTGATGCAAAACTCTGCCCTTAACTTCTCCATTTGTGTAGACTACAACGAAAAGAAGCTGGAGCGATTAAAGGAAAAATTTAGGGACCGCTACGAAGTGCTCTACAATCATCCTTGCGAGTTGGTCACGATCCGACATTACGATCAAGAGACAATCAGTCGATTGCTGATTGGTAAGAAAGTGCTGGTGGAACAAAAAAGTCGGAATACGGCGCGGATGGTTTTGATGGAATCTGCTTAGATTGCATCGAGTTTTGAAATGATACAATAGGAGTTGAGACTTATACTTTTTTTCTGCTTTGCAATTTTTGTTCTTTTTGGGCATGCCCAAAACAATGCAGTTATTCTTGAAGATACTGAGGTTATCCGGTGCGAGATAATCAAGGACTCAGGTGACGTGGTATTGATACGTATGGCCGACACAACTTTTGTTCGAATTTCCAAAGAGCAGATTTATGCCATCGTTCAAAATGTTGACACATTATCAGACCGACAGTTGGTGAGAACAAATTATCGACCTACCAGAGGATTGTCCTTTAGGGTAATTATGGCGCCCTTGATGGGCTGGAGGTACAGTCCGGGAAGCAATGGATTTAACTTTGTCGGTTTCACTGCAGTTCCTGCATTGCAGATATCCAACTGGATTACCATAGGAGTTGGAACCGGTATAAGGTTCAGTAATCCCGATCGGATTTACCCACTCGGCATTGACCTCCGAATTTCA
>CAZKXG010000276.1:0-1983 GCA_964556465.1 uncultured Cryomorphaceae bacterium | reverse complement strand
GATTAAAAACCTTAAAGGAGGTTCAGTAGCTATCCTCTTAGGTCTTGATGAAATGCCCAGATACAACTCGCTCCAAACAGGGGCAAACGCATTTATGTTTGATCCTGAGTTGATTCTGCAAACATATTCATACACCATATCTGTGGCTATGAGAATTTAGGTTATCTGAATTCTCAGTAAATCTGAATTTTGAAAAGAGATTAATGGTGTTCCGCTAGTCGATCATAGGGCTTAAGCAGAGCGAGTTGCTTTAAAAATCATTTTGAATAAACTAATAATCGCATACAGAGATCTACCAATACTATGAAACGTTGCGCAATTATCATCTTTCTCTTGTGTGCTCTTTTTATTTCCCAGAGTGCCCATTCCCAATACGTGATGCAGGATGTGGTCTTGCTCAAAACAGCCGAAGTTGTGAGAGGCGATATTTTGGAGAATATTCCAAAAGAATATGTGAGAATACAGATGATTGATAGCATCATGAGAGAGATAGACTGGAAGGATATTGAGTTGATAACCCAAGAGCCCAAGCGCAATGCAAAAGGCAAACTCATTCGAGATGAGTTCAATCAAAAATCCGAAAAGGTAAAATTCGGTCTGATCGTCGATACGGGTATTGCATTTGGTCGACAGAATGCAGAAAGTGCTGCATCTCTGAATTTCGGCTTAATACCTGCTGTAGAATTCGGGGGGACTGTCAGCATAGGTTTAGGATCAGGATTACGTGTCCCCATCAATTCAGAGTCGTTGGTACTGCCTTTGAATCTTGATTTTAGATTTTCGGGGAGCAAAAGACTTGGGCCTATTTTGGCCTTAGGTATCGGTTATGGGTATCTTACCGAAACCGAATTTGAAGAGGGAGGAGTAATGGGTTATGCAAAGGTTGGTTTAAAAGTGCGCAGTGATTCGGGTGGTGCAGTTTGTATTTTTATTGGCGCTGATTCAGGTCCGCAATTGGTCAACAAGCCTGGTTTTGGTTTTTTCGGACCCTCGACTTTTCTAGCACCGCAGAACGTCACAGGTATCTGCTTGTCAATTGCATTTTCCTTTTAATGTCTTTAGAATTTTCTCAGTCAAGAAACGGGATAGTTTGAGATAGCTCTGCCTTGTCCGGCCTGCCCACTTAAATTCGATCTCATTTGGCAGTGAGCCTAGGCGATTAAATCTTTTTTTGCTAAAAGGTGCTTAATTGAAGGATATTATTTTTGTTTGGAATTTTTTTTGAACGATGAACACTTTTACTCGATTTCTCTTTATCACTTCTCTGGTCATATTTTGTGCTCAAAAGTCTCATTCTCAGCAGTACCATGAGGATTTCATACTATTAAAAAATTCAGATTTATTGAGAGGTGAGATCACCAAAAGCGAGGAGGGTGACTACGTTTTAATAATGCTTGCAGATAGCAGTTTTCAGCGGGTTGATCAAAAAGAAATTTTCAAGATAGGTAAGGCTGAGAAAGGGGTGTCAGGAGGGCAAATCCGAAATCAATCCTATAAACCGAAAGTCGGCAGTTCTTTTCATTTTATAATCGAACCCGGGATTGGTTTTGCTTCATACAATGATTCTCCGGCTTCATTGGGAAAGCTTACTTTAATTCCCTCCATTGCATTTGGTGAACAATTCAGTTTTGGGATAGCTACAGGGATTAGGTTCCCACTTGCTGAGCGGTATCCGATTATACCTTTGGCAGCGGACTTTCGAATTACAGGCACTTCCAGAGTCGCGCCAATATTGGTTTTAGGAGCAGGTACTTCCGTTTTGCCAGAGCAGAATTACGATGGTAATGGTGTGATTTTTTACGGAATGGGCGGAGTAAATATCAAAAGTTTTCGAGGCGGTTCCGTCGCCCTCATGGCAGGAGTTGATATAGGCGAGCAACGAGTAGATCAAGAAATAAGCGCTCCTTTCGGTGGAACTTTCACGGGATCGGGATCTGAGACGGTTACGGCTTTTGTAGTGGGATTGGCTTTCACACTATAGAT
>CAZKXG010000275.1:1469-3602 GCA_964556465.1 uncultured Cryomorphaceae bacterium | reverse complement strand
GATTTCATCTCCCATTTTAATATATTATTGTTTCGATCTTTTTGCAGCGATGAATAGTTTTTAAACTTTAAGATAAATGAGATATATGATATCTTGTTCAGGTGCATGCACAACTTTTTGTCGGTGATGAATTTGGCATCGATGCCACAATGCATCTCATCTGGTCGTAAAAGTTTGCAGTCTGACGGTTTTTGTGATGAATTGTCCTCGATTCGCGTTCATCCCCCGGCGTCTTGTCTGATTGTAAAAGGTACTGTCGTCTTCTCTGTTGCCTGTGATTCGACAATTGTAAAAGTCAATCACGAACCGTTCGTCTAATTTTCTGTTGCTCATGATTCATCAACAACCGTGAAAATCAATCACGAATTCTTTGTTGAAACTCCTCTTGTGAATGAAAAATGCTTCGTTGAAAAATGAGCCAGCCAATCCAATCCCGGATTCTTTTTCCCGCGCGCTCTATCTCTTTGGCAGTGAGCCAGCCCGGTATTATTTGTATGGAAGGCTAAAAACAATGTAAGACTCAATTTTTTCGTGATTGAAAAATACATGACATACAGCGAATCAGAATGATCCAATCGCAATGATCATACGACATACGGACTATATAAAAAAAAGTAAACAAACATGTCACAAATTTGTACATCACACTATAGATATCATGCGATAATGCGACAGGTCATTTTTAAATATAGAGAAAAGTGTACTATTGGATCAGGACGAACGTACTAGTGTAGATCGCGATGAAATCATGAAAGCAATGACAAGTGACAAGAACCCACAAACGAATGGAGGAAACGCATAGAAGGACCAGGAACTCAGTGATGGACGGTACAGCAAACAATATCAACAGCAAATCAGTTGTCACACAA
Organism: uncultured Cryomorphaceae bacterium; assembly: GCA_964556465.1. Taxonomy (GTDB): domain Bacteria; phylum Bacteroidota; class Bacteroidia; order Flavobacteriales_D; family Cryomorphaceae; genus JAKVAV01. Next base: position 2,733 of record CAZKXG010000275.1, on the reverse strand, counting down.
TATTGAGTTACCGAACAAGGAAGCAAAAAGCATAAGATTAACATAGGAAAATACAACAAAGTTTTAAAGATGGCGGATCAAGTAATTGCCCTGAACCCTGCGATGAAGAAAAAGCAGCTTGAGAATGTATTGAATTTAGTGATTCTTCACATTGTAGTTACTCCTGTAAGATCAGAGGAAGGTTTGTACGAAACGATACGGCACAACTGGAAGAATTATCATAAACAGGAAAGGGATGAACTGGACGAGGACGAAAAGAGAATGGCAATGGAAACATTCTACAAAGTCGATGAGTCAGTAGAAGAAAGATACTTCAGCAAACGAAAGGTGCCGCCCCAAGAAGATCTGAAACGCATGTTTGAGGATTGGGCACGGACGGGGCTTACTTTTACTTCAGATGCAAATAACGATATGGTAGAGGCACAGAACATCAACGCGTTTCTCGAAAAACGATGCGGAGTGAAGGTGGACGAATATCGTGAGAATCTGATAGAATTATCAAATCTATGGAACGAAGCGAAGACAAGAAGCGCTGAAAAGGTGAAGTGAGAGCTAGACAATATGAGTCCCAATAAGCGTGCACGACTAGACCATGTTCCGTTTCAAAAGCCAACGATCAAAATCAAGGATAATTACACACCGTTTGTAAACATCGACCAACCACCGGAAGGAAAATTCAGCGAAGACTACTTTCATGAAATGATTGAAGTTCTGAACTCGATGAACATCAATTATCCAAACAAGCGTAACAACAGCATCAATAATGATAAATTACGACCAGTGCGATCGCATATGATATGGACTTATAATGTTGCTGTACTAATTGCGTACCACCTTGCTGAAGGAAGAGGAGATAAGCCATTGTCAAAAACATTTGTAAACTTTCCGAAATCAAAGAAATGGGAATATAACATAAACGATGAAACACTTCGGGAGAAAATGACGGAAACGCTTGACTCAAGCTTTTACTACGGAACAAAAGGGGTTTTTGCGACAAAAAAAGGTTTCATCACCAACCCGAGGGAACATTTCGAGAAATACGCAGGTGTTGGTGGATACATGTATGGTTGGATGAATAAACTTAGGACTGGCAAAAACTACTATGTCACGGATGAAGATTGTACAAACCTCCCATCGAAAGCAGTACTAACGGAACACTACTTGTTCCTCGACGCCTGCGGTATGTGGGATCGCGACAATAGCGAAGCCGACACCGACGCAAACAGCGCCTCAAACAGTGCCTCAAACAGCGACGCAAACAGCG
>CAZKXG010000275.1:0-1349 GCA_964556465.1 uncultured Cryomorphaceae bacterium | reverse complement strand
TAGGGATGAGATTCAAAACACGAGTACTAATATATCAACTGTTTTCATATCATTCTTAGAGAAAACAAAAAGGGGCTAAACGCAAAAGAGATGTATATAAGTAAAGGTAACAAACGACCATACATAAAAACGATTCATGTTATATTTATTATTTTCAAATCAAACTATCTTACCACTGATTTTGCTATTGTCTGCTTTTTTGTCAAGTCTATTTTATCAACCCAGATGGTCGAAGGGGTTGATACAACGAGTCGAAGACTTTTGTATCATTTGCCATGGTAATTTTCATACTGAAGATACGAAAATAATTCAGGTGTGGTACATGTTGTTTTTCACTCAAACAACTTCATGATACCAGCAAATTCAAAAGGAAGGCAATCTTCGATCTTTTGATTCGCTTCATCTTGGATTGGCTTACCGTCCACGTTCGTAAAACGAACCTTTTGTCCACTTGTAGACCAATAAGTGAACGAAGAAGCGTTCTTGATCTGCTCTTGGTACTTATGAAGTGATTGTCCAACATTCCGGTTCTGGTCAAACATATGACGCACAGTATTATATTTTGGGAAGATTGTTGACTTTAAAGCATCAAAGTGAACATTGGGGACATGCTCCATTGCGCGCGCTAGAGCAGGAGAATCCATATCAATGACTTTCGTAGACGACCCGTCATTTGTTTCGGTAGCATCCTCTGATGAGCTAGAGTACAGTTTGAAGTGATCACCCAACAAAGTGACAATAGCAAAGGCTAGACAATCACCCAACTTTTCGATGAAGCTTGCAGGCATTTTGGAAGAAAATTTTTTTGGGTAATGGTAAACAATTTCACGAACTAATTCTGTCCGCCAAGCAGGACGGGATGTATCAATCGAACTGTCAATGAACGTAACCTTCTCATCTTCAATGCGAGCACGCTTTGCCGGTGGACCATTCGCACTTACGTCGGAAGACGAACCAAAGCTCGGCATCTCCAATTGCTGAGCCAATAATAAGGTAAGAATCTGTTGTTGTTGCGACTGTTGTTGCGTTTGTTGTTGAATCTGTTGTTGCATTTGTTGTTGCATCTGTTGTTGCATAGCCCAAAGGGAAAGCATACCTGCGCCATTTGGAGAAAGGTCTGGAGCAGATATCGGAGAAACATTGCTTTGCCCCATTCCTTGCAATGCAGCCACGTATGGATGAAGCGGCGAATAGATCAGACCTGACTGAACCAGTTGGGCAGGTGCCGAGGAACCATCTGCGGCAGTACCTATTGACGTAGCTGGAGGGACCAGTTGTTGGGCAGGTGCCGAGGAACCATCTGCGCCGGTAGCTGTTGACGTAGCTCCTGACTGAACCAGTGGGGCAGG
>CAZKXG010000274.1:1490-3606 GCA_964556465.1 uncultured Cryomorphaceae bacterium | reverse complement strand
TTTCGTCTAAACTGACTTTTACAAAGGGGAGAATGAGTTCAGCCGTAGCTTGATCCCAGCCATCAATGAAGGCAAGCTCATAGAGAGAGAACATTTGACCGAATTCGTTTCGGTAGTCTAAGAAACCCAATATTTGGCCGTTTGTAAGGAGTCCGAGTCCGTACAAGTCATCTACCGAGGCTGTATTCAAATTCAGTGGGAAGTCCAGGTAAACCGCCAACTGCTCAAAAAGAGTCGTATAGTCCAGGTTTTCATCTTCTGCAGCTTCGGCTATTTGCTCAATTCGCTGCTCGATTATATTTCCTCTGTCTACCTTTTGATCGGCTTGAGCCCATGTTTTAGTCAGGCAAAGGACGAAGAGAATTATGAGGATGAGAAGCCTCATTTTTTACCTGGATTGTAAGTCAATGAAATTTGCGGGGAGTAACCGAGCACGCTGCTGTAGCTCGAAGCCAAATCGAACTGGAAGCTGTCAAATTTTAAACCCAACCCAAAGCTAAATAGGCTTGGTTCAGAAGAAGCACCGACGCGCAGATAAAGAACATCGACCGGCTGATACTCGATACCGCCTCGAAAAAGTGCGTTTTGATCGATGTCTTTTTCTACTTCTCCTGCAAGAAGAAGGTCATCACTGATTTGGTATCCCGCACCGAGTCGAATCACTGTTGGAATTTTTTCATCGGGAATGGCACTCTCGCCATTGTCAATAAGTGTTGTTCTCGTTGGGTTGAAAAGATGCGCAGCCACGGTCACCCGTTCGGAAACTTCCATTCTCACACCTACTTCGGCTGTTAGAGCACCTTTGCTCCCGTAGTCTTCAGCTGCGATACGAGTAGTGTGGTAGTTGAGCTGTACGCCAATAGAAAATCGCTCGGCGAGCTTCATTCCGTAAGCGAGTCCAATTTTTCCTTCATTGTATGCACCAAAGCCAAAGTTGCTATAGTTCAACCCGATGGCTCCATTGCCTAAGGGTGATGCTCCGGCAAATCCCGCAAAGGCCATCCCGTCAACTAGAAAACGATTTTCGTAAAAGGCACCCGCTGTAATGCTTTCGACATACCCCAAACCAGCCTGATTGTGAAAACTGCTCCAAATATCGGTGAAGGTCAATGCAGAATTAGCCATTCCAGCAGGTCGGGCGCCTACAGGGTCAGTTCCACTCTGGCCCCATAAGAACAGCGGAATGAATGTGATTATGAAAAGTAGCTTCTTCAAATGATTGGATTCGACGGCAAAATACGAATCTCACTCGACGCAAAGTATTAAGCTGATATTAAATTGACAGCTTTGAAAAAACGATGTGATCTATCTGGCCACCCGAGTCAACCTTATGTAGTTTGTCAGACTGTAAATCAGATAAACCCATGGGCTAGTATGCAATACCAGATCAAACCAGTCCATAGCTATCATGCCTTCCGCACCGCCAAGGAGCCATCTCCATTTTCCAAAAAGGTGAGGCTCAGGAAAAAATGGAGCCAAACCTAGCGTTACCGAAGCAATAAAAGCAATGATAACTCTGTTCTTTGCCTCTTTGATGATTTTTTCTTTCTTTTCAGGAACCTGCATTACGCAAAGATAAATGCAGTAAAACTTTCGTTTGGTGAATAAGATCACCGAAATTCTTTCTCAGAGTTACATCAAATGAGGAAGCCATGCCAAGCATGTAATGAATAGAGCATAGTTGCCCTATATTTGACAAATAGAAAATTGAATATGGCGAATTACAATGTCGCGGTTTTGGGTCCCATTCCCAGAGATCACATCACCACGCACCACGGAGAAGTGATAGAGAAGTTCGGATGTGCCATGCACACGGCCATTGGTTTATCTAAACTGCTGGAAGGTAAAGGCCAAGTTCACTTGGTTTCTCACGTTAGGAAGCAAGATCTCGGGGATATTAAAGCCATCCTTGCCGATTTCCCCAATATCAATACTGATTACATCAAGAGCGATGCCGATCAAGGTGATGTGATTCGATTGCGATTTGTAGATCAAAACAATCGAATAGAGAAGCAAACGGGGTTTATGAACCCCATAGTTCCCAATGATTTGGAGGGGTTGATGCATTGCAATGCCTTTGTTTGCGTTCCCATCTCCGACTACGAAGTACCCATTC
>CAZKXG010000274.1:0-1472 GCA_964556465.1 uncultured Cryomorphaceae bacterium | reverse complement strand
GACTACGCTCGGAGATCGAATTCTAAAATTTTGGATTGATAGAGATGAATGGCTGCCATACATTGACGTGTTGAAAATGAATCTGGAAGAGTCAAACTGCTGCTGGTTTGATAAGGAGATCGATGAAACGAAGCTCAAACCTTTTGATGATCAAGATATCAGTCATCTTCCGGCTTTTGCGGAACACGCTATCAGGCATGGGCTAAAGTCACTCATTGTGACATTGGATTCAAGCGGTAGCGCGGTTTTTTATGAAGACAAAAACGAGGTTCACCAACAAGTGGTTAAAGCAATCCGCGTAGAGCATGTTGTAGACACGACGGGTTGTGGTGACTCATTCGCAGGCGGATTAGGTTTCGGACTGCTCGATAGAGCCGATGATTATGTAAGAGCTGTCAAGTTTGCCAATGCCCTTGGAGCACAACGTACTCAGGGAAGAACTTTTGATGTCTTCAAATCACTGGAAGAGACGGAGCAACAGATTAAAAAAGAATACGGTTCGCTCTAGGGCTGTAATGTAAATTCACTACAGCGATAGATGAGCAACCAAAAAGATATGAAAGTGCCGAACGGAATCATCCGTCATTCGCTGAAAACGAATTCGGGACTTCAATGTGAAGTGACCAATTACGGTTGCAGAATTATTCGTCTTCTCGTTCCCGATCGATGCGGAAAATTGGAAGATGTCGTTCTCGGATTTGATACCATAGAAGAATATTTTCATGGCCCTGAGACCTTTTTCGGGAGTATTGTCGGGAGAGTGGCCAATCGTATCGGAGGAGCAGCTTTTGAACTGAGTGGTCAACGCTTCAAACTATCAGCAAATGAAGGCGTAAATCACATTCACGGTGGCCCTGCCGGGTTTCACTCAAAAGTTTGGCAAGTAAGTTCTGCGGATGATTCCCAAATTACTTTTACTTATTTATCTCAAGATGGAGAGGAAGGGTACCCCGGAAACGTTGAGTTAAAGGTGGATTATTCGCTGAATGATGAGGGGGGATTGAAAATAGCCTATGAAGCTACTACCGATAAAACCACTCCGATCAACCTGACCAATCACTCCTATTTTAATTTGCTTGGAGCGGGTAACGGGAAGATTGATGGGCATTTTTTTCAAATTTACGCTTCACAATACCTGCCAAATAATTCGGAGCAGCTGCCACTAGGTAGACTGGAAAATGTTGAGGGAACCGTTTTCGACTTGAGAGAGCCAAAGCGTATTTCAGACCTCCTTAGTCAAGAAAATGACCAACTCAAAATAGGTGAGGGCTTTGACAATAATTTCATTCCAGAAGGGGAAGGGATTCGCTTAATCGCAAAAGTAGTGGAGCCCGTCTCTGGAAGAACATTGGAGGTTTTAACCGACGAGCCCGGCGTGCAGTTCTTTTGCGGCAAAGCAATGGATCGAGAGGTGAAAGGAAAAGATGGGAAAGTCTACGGGGAGCATTCAGCTTTCTGTCTCGAAACCCAGC
>CAZKXG010000273.1:385-3628 GCA_964556465.1 uncultured Cryomorphaceae bacterium | reverse complement strand
GCCAATACTGATTGTCCGGGTATAGCTGGTTTTGTAGCTCCCACAGGCCCAATTTATTGTACTGATTTCGCGGAGGGATTGCGACGTTTCGATAATCTGTATAATACGCTAAATGGTAGACTCAATCTTGAGCCTGTTGTCGTACCTCTGTCTAGTCAGCTTCGCACTGTATTTCAAAATGCGGCTGCAGGAGGTCACTATGGTCTGGTGTTTCATTATGGGTACAATGAAACCTCCGGCACCCTCTTGTATATGATGAGCCGAGGACAGATCTATGGCGAAGATAGTCTCATCAGTTATTGCCCTCTTGTAAGAGATGACGGATCAGAATACTTTTATTTAATGGAGAATGGAGTTACATCAAATGAAATCAATTCAACGAAGTTTACTGAATACACCACTGCCTACGCAGCTTTTATAAAAAGAAATGGAACCGATTTATCGTACTCTACTAAGGACCCACAGATGGTATACCACAGAGCAAGTGGATTTCAAAAATTACTTTCCGCATTTAATGCTCAAAGCCCAACCCACTTGTATATAGGACATATAGCCTTACCTCATGTTACTGCATCAGAAGCCAGACATCTGCCTTGCTTTGCTCTAGGTAATAGCAGTGAGTTTTTTCGAATTGACGATAACCATAACCCACAGGGCAGTAACGCATTCACAAATAAAGCTCTCGATATTGGTCGACTGTGTCCGCCAAACTGTCCAAATACTGTACTTCAATGTTTACAGTAGAGCACTTACACTAGAACAAAAATGATATACTGAATTTGCAACCACTAACCTTTGAATACTATGATATCCCACCAACCATTTGCTTGATTGCGGGTGTGATTTATGGAATCAAATACTCAAAGCTCAATTCGTCAGAAAAACTTATAGCGGTCATCCTATTCTTGAATATTGTGTCGGATACCTCCGCCTACTTCCTCATTCATTGCGAAATGGAATACGAGTACATGTACAATATGCTCTTGCCCATAGAGAGAATCGTTTCACTCCTATGCGATAAACGAAAGAACAAAGCGGGCATGGCTTGTATACGGATGGGGGATGATACTCATATTGGCCGTCTACAGTGTGGGCTACATGCGTGCCGATATTGTGGCTCAACTACACTTTGTTTCAAATACCATTACCGCCCTTATTCTCGCGGCATTGTCCTATTTACATTTACGCACCATATCAGCAGGAGAAGATGAAAATACGCGCTCAGTAACCATATTTACCATCGCTACTTTTATATACTCTTCCATCACGGTATCTGCTATGAGCGCCCTCCCTCTAGCCTTGCAAATAGACAATTCTTTCGCTACCGACCTATTCGACATTAATCTCATTGCCTACGCCCTCTGGTCCATCATTCTAATTATCGCCATACTATGGAACAAGAAGACTTAATCACCTACATCGTTATTGCCTCTACATCGGTGGTATTGCTCGTACTGGCGGTCCTACTGGACTTGTTCCTCCTGATGCGCAAGCGCAAGCTCATCGCCCAACAGGAAATCGAACTCCGAGAGAAAAAGATCGACGAACTCATCATGAAGAAGGAAGTAGAAAATGTGAATTCCCTACTCAAAGGTCAGAACTCAGAGCGGCGACGCATTTCTCAAGAACTTCACGACCGACTCGGTGGAATACTCTTTACCGCTAAGCTCTACAATAGCAATATGGAGAAGAAAATTTCTGAGCTGAAAACGGAGCAGGAAGAGGGATTTGGCAAACTAAAAGGGCTGCTGGATGAGGCAGTAAAAGAGGTGCGCCGCATCTCACACGATCTCTACGAGGGGTCGGTAGCTACCTTTGGCTATGCGGTAGCTGCTCACCAGCTTATAACCGCCATAGAGGAGGCCAATGGCATTAAAATAACTCTGGGAGTTTCAAGAGAAATGGATGAGCAGAACGAGGATATCCAACAGGAAGTCTACGCCCTCACCCAAGAAATGCTGAGCAATACCTTGAAGCATGCGAAGGCGACCAAGGTGGAAATTGAAATAGACATCAATGCCGAATTGATCTTCCGCTACCACGACAATGGCATTGGCTTCGACAAAAACGCCGCTTACGAAGGCATTGGTTTAAAAAACATCAGAAACAGAGTAGAAAAACTTAACGGAACCATAAGCTTGGAAAGTGATGGGAAAACAGGAACTTCTTATCTTGTTGCCCTACCCCTAGCCAAATGAACATAACCGTAAACCTCGTTGACGACCACAAAGTAGTAACCGAAGGCCTTTCATTTATCCTAAACGGAGAAGCAGACATCGAAGTGATGGACATTGCCCGTTCCGGTTCTACCGCCCTCTCGCAACTAAACCTCAGACAGCCCGATGTAGTGATTATGGACTACAGCCTCGACGGCGATAAAGAAGTAAACGGACTGAATGTAGCCCGAAAAATCTTGGACGCTTACCCTTCCGTAAAAGTCATGATGCTCACCATGCACAATAAGCCTGAGATCATTGGGTCGTGTATTTCTGACGGGGTTCATGGCTACATGCTCAAGAGCGAAAAAGATGCCGACTTTGCTTCGGCTATTCGTCAGCTCCACATTCAAGGACACTACTTCAGTCCGTCGGTGGCCAAGTACCTGGCGCTCAATTTGAGGAAGCACGACCAAGAGAACATTCACTTGACCGAACGCGAGCAAGAAGTGCTCGAATGCCTCTACAAAGGAGCCAGCACCAAAGAAATCGCCGAGGCACTTTTTATCTCCCACCATACCGTGGACAGTCACCGCAAAAACCTCATCCAAAAGTTCGAAGCCAAAAACAGCGTGCACCTGATTTATGTGGCGCTACAGAAAGGTTTTTTAAAAGTTTGAGCTGCCGCGAAATTCTTCAGGATTTTTTACCCTGACAGTTTTATCGACGTTTTACTGTTCCTCTTCAATTCTCACTTTTCACTGAAAAACTGCTCACTGAAAACTGATCACTGAAAACTGATCACTGAAAACTGCTCACTGAAAACTGATCTCAGTAAACTACTTATGGCAATCTAAAATTCACATGAATTTCTTGACGCGACTCAACGGGAAGACCATCGCGAAAGGCGGGACTCCAATTGGGCATGGATTGCATAACCGAAATTAGCTCCTCGCTAAAAAGATCGAGAGGAGACTCCAATACTTCCATATTGGCAATGGACCCATCGGGTAAAATGTCGAAAGCTACTTTTACTTCTCCGCTTACACCCAGCACGCGGGCTTCATCGGGAAATTGAAGGTGCTTG
>CAZKXG010000273.1:0-375 GCA_964556465.1 uncultured Cryomorphaceae bacterium | reverse complement strand
CTCCCACGTTGGTATAATTGGCATTCGCTCTGAAGCGGGCACTTTTGGTTGTATTGTTTCTCTTGGCCATCGAGATCTCTTTCGACAAAATACTTTCGTCAGAAGTCTCTGTAAGCTCAAATTCTGTAATCATCGCCATCTCGGTATCCTGAGCAAAGATGAAAAGGCTAAAGGTGAGGGCAATCGAAGCGAGTACTAGTTTTAAGGTTCTCATGTCTTTATGGTTGTTGTTTCTGATTCCAAAAGTGCTGAATACCCAAGACGTGCCCTTCACCCGATTGGGTGATTTTAATTAAACTTTACTACTGATCTCCGGTAATTCCAACATGCCATCCCGTGCATGCGGTTTTTTGCTCCTTATTGCAGATCACCTTG
>CAZKXG010000272.1:0-3706 GCA_964556465.1 uncultured Cryomorphaceae bacterium | reverse complement strand
TTGCGAAATAGATGTATTTGTGAAAAACGTAGTATGTGCATAGTATGTGTACAGGTGTCGTTTATTGCTTTGTATAGAGCAAACAGAGAAAAACAGTAGAATTTAGCAGACTACAAAATATACTATATATAGTATATTGTGGAAAAGTCACACACAAGAACTACGTTGACATCTTGAGAATAAATGTATACCATAGCAGTACGTTTTCAAGACATAAAACATTTAATTAATCAAAATCATATGAGTGAGGAATTTCGTCAAAATAATACTCTGCCGGTTATTGGAGAAAAGATTGAAGATCAAGAATTTGAAGTCTATCACGACAAGAAGATCAAGAAGATGAAGTTTTCAGACTTCAAAAACAAGTGGTTGATTGTTATGTTTTATCCCGCTGACTTTACATTTGTCTGTCCGACTGAACTGGAAGAACTGGCGGAGCATTATGATCAGATCAAAGAGCTGGGAGGAGATGTCCTTAGCGTCAGTACCGACACGGCATTTGTACATAAAGCATGGCATGATAATTCCCCGGCAATCAAGAAAATAAAATTCCCGATGGTGGCGGATCCGACTGCAAAAATTGCAAAGCAGTTCGGAGTCTATCTTCCTCAAGAAGGGCTTGCGCTTCGTGGAACGTTCATTATTGACCCAAAGGCCGTCCTCACTGCTTATGAAGTGAATGATAATTCTATTGGCCGCAGTGCAGCAGAGATTGTACGAAAGCTTCAAGCAGCTATCTACGTCAGAAAGCATAAAGGACAAGTCTGTCCGGCAAGCTGGAAACCGGGAGGAAAAACTCTCACACCGGGTGTTGATCTGATTGGAAAAATTTAGTTTTTCAAAATATAAATGACCTAAGATAAACATGCCTATGTATGCAGCACAAAATTATTCACATCTATTAGGGACAAAAGGTTTCAGTGACGAAGCGCTTGAGCTTCATTTTGGACTCTATGAAGGATATGTTCAAGTAGGCCAACTGCCATTTGCCCGCGAGTGTTCTAAAGAAAAGCCGACATCTTTATTCCCTGCTCCGCTGGGTTTGCAACCCTGCGGCACCGCAGTAATTACCGCAGGGTTACAAACCCAGCGGAGCAGAGCTTCTACTTCGATATCACCCCTTGTCTGGACTCTATGAAGGAGATGTTTAAGTAGGTCAACTACCATTTGCCCGCGAGTAGTTCTAAAGAAAAGCCGACCTCTTTATTCGCTCAGGATCGAGAGCACTCGGACGAAGTATACAACTATCCTCAGAATGAATTCGTCCTCCACTAAAACCGAAATCATCCCATGAAAAAAATCATCGCCTCGATCATCTTAACTACTGCCACTATTGTAGCCTACGGTCAATGCTCAAGTATGGGCGTCTCGGTCTCATCATCCGATACGGCCTTTGTTCAGTTGTACCACCCCGGCTTTTTCCTTATTCCATCAGGTTTTGCCAATACCTGCGAGTGGGAAGTGACCACCTTCTCGGGCGAGTTGGTCTTCGAAGATGCCACTGCCGGCGATGCATTCGAACAAGGCTTGGTGCTCTTTGAGCATACCGTTCCCATCACAGATTCCATGGAAGTAACCGTAGCCATTACCAATACTATTGAAGGAATCATCTGCACGGTTACAGACACGCTATTCTGGAAAGAGACAGAAGTGCTTCCGGGAATATTTATTGGAAATTGGGATGTGTTGAATATCATCGGTGGTGTAGAGGAAGTACTGACCTCCACTTCTGAATACGGCGGAGAAACCGATGACTTCAAGGTGTTTCCTTCTCCGTGCGAAACTTATTTTCAGATTGAAGGCAGGCAAGATCTCTACTCGCTCAGCATCCTCAACTTGAGCGGGCAAGTGATCGATTCACGCGCTAACGTATCCCGTCTTGAAAAGGTAGACGTAAGCCACCTTCCTGCGGGAATGTACTTCGTGCACATCCAAAGTGCCGATCGCTCAAGCCATGGTGTCCAAAGAATGGTCAAAGCGAAGTAGCGGTATCTCTAACCGAAGGGAGTAATCGATTTGTTAGTTGGAGTGATTGCTCTTGCGAAAGCAGGAGCAATTGTATTTAAAACGCTTTGACGCCCATTCTACTTCCCAAGACTTCTCGATACATTTCTTCCTCGTGCCTCGGCAGAATCAATCGAAGTGACAAAATACCGTTTCGAAAAAACGCATAGGGCAAGTGGAATGATTCCATTAATTTTGAAGAAGGCATTGGGAAAGGTTCACGGCAAATGACTGTCTTGGAGCATTTTTTCTAGTACTGATATCGTTTCACTCAAAAGCGCATACTGATGGGATTGTCACCTCAAGAAATGGAAAATGCTATTGTTAAGAATCTGAAAGAGAAAACAGGGAAAACTCTCGATGAGTGGATAGCCTTATTGGCAGACGAGAACCTTTCGGATAAAAAGGAGATGACTGCTTTTCTTAAGGAGAAACATAAGGTAGGTCATTTTCAAGCACAAACCATTGTGAAGTTGTTTCTCAATCAAAATGGGTAAACACCCTTGATAGTTCAAGTAAATCCGGAAAGACGAAGGATTATTATCGTGAACACACGCAAAAAAAAACCCCTTCCGCTCTCAGAGAAGGGGTCTTCATTCCTATGAAGAAATTGCGAAAAATATTCAGATAAGTCTCACCAGATCTGAATAGCGCGTTTTGGTTGATACAAACATACACGGTGTATTCGAGATAGCGTACAGGAAAAACCCTGAGATTTTTAAGGAATTTTCCTGAAAAAAAACAGGAAATCTCCTGTGGGTGGGGTGGTGGGGAGTTCGTAATTTGAGGCAGACTATTAAATGCTTTTACACGCGAATGACACCTATACGGTGGATAACATGAATAGATCAATATTCTATTTGTGTTAGCCGCCCTATTGGTGGGCTAACGATAATTAACTTTTGTATTATTGAGTATATACACTTGTTGTGTGGAACTAAAAAATGACGCACATATCAGCCAACCAGAGTAACTAATGGCGGACAAATTGACTTTTGATAATTGGTGGGCTGATTTCAGCCATAAATTCCGAAATGATAAAGACGGTGGTCTCGACATGCTTGATCGTCTTAAATCAGAAGTTCAGTCATTTACTCAAGATAAACGGGAAGCATTTATTGATGAGTTGCTGAAAAGACAAAATCTTGCATTATTCGCTTGTGAACTCATTCCTTTGTTTGGGCACCAGAGACAAATAGAAGAGATTAAAAAGAGAGCAAAAAAACTTATCGAACGTGGACGATATGAGCGAATCTTACCTGAATACGTGACCGTCATTCTTAAAACCTTCGCCCCATCAGACCTTCAATTACTGACTCAGTATTATCTGAACTACCAGAAGACTCCGTCATTCAGAATTCCTTCGGAATTATTTGAAATTAATCAGGAGCTGTTTTTGATGGCTTTCAACAAGTATTTAATGGACTACTCAGTCGAGGGCCTTTGTGAGTATGATGGACTTCTTTACTTAACTGACAACCCTGATGCAATTGAATTTTTAATCGCTGAATTACCGCTCGAACTATCTTCTAAGATGAAGAGCTTCGCGAAGAAAAAATCCAGACATTCAATAGTGGTAAGGAACAAGGAATTATCAGAAAGATTGCTGAAATTAGGACAGTGAAAAAAAGAAAAGCTCCACACAACAATACCTAAGAAAACATGCCCTTCGGGACACGTTTCTTAGCTTAGCGTTGTGCTT
>CAZKXG010000271.1:0-3711 GCA_964556465.1 uncultured Cryomorphaceae bacterium | reverse complement strand
GTGCCGATGAACTCTGTAGCAAAATTCCAAAAAGGGTTGCGTATAGCAGGTGTAGTGCAAAAGGTGGCTCTCAAGGCTTCTTGATCTTCTGTTGCATCGTATTGTTTCTTGTAGGTCAACCAAACCAACGTGTTTCCAAACATAGCTCCCAGAACTTGAGCAGCTATATAGCCGGGGACCAATTGCCAATCAAATTTTCCGGCTGAAGCCAACCCGATTGTAACAGCAGGATTGATGTGTGCTCCACTTTTAGCGGCACTCACATATACGGCGACAAAAACAGCTATTCCCCAAGCAATAGCGATTCCGACCCAACCCAGATCGGATCCTTTAGTGCCCTTCAGCACCAGATTGGCGACTACTCCATTGCCAAAAAGAATGAGAATGGCTGTACCGATAAATTCAAAGAGATAGGCTGTCATTTAAGCGGTGAATATGGGAAAAAAGATCGTCTTAGGCTTATGGTCATGGTTGAAGATCAAAGAATATACCCTTTGGCAATTGACTTATACTTCTCAAGTTCTTTGCCAACCCTTGCGCCATCCCAACCGAGATGCGGAGCCATAAGCCCGGCAACTTCTTCTGCCATTTCTACGCTGGCTCGGGCATCCAGAAAAAGTGCTCTTACCCTTCTGGATAAAACATCTTCAATGGTTCTGGCCATTTCTTCTCGTACCGCCCAAATTACCTCTGCTTTCATGAAGTCAAGCTTGGGGTGTAGCTTTTCTCCCAGCCTGGGATCTTCTTCAATAAGCTTGAGAATTTTATGCCGATCACTTCCGTAAAAGCGCAGTGGAGCTCCATCGATAGCTTCTTCATCGTGACCATGAATGGGCATGAATTTAGTCGATGAACTCCTCTCATCCAAATCAGCAACGATGATGGCTTGATCAATAGCGTCCTCTCCCATCTTTCGGTAAGTCGTCCATTTCCCACCGGTCATTGTGATCATGCCCGAAAGCGAAACAATGATCTTGTGGCCGCGTGAAATCTCTTTTGTCTTGGTGCTATTTTCCTTTGGTGCTGCCAAGGGTCTTAATCCGGCAAAGACCGAAAGTACATCTTGTCGAGATGGAACTCTGGTCAAATAATCTCCCGCTGTTTTAAGTATAAACTCAACTTCCTCATCTAGTGCTCTTGGCTCCAGAGAGGGCTCTTTAATCATTGTGTCAGTGGTTCCGACTACTACTTTTCCGTACCAGGGTACAGCGAAGAGAACTCGTCCATCATCCGTTTTGGGAATAAGTATGGCTGAGTCTCCCTGTAGGAATTCTTTTTCCAATACAATATGAACACCTTGACTCGGGACAATGGTCCGTGGTGATTCTGAATCATCCATTCGCAGAATATCATCTACGAAAACGCCCGTTGCATTGATCACGACATTGGCTTCGATCTTATACTCTTTGAGGGATTCTTGATCTATGGCTTTCACTCCACAAACGATCTCATCATTCTTAAGCAATCCCGATACTTTCATGTAATTCAAAACCGTCCCATCTAAATCTGCAATGGACTGAGCCAGGTTGATGGCTAATCGCGAATCATCAAATTGACCATCTTGGTAAATCACACCTCCTCTTAGTCCTTCTTCCCTTATATTGGGAATGGCCTTCATGGTTTCTTCTTTGCTTATACTCACCGATGGACCGAGACCAAGCTTTCCCGCCATCATATCGTATACCTTTAAACCCAAGGTGTAGTAAGGGCCTTCCCACCAATCGTAATTTGGAATGACAAAAGTTTGGTTGCTCACCAAA
The DNA here is from genome assembly GCA_964556465.1 of uncultured Cryomorphaceae bacterium. Lineage (GTDB taxonomy): Bacteria > Bacteroidota > Bacteroidia > Flavobacteriales_D > Cryomorphaceae > JAKVAV01. The sequence continues at coordinate 1,951 of CAZKXG010000271.1, read as the reverse complement.
TGTGGTGCGTTTTTCATCAACAACCCTCTTTCGTGGAGTGCTTCGAAGACGAGCGCAATATCGCCTTGAGCCAAGTAGCGCACACCTCCGTGTATTAACTTGGTACTTCGACTCGACGTGCCTTTGGCAAAATCAGCTTGCTCTAATAAAAGAGTTTTAAAGCCACGACTAGCCGCTTCCAGAGCGGCGCCCAAACCTGAAGCTCCCCCTCCAATAACCAATACATCCCAAGGCTTACTTTGATGATCTTCGAGCTGTTTGATCATTTCTTCTCTTTTCATCTCTACCTCTTTTATTTAAGTGGTTAAAGCCAATCTTTTGATAAGTCAACTGCCTTTAACCATCTGGAGTATTTGGCTTTGCGATCATTCATATCCATTTTAGGTTCAAACGTTTTGTCTTCTTTCCATTGACTCTTTAATTCGTCGAGTGTCCAGAATTTTACCGCTAGGCCTGCTAAATACGCCGCACCTAAAGCAGTAGTTTCATGCATTTGTGGCCTCACTACATTAATGTCTAGAATATCGGCTTGGAACTGCATTAAGGCATCATTTACAGCGGCACCTCCATCTACTCTTAGTTCTTTGATTGGAATCTCTGCATCGCCTTGGATAGCTTCCATTACGTCTTTGGACTGGAAGCATATAGCCTCCAGAGCTGCTCTGGCGATATGGCCTTTTTTTGTTCCTCGTGAAATTCCTGCGATAATTCCTCGAGCGTACTGATTCCAATGCGGAGCGCCAAGTCCTGCGAAAGCAGGCACCATAAACACTCCACCGTTGTCAGGAACAGATTCCGCTAATTTTTCAATGTCTTCAGAGTTTCGGATAAAGTCCATTTCGTCGCGCATCCATTGCACTACAGCTCCTGCAATAAATATGCTGCCTTCCAAGGCGTAAATTGTCTTTCCGTTTATTTGCCAGGCGATGGTGGTCAATAAGTTGTTTTTGGAAGTGACGGGTTTTTCTCCCGTGTTGGCCATCAAGAAACAACCTGTGCCATAGGTGTTTTTCACCATTCCTGGCTCCAGTGCCATTTGCCCGAAAAGGCTGGCTTGCTGATCTCCTGCAATGCCGGCAATGGGTATTCCGAAACTACTGTCGCCATAAACTTCACTGCTCGATTTCACTTGAGGTAGCAGGCTTTCAGGTATATCCAAAAGTTCGAGTAGCTCATTGTCCCATTGTAATGTATGGATGTTGTAAAGCATGGTGCGGCTAGCATTCGATACATCGGTAAGGTGGAGCTTCCCTTTGGTGAGCTTCCAAATCAGCCATGAATCAACCGTACCGAAAGCCAACTCTCCTGCCTCTGCCCTTTCCCTAGCTCCTTCCACATTGTCCAATATCCACTTTAGCTTGGTGCCGGAGAAGTAAGCATCGATCACCAATCCCGTTTTAGACTGGATCAATTCGGCATGGCCCCTTGCACGTAGCTCATCGCAGAATGCGGAAGTACGACGGTCTTGCCATACAATCGCGTTATGAACATTCCCAATTTTGCCGTGGCCTCGGTGACCACTGATTTTTGAGAAGACCATATCTCAATCGGATCGTGCTCTACCCATCCTGATTGAGGAAAGTATTGTTTGAATTCCTTTTGAGCTATGGCGACGATATCTCCGGCTTGGTCTACCACAATGGCTCTGGAACTGGTAGTGCCTTGATCGAGAGAGAGAATGTATTTGGACATGTGCAGTTTTCAGTGTTCACTGAGCAATGTACAATGGAGAATTGACAATTATAAATTAGAGAATTAAGAATTCTCAAATGGAAAAATAGCAATGACTTAATGAAGTAGTCGAAATGCTATCGAGCTTTAATAGCGATCGGAATAACTATTCCGACTCGTTCCTTTTAGCACCATCATTATTCGAATAATTCTTTAAGCCCTTCCTTTGACTGTAGACCGCAATCCCCATTAACAGGCCGTAGGAAAAGAAGAAAAATAA
>CAZKXG010000270.1:2689-3777 GCA_964556465.1 uncultured Cryomorphaceae bacterium | reverse complement strand
GATCGGGTGCAGCCGCTCGAGGGCGAAAGTAAGCTGATCTTCGGAAGAGACTACATCGAAGAAGAGCTAAGTGGATTGAATTTTAAAATCCAGATGGAGAGCTTCTTCCAAACCAATCCGCGCTCTGCAGAAAGGCTTTACGCCAGAGCTATAGACTATCTATCAGAAGAAACAGAAGGAAAGGGATTGATCCTCGACTTGTTCTGCGGAACGGGTACCATCGGGCAACTAGTTGGATCGAAACTCACGGAAGCGAAGGTACTGGGAGTTGACATCGTCGAAAAGGCAATTGAAGATGCCAAAAGATCAGCCGTGGAAAATGGTGTCTCAAACGTGGACTTCGAAGCGGCCGATGTGGGCAAGTTCTTGCTCCACCACCCCGAATACCAAGGTAAGATTGATGCGGTCATTCTTGACCCGCCACGTGGTGGTATCGCCCCAAAAGCATTGAAAAGAACAATTGAACTCGATGCTGATACAATAGTTTATATATCGTGCAATCCCGCTACGTTGGCCAGGGATACTGAAACACTACAAGCTTCGAATTACCAATTGAAGAAATTTGCCTTGGTGGATCAGTTCCCGCATACGGGGCATGTGGAGGCGGTAGCACTTTTTAAGAAAAAACAAGGATGAACACTTGGAATAAAGACTACTGGGAGGAGCGCTGGGAAGAAGGACAAACCGGGTGGGACATTGGGTATGCCTCTCCTGCCCTAACTGAATTCGCCACGAGTTATGAAAACAAGAATATCCGAATTCTCATTCCAGGTTGTGGCAATGGCTACGAAGCGGAAGAGATCTTCAAAGCCGGTTACACAAATACTTTTGTAGTTGATTTGGCACAAGGTGCTTTTGATAGTTTGAAAAAGCGCTTTCCCGAATTTCCCGAAGAAAATATGATTCTAGGAGATTTCTTCGATTTGAAAGAAACCTACGATTTGATCCTGGAACAGACTTTTTTCTGCGCTCTTGATCCTTCTCTGCGCGCGGCTTATGCCAAAAAAATGAATGAATTGCTTGTGCCGGGCGGAACGCTCGCGGGTTTACTTTTTGACGACAAACTCTTTCCGGATCATCCGCCATTT